>USEI01000004.1 GCA_900553685.1 uncultured Clostridium sp.
AAAATATTTGAAAAATTTTTTATTTTTCTATTGACATATTACCTACTGTCTTTTTAATTTATTACTTATATTTTTAATTTTCCATTAATTCAAATCTATGTTTTTGTCCTGTTATATTGCCATTTTTTTTACTTACATCTTCATTGCTTAAAAACATTTCTTCTGGTCTTGCCCACATATCTCCAGTTCCCAAGTGTGTATAAATAACTAAATTTTCTAAAGTTTCGGAATGTTTCGCTATTCCTAAAACTTCTATCTCATGACCTTTAAAATGTCTGTACTTTTTTCCTACCTCAACTTTTTCCATATAGATCCCCTTATATTTATTTATTTTTTATATAGTCTTTTGATAAATCTTCTACCAATTCAAATCTATGTTTTTGACCTGTTATATTATCCGGTCTATCTGGAATTTCTTCTAAAAACATTTTTTCAGGTCTTACCCATATCATAGAATCTTTCCTATCATATAATGGTTTATATACTACCATTCTTTGTTTATTTTCCGAATCTAAAGCCACATTTTCTACAAAATAATAATTTCCTTTAAAGTGTCTGTAAACTTTTCCAATTTTTACTGTTTCCATAATCTTTTCCCCCTTTATTTTTTATACAAAAAACGCCCTTATACAATGTATAAGGGCGAATATATCGCGGTACCACCTTTTTTATTAAAGAATTTTTTCTTTAATTTCTTATTTTATTGCTATAACCTGCAACAACTCGGTCTAGTTTTCTAGAAACATCTTAAGAGTAGATTTCATAAAGACTTTTTTCTGTTTTCACCAACCACAGACTCTCTACAAAAAGTTTCTTTATTACTTAATTCTTAATCATACGTCTTTTACTATGGTTAGTATTATATCATATTTTTTAAATTTGTAAATAGTTTTAGTAATATTATCTCATTAGTTTTCTTATAGATTCTTATAATTATATTTGATTTGATTTGATTTGCATTTGTATTTTTATTCATATTTTGCGCTTAATGTCTAACTTTGTTCTATCCTTTTTAAGTAACTATAATTTTTTTACAATAACTTTCAATGCTTTTTCTCTAGGAAGCATAACTACGTGCCCACACTTGCAACACTTTAGTTTGAAGTCAACTCCAATTCTTGTTATTTCCCATGCTTTACTTCCACATGGATGTTGCTTTTTTGTTTTTACTATATCTCCAATATTATATTCCATAACTACCTTCTTTACTTTTAGTCGCTGTTTTCATTTAGAAGTTGCCCTAAGGCAACTTCCAAAACAGCATGAGATTTGAAAATAAGCATCTTCTCTTCTTTTTTTTTGCAAGGATTGCGAATACTTACAGTTCCTTTAATAACATAATTAGTTCTTTTGACATTAATACTGAGTTCTTTATCTGGAAATTTGTTGTCCAAATATTCTGTAAGCTTACCCAGCTGGAGTTTTTCATATGCAGTATCCTTTATTTCTTGAGTTACTACATTCTCCTTTGTATAATCTTTGAACTTGATGTCGATGAAGAGCTGACGCTCAAATTCTTCTCTCGGGGAAATTCTCTTTTCAGAAATTTCTGGTTCTATTTCTTTTGTGCCCCGAGATTTACGAGAAAAGATTCTCATACTAAAACCTCCTTCTATTCTCTGCGTCTACGAGTTACATATATATTATATCATAAATTCGCTCTTCTAACAACCAAATCTCTTCGTATATATTAGAAATTTTAACACTTTTATAAAAGTATTCTATTAAAAATATATATTTTAACTTTATTGTTTTTGAGATACAAAATAAAGTAGTTATTAATTTAACTTTAATAACTACTTTTATATTTTTTACTACAGTTTTTATTTTACTTTTAACTATATTTACTAAGTTAAATATTAATTTTATCTTTTTATCTATATTTTTAAAATTCAATTTTTAATAAAATTTTAATATTGTTAAATTCTTCTTAGAATTTCTTCTTTTCCTAATACTTGCATTATTTCATAAAGATCAGGTGTGTTGCTTCTGCCTGTTAATTTTACTCTAATTACTGTGCTAATATCTCCTACATGTCCTTTATAAGATTCTGGATTTGCTTTAAATTCTTTTACTTCTCTTGCATATCCTAATTCTTCTGATAAATCTTTTATTTTATTAAACCATGTTTGTTTATCATCATTTTCATCATAATATTTTTCAAAATATGTTTTTACTATTTTCTCTATTTCTTCTTCATCTGAAACTTTTTGATATTCAAACTCTCCATTTTTATCAAATTTTTCAGGATACATATAGTAAATTATATTTTTTACATCTGACCATTTTGCAATATCTTTTCTTGGTTTAACATTACCTCTTTCTATTCCAAGAACTTTTAATGAATATTCTTTATTAGATAACATATCAAATAATTCTTTATCAAATTCTTTGGCCCATTCATATACTGCATCATATACTTCTTCTGCTGAATATTTTGAAATAACATTTTTGGATACATCAAGCATTTTAACCATATCAAACAATGCTCCACTTACTCCCATTTTCTTTAAGTCGAAATCAAAATCATACATCGATTTTTCTGGATTTTGCTTTCTCCATATTTCAAAATTTGAATTAGCTATATTCATTAAATATTCTAGTACTGATTGTTTTGGTATTCCTACTTCTTTATAATAACTTACAGCAGCCTCAGGATCTTTTCTTTTACTTAATTTACGCTTTGATTCTCCTTCTTGCTTCATTAAAGCAGCTGTATGAGCAAATTTAGGAGCTTTAAATCCTAATACGTAAAATAATTGTAAATGTAAAGGAACAGAAGCAACCCATTCATCTCCTCTTGTTACTAAAGTTGTTCCCATTAAATGATCATCAACAGCATGTGCAAAATGATATGTAGGAAGTCCATCAGATTTTATTATTACAATATCTTGGTCATTTTCTGGAAATTCTATGCTTCCTTTTATAATATCTTTGTGTCTTATTTTTTTGTCAGGATTTCCAGGAGATTTAAATCTTATAATATATGGATCTCCATTTTTAATTTTTTCTATTGCCATATCTACTGGCATATTTCTACATTTTGTCCATCTACCATAATATCCTGTTCTTTCTTTTGCTTTCTCTTGATTTTCTCTAATTTTATCTAAATCTTCTGCAGAGCAAAAACAAGGATATGCATTTCCTTCTTCTAAAAGTTTTTTAGCATAAGATTGATATATATCTTTTCTTTTACTTTGCATATATGGACCATAATTTCCATTATCTGTTCCATCTAAATTTATTGTTTCATCTGGATATACATCATAATCCTTTAAGGCTTGAAGAATCTGTTCAGCACCATTTTCAATTTCTCTTTTTTGGTCTGTATCTTCTATTCTTACGAAAAATACTCCTCCCGTTTGTTTAGCTAGTTTTTTAGCTATTAAACTTTGATATAAGCCTCCAATATGAACAAATCCTGTAGGACTTGGTGCATATCTTACAACTTGTGCTCCTTCCGGTAGCTGTCTTGGTGGATATTTCTCTTCATAATATTTATAACCTTTTACATTTGGAAATATTAAATTTGCTAAATCTTTATTATCCATTTTATTCTCCTCACTAAATATTTTTATAATATATTCTTTCTCTTTAAATTAGTATTTATTATTATAACAAAGTTATTAGTAATTTTCAATTATTAGTACTTTTATTTTTTATATTTATAGAATTTTTATAATTTTATTATAAAAAAATTATAATATAACATAGAAAAAGCAGCCAGAGTGTTAACTCAATAGGCTGCTTTAAATCAGGCAGTTATTCCCCATGCAGGTATAAAAGCTAGAAGTACAATTAGAGCTATAAATATTGGAATTGCCCAAATAGGGATTGTTAGTATTAAGATAATGTATGCATATTGCATAATGCGATTCACTTTATCATCTAATCTCTCGTTAGATTCAAATATTACCGTTTCCTCGATATATATTAAAGCCTCATTTATTAAGTGTCTCGCATGATTTACTGATATTCCATATTTAATTTTAGCCCATTGGTTAAAATAGATTATCCAGACAATACAACCAATAATAGAAAATACTATATCTACTGTAAGCTGATCTAACTGAATTGCCCTACTAAATTCAATAGCTTGCAAATTCTCCCAGTAATATGAATGATATATATATGAAATCGTTCCTGTAAAAGGACAAATCATACACATCACTAAACTAGCTACTTTACGTAAAACTTTTGTAACTCTAAATCCTTTCAAGCACCCTATGGCAACTGCCCAAATTCCGAACAACTCCCGTACAACACATAATATGCTAAGACCTAGCATATTATAAAATAGTACAAGAGTGAAGGCCGATATCGCATGAAGCACTAGCCGAACACACGGTATCATAAGCCACCCTGAAACATTTGATAACTCTGCAGCAGCTATAAAAGCCACAAATAAAATCGTAAACAAAATTTCTGGGTGTTTCTTTAAGTATTTCATCATAAGTAATCTCTCCTTCTCCTTTTCGGTTTTTTCAAACTACTGCATTTTTTAATTATACCATATATTTACATAATTTTCAAATTTTCTAGCTCTTCAAAAATTTTATCAAAATCTCTTATAACAATATAATCTTTTACATCAACTATTTTTTTACTTTTTTCTCCTGTGTAGTCATATAAAATCGATTTCATTCCTACATTATTTGCTGCTAATATGTCTCTAGATTTATCATCACCAATCATTATACATTCTTCTGGCTTTGCATTAATTTCTTTTAAAACTTTTTCAAAAGCTTTTTTAAAAACTTTACTACCATATTTATCTGCACCAAAAACCTTTTTAAAATATTTTAAATAACCAATATTTCTTAATCTATTTTCTTGAACCTCAGTATAATAATTAGTATATACATATAAATTAAATTTTTCTGATAATTTCCTTATGGTCTTTTCATCTATAATAACTCTTTTGGTCCAATATTTTCCAGAAAGTTTAAGTATTTCGTCAATTAGTTTCATATCATAATTAGTATGTAATAATTTATTTATTGTTTTTAGCATTTCTGTTTTATCATAATACATATTATCTTCTGTAATAAGTTTATCATATTCGTCTATTGCCTCATAAATATCATAATATTTTTCTTCACTATATCCACAATTTTTTAAGGCTTCCTTATAGCATTCACTATCTTCTTTCTCATCTTTTATTATAGTATCATCTAAATCAAATATTAAATTTTTAATCATATTTTCTCCTCTTCTATTTTAACTTAAACAAATTATAAAATTTCACATTTTATATAAATTTCATTTTAAATTAATTTGTTTATAAATCCTAGTATTTTTTTATATTTTTTAATATTATCTTCTCCACTTTATTTAATGCTTCATAATATGTTAAAAATTTTACTTTTCTATTTCTTATATCCAATCTAATTATTTTTACTCTTTGATTATAACTCTTCATATAAATTTTTGCTACAATATCTTTATTAAGTCCTGATCTCCATAATTTAAAAATTTCTTCATCACTCATAAAAATATTATTTATATCATTAATATTTTTATTCTTTTATTTTCGCCTACATTTTTGATATATAACTCATAAAAAATATATCTTTTTATATATAGCAAGAAATTTAAAGTCACTTCATATTATATAAAAAATAATACCAAGACATATAAATCTTGGCATTACTCATTTTATTAAACTTCCATAATAATTGGCAAAATCATTGGATTTCTTTTTGTAGTTTGGAATATATAGTCTCTTAGAGTATCTCTAATACTTGATTTTATTGTAGACCAATCAGTAATATGATTATCCACACATTTCATTAATTCAACATTTATTAATGATTTTACTTCATCCATTAAATTTTCTGATTCTCTAACATAAACAAAGCCTCTTGATATTATATCTGGTCCTGCTATTACATTACCTGTTTGATCCATTGTAAGTACTACAATTATTAAACCATCTTGTGATAAATGTTGTCTATCTCTTAAAACAATATTTCCAACATCTCCTACACCTAATCCATCAACAAAAACTTTACCTACTTGAACATTACCAGTAAATTTAGCTTCTTTTTCATTTAATTCTAAAACTCTACCATTTTTTAACAGCATTATATTTTCTTCTGGAATTCCCATAAGTTCTGCTGTATGTTTATGCGCTATTAATTGTCTATATTCTCCATGAACTGGAATAAAGAATTTTGGTCTTACTAAAGATAGCATTAATTTTTGTTCTTCTTGACATGCATGTCCTGAAACATGAACATCTGCCAACGCACTATATACTACTTCTGCACCAATTTTCATTAAGTCATCAATTACTTTTGAAACGAATTTTTCATTTCCTGGAATAGGAGTTGCAGAAATTATTACTAAATCATTTGAATTTATATTTACTTTTCTATGTTCTCCATTTGCCATTCTTGTAAGTGCTGACATTGGTTCTCCTTGACTTCCTGTTGTAATAATTACTAATTGATCATCAGTATAATTTTTTATCATATCTATATCTATAAATACATTTTTAGGTGCATTTATATAACCAAGCTCTACAGAAGTATTAATCATATTTATCATACTTCTTCCGCAAACTGCTATTTTTCTATTATTAGCAACTGCTGAATTTACTATTTGCTGAATTCTATGCATATTTGAAGCAAAAGTTGCAATAACTATTCTTTTTTTACAATTTAAAAATAGTTTGTCAAAAACTTCTCCAACTGTACTTTCAGACATAGTATATCCCTTTCTTTCAGCATTTGTACTATCTGAAAGTAAAGCTAAAACACCTCTATTTCCAAGTTCGGCCAAACGTCCTAAATCAATTTTTTGATCATCTATTGGAGTATAGTCTATTTTAAAATCTCCTGTATGAACTACTGTTCCTACTGGTGTATGAATTGCAAGTGCTACTGAATCTGGAATACTATGACAACTTCTTATAAATTCCACTCTCATTTTTCCAAGCACTATTGTTTGTCCTTGTTTTACAACATTTAATTTCGCTGTTTGTAATAAATGATGTTCTTCTAATTTATTTGATATTAATCCTATTGTTAATTTAGTAGAATAAATAGGTACATTTATTTGTTTTAATAAATAAGCTATAGAACCTATATGATCTTCATGGCCATGTGTTACAACTAAGCCTCTTATTTTTTCTTTATTTTTCTCTAAATAAGAAAAATCTGGAATTACTAAATCAATTCCTAACATATCTTCTTCTGGAAAAGCTACTCCACAATCTACTAAAACAATATCATTACCATATTCAAATACAGTAATATTTTTTCCAATTTCTTCAATCCCACCTAATGGTATTATTTTTAAGTTTTCTTTTTTAAAGCTAAAATCTTCATTTATTGCTGGTAATTGCTTTTCTTGAATTTTCATTAAATGTTTTTTTCTTTTTACTGTTGTAGGCATTCTATTTTCTTTTTTATTTTTATCTTCTACAACATTTAAAGAATTAGATTTTTTTATTTCTAATGCTTTAACATTTTGGGCTACTTTATTTTTTTTAGTAGCTGTGCTTTTTTTTGTAACTTTAGTTTTTTTTGCACTTTGAGTACGTTTTCTTATTGGTGTACCGATTTTCTCATTTGATTTTCTATTTTCCTCCATAACATTTCGTATATTAAACAAACGATCTTTTAATATACTCTCCTTTCCTTATTTATTTTTCCGTATATAAGTTTATATAAATAACTTAAAATTATATTTTATTATTGATTAATAATGTTTTTTATTAAAACACACTTAAAAAAAGCCTATTACTAGACTATAAATAGAAAATATTGCTTAATTTTAATTTCCGATTATTTTTTTAATATATAAATATTGTTTAACCCGTACCAAATTAAATAAAATTCACATTAAATTTTATTTTTAAATATTAAAGATGTCTATCTCCTTATCCCTAATATATTTTTTAACAATATTTAATTTTTATTCCGAACATTTCTTTTTATATTTTCCAAAGTAATTTTTTGTTTTTATATAAATCTCATTAATACTGTTTAATATTATACTATTTTTATTTAATTATGTCAAATATTATAAAACGCAAATAAATATAAAAGTATGAGAGCCCCCATAACGAGGACTCTCATTTTTTTCTTGCATACTACAAGATTCACAGTCTGGTTTCCTTAAATTATCTTTTGGTCAACAGACTGATTGCTGTTTACGCAGCGAGCTTACGCGCACAAGGCTTGATAAACTCCGGAGAGAAAATCAGCACATAGTACTTTTCTTCCGTAATAGGATCGATGCACACGCGCTTGGATTCAGACATAAATCTTCTGAAGAGAATTCCCCAGAATCTTTCCATGAATCCGTCTTCAGACGTTGTCTTGATGGCATAAGTGCCGTCCTTTTCGGAAATACTGACATTTTCTGCCACCTTCTGTGCGTCCACAATCAACCGATCCAAATCATCCTTGAGTTCCTTTGAAAAAGGGCGAACATAGAACACGCGGCTCTTGCTCTCCTTGTCATAGTACAGCTCAACATTGTAATTTCCCATCTTTTTTTCCTCCTTGTTATTTGTCAAAAGTTTATACGTATGGGAGTGGAAACAGCTTCTAATATTTTCCACGTACATATTATTATACCACTTTATGTAAATTTAGTCAAATTTTAGCAAATATTTTCGTTCGACAAAATTTGCTAAAAATCGATTGTCGCACCTATTATTCCTGCATCATTTTTCATCTCTGCTGTTACAATTTTTACACTTGATTTATTAAAAGTAGATTCTGGTTTATTTATTTCTTCAATTAATTTATTTAGTACTGGATGTCCTTCATAATATGAAAAACTTCCACCAAAACAAACTATTTCTGGCTCAAAAATATCAATCAAATTGCATACTCCAATTCTTAAATAATCTATAAATTCATTTATATCATCTTGTACTTCATCATGATATTTAACCATTAATTCTTCTCTTAAATATTGTCCAGAAATATCTGTTCCATCTATTCCTAAAGTATTTGTTATTCTAGTTTTTAATGCTTTAATTGAAGCATATCTTTCAAAACAACCTTTTTTTCCACAAGTACACTCTAAACCATCTTTTACTAGTGTAATATGTCCAAATTCAAAGCCTGAAAATCTCTTTGGTTCTAAAAGCTTGCCATCAATAAACGCTGCTCCACCAATTCCAGTTCCTATATTTATAAAAACACAATCATCATAGTTTTTCATAGCACCATATTTTTTTTCAGCCAATGCTGCACATTTTCCATCATTTCTAATTTTTACTGGCAAATTGTATTTTTCTATTAACTTAGTTTGTAAATCAAAATTTTTTAGGCCTAAATTCCAAGAAATTATATGTCCATTAGTTACAGTTCCAGGAGAAGCAACTCCTATTTTTTCAATATCTTTTATTGAAAGTTCATTTTCTTCTAATATTTTATTTATTAGTTCATCAATATTATTTAAAATTGCAGTTTCAATATTTTTTCTATCTTCTTGCGTAAAAAATTTATCAACTACTGCTTTTAAATTATTTTGTTCAACTAAACCTATTCCTATATGACTTCCACCTAAATCAATTCCTATTTTCATATTTTTTCTCCTTTTTAGATAAATAAAAATCCCCCTAAGTATACTTGTATACAAGGAATTAAGATAACAACTGTAAAAATCAAAATCGCAATTCCTACTACTCCATAAGAAATCATTGGCAATATTTTAAGTAATCTGTTTATTTGGTTCTCTATTTCAAAATCTACATATTTAATTACTTTTTCTGTTATATCAATTAATTTGTTATTTGAACTCTTTTTTAGCATCTCAATAATTATTGGACTTAAAATTTTTTCATTTTCAAAAGGTTCTAACCAAGATTTTCCAATATAAATATTATTAATAGATTTTTCTAAAGTATCTATCATATATGTATTTTTTTCTACATCTTTACTAACTTCTAATGCGTCCTGAATTCTCATTTTATTTTGCATATTTATATATAAAGTTTTTAATAATTTTGAAAAATCAATTAAATATTTAGCTTTTCCAAAAATAGGATTAGTATATTTTATATAATCCAATTTATATTTTCCATTATCTGTATGTAAATATTTTATTATTAAAGCTATGCAAATTGCTATAATAATTGTTATTAAAAACCAGTGATTAATTATCTTACTAATAAATTCTGTTAATATAAGTGTACTACTTGGTACTGTAATATAAGTTCCATTTGTTAAAAATATGTTTTGGAGTACTGGTATTCCTATAAAAAGTGAAATTATTGTTAAAACTATAATACCTAAAAAAACCATTAGATTAGGTATAATTATTTTTTGTATTTTATTTTTTAATTCCTCTTCATTTTCTAAATAATTTATTGCATTTTCTAAACTTTCATCAAACTTTCCAGAAATTTCTCCCATTTTTATAAAATTGACATATATAAAAGGAAATACATCAGAATACTTTTCCATAGCTTCGTACATAAATTTTCCTTGTTCAACATTTTTTAAAATTTCACGCAAAATATCCTTGAAGCTTTCATTTTCAGTATTATTAATTATAGTTATTAAAGCATGACTACTAGTAAACTTAGACTTTTTTAATAGTGAAAATTCTTGCGTGAATTTCTTTATTTCTTCAATTTCAATTTTGTTAGATATTCCAAATAATATATTATTAAAATTTCCTTTTGACTTTTTTTTCAATTTTGCTGTTCTTTTTAATTTACTTTTTATAGTAAAAGTATTTTTTACACTAATTGGAGTCATTCCATTGTTTTTTAATTTGTTTAAACAAGAAATTTTATCGCTTTCAACCATCTTAACTTTTATAACTTGCCCTTGCGGTGTTAATACCTTACATACAAAACTAGACATATTTCCTCCTTTCTATAAATTTTAATTATCTCAAAGTTTTAATAGTATAAATTTATTGGTGCATATTTTGTGAGATTAAAGTTCATATAATATATATCATCTTCATCTCCTAATTTTCTCCATACACCATATTTACCATCAAAGTTACAATCTTTAGAAATATCTTTTACTTCTTCTGCAATTCTATTAATATGAAGATATTTACTATCAACATATAAAAAATCTTGTTTTATAATGTTTTTAGTTGATTTATATCTAAAGTAACTAATTTCATCTGAAATTGTAAAATTGGGTATCCATACATATATATAATTACTTATATTTACTTCAGAATTATTATAATTTATATTATTTTTTACTGTACCATATTCATCTATAAATTGACTTTGTAGGTCATCACCATCTTTTAAAAATATTAAAACTTTTGCCCAAACTTTTGCTGAATAGTTATACCACTCTATATCATTCATAGTTGTAGTGATATAAGACTTTTTATCATAAGAATATTTTATTGGAATTACTTCATAATCGTCCAAACTAATATTTATATCATTAAAATAATCTTCTGAAATAATTGGTCTATTACATTCTCCTATTATATCATGTTCTAAAACAGTAGATAATTCATACTTTTCTTCATTTCCAGCAACCAAGTATTTTATTAAAATTTCCACTTCTCTAGATTCATTAAAATTTTCTCCTGAAGACCCAATTTTTATTTCTACATCATAGCCTTTTGGAATTTCTGTATTAAAAAATTTATCTTCTACATAATCTCCTGAAACAGAAATATATTGAGTATTGTCAACTATTCTTTTTGTCATTCCTACAATTGAAAGCTCACTAATATATTCTTCAAATTCACTATAAGTCTTTGAATTCATACTTTCTAAAATATTAATAGCAATTCTTGAAGCTTCTGCATTTTGATTAATTTTTTTAGTTTCCGCATTAATTTTTACACATACTATAATTCCTAAAAATATTATACCAATAATTATAATTATTGAAAACAATATTTCTAAAGAAACTATTCCCTTTTCTTCTAAAAATTTCTTCATATCTTTTTCCAAATCTTTTTATTTTACCTAATTATTTTATATAATCTTAAATAGGCATATACATTAATTAAAAATGCATATGCCTATTTTTGATAGTTTTTATATTTTATTTTCTATTTACAATTATCTCATTAGCACTTAAATTTCCATTTTCAACAAATTCTACTGTATCTTTTGTATTACTTAAAAATACTCCACTATCAACTGCAACAAATATTACAACACCAGCTATTAGAATTACAGGTATCATTATTATTACAAATCTTATTATAGATGAGCCTTTTTGTGATTTCATTTTCATTTCTCCTCATTATTATATTTTTTATTATATTTAAATTTAAATCATTCAATAAAATTTCTTACTAATACTTATTTTGAGTTTTTATTTTCAAAAAACGTTCCTGTTGTTGAATTTTCTTCATTTAGTGTATTTTCTACTTCATTCTTATTTTCTTCATTTTTTACAACATTTTGGGAATTACTACTTTGTTTTATATCACTTTGCGTTTCTTCGCTATTTTCAAAAACTATCTGACTATTATTATTTGCATTATTAGGTATTCCACTTGCAGTTTCTGTTCTAGTAGTTTCTTCTATTGGTTCAGAATATTCTGCAAAAGGATCTTGTTTTCCACTTTCATAAGATTTTTGATTTGCATATATATTTAAATCTTCTTTGTCTATACTATAAGATTTTAAAAGAGCATCTTCATTTGAAGTTACTTGATTCGTGTTTCCTTGAATTTCTTCAACTGCTTTAAGTACTTCCTCATCTGGTTTATACTCCACAGAAGTTATATCTTCTTTAAAAGGTATAAGATCATAAAATAATAAGCCTATTACAAATAATATAACTAAAATCAGTAATATCATTATAAAAACTTCTTTTACTATTTTTTTATTCATTGTAAAATCATTCCTTTCTAAATATTACTTTTAGTAATACTTTTTTATCTTTATTCTTCTACTGTTTCATCATATTCTGTAACTGCTGAAGTTGGAACAGATGACAAATTTGTATTATTAATTGGAATGTTTTTTACTATAAAAGTTGCTTGTAAATTTTCTCCACCTTTTTCCATCATAAAATTTCTAATTTCAAATCCTAACTGATCATCATCTTCAATACTATATACAAAATCTGTAATATTTATATAATCACCTGTGACTGTAAAGCTTAAATCGCACATGATATAATCTTGTGATATTGATGTTGAAGTTGAGCTTTTTGCAACATCCAACTGTAATGTAACTCCTTTTTGAGTTGCATAATTTCCTATTGTTGTCCAAAGAAAATCCATATCATAAAGATCTATTGAATTTTTAATTGATATATCTGTTATTTTTCCTTGACTTACAAGTTCATCATATTCAGATTTTTTATTTTGATATTCTTCCAC
Source organism: uncultured Clostridium sp. (assembly GCA_900553685.1). Classification (GTDB taxonomy): domain Bacteria; phylum Bacillota; class Clostridia; order TANB77; family CAG-508; genus Scatovivens; species Scatovivens faecipullorum. The sequence continues at coordinate 13,300 of USEI01000004.1, forward strand.
AGCCTTTTTTAATTCAGAGTCTTTTGAGCTAAACTCTTGAAGATTTTTTTCATTAAGCTTATTAAGCAAATCTTCTCTTTCGCTATTCATTTTTTCTATTTGTGAATAACTATTTATTTGAAAATTTCCTATTTTAACACCAAAAAAGATTATTTCAAAACAAATTATACCTGTTATAACTAATAATATAATTAATATTGCTTTTCTCATGGCAAATCTCCTTCTATTGTAATTTGAACTAATGAATCACTTTTTGTACCTGGTGTTGATTTTATATTTTTTAGCATTCCATCATTTTTAATAGCTGCAACAAAATATCCTAATTGTTCATACTTTTCGGATACAGCCTCAATTACAATATGATTACTTGATGTATTTTCTATAGATATAATTTGAACATATTTTGGTATTATAAACATTATCTTATTTAGCATATTTGGAATTGCATCTTTTGAAATTATTCTATTATTTTTACTATTTGGTGAAACATTCACTGTAGAATTTACACTATTTATTAAAGCATTATAAGTGCTTGTATGATTTTTTATTTGTTCTAATTGATTATCTAAATTTTCAATTTGTTCTGTTGTTTGTGCTAACTTTTGATTTATTTCTGATTTTTGTTTATTGATATTTCTAGATAATATTCCTCCAAAAGTACCAAAACAAATTGAAATTATAATAAATACTGCTATAACTCTTATAAGCATTTTTTCTTTTAAATCTAATGGATCTTTAAAGATTGATTTAAAATCAAAGTTATTTTTAGAATTTATTATTGTTTCTAAATCAAAAGCATCAAATCTTGAATTTGAAGTAAAATTTAAATCTTTGTTTAATTCTCCTAAACCATCTAAAGCAAGTGCTATTGCTGAATTAACTTCTATATATTCTTTAGTTGGTATTTTTAAAGAATTAGTATCAATAAAAAACGGTTTTAGGATTTCACATTTTGATTTTTTAAAGAAATCTTGAAAATACAAATCTATATTGTTAATACTTGCACCAATACCAGTAATATAGACTTTATCTATCTTTTCTTTAAAACTTCCTAAAATTTTCTTAGATTCATTTGCAATTTTATATAAAATAGGCATTACTATATCCAAGTACTCATTTTCATCCATATTTCTAACTTCATGCCCATAAATTGTTATATTTTTACATACTTCATAAGCTTTTTTCCAAGACATTTCAATATGGTTTATCTTTTCTATAACTTCTTCCATACCAGAATTTAATACATCTATTCTATAAATTTCCCCATCTATAATAGTGGTTATTTTGGTTTCATTTTCAATATTAATTATTGCAATATTTTCATTTTCTGCAGTATCTAATAAATTTGTTATACTTGTTGATACCGGTGTCATTGCTACAAGCTTATAATCAGATAAATATTTTGAATTTTTTTCTATTTCTTTTTTATTTGTAGAAATATATATAGCTTTATATTTATCAAAATCTTGTTTATTTTCTCTTAAAATATATCTAGAAGTTAAAGCTGATTCATCATATCCTTTTTTACTACATAACATTTCGAATTCGATTTCTAAAGATTTAGTAATATCTTTTTTTTCAAGCATAGAAAAAACATCAAAATAATTATAAAGTTCATTAGATATGTTTATACAAATAGGAGTTTTATAACTATTAGTTTCAGCAATAATTTTATTTAATGCTTCTTCTAAATTTTCAAAAACTTCAACATTAAACGCTTCAATTTTATAAGAATCTTTTGTTTTTTTTACTTTAGCATATTTTATTAAGTTTTTATCTATATAAATTCCTAAACAACTTAACATTACTTTCTCCTTTGTTTTACATATAACAAACTAATAATATTATGTCAAAAATATCACATTTTATTTTAATATATATGTATATTTATATATTTTTTTACAAAAAAAGTCAATATATTTGCTATACTATAAATACAAATGTAATTAAAAAGTAATATAAGTTAAAGAGCAAATTTATTTTTAAATTTGCTCTTTTAAAATTCCTTCTCTATATGCTACTAAAAGTTGTTTTAAATCATCAATTTCTTCTTGTAATTTTTTTCCTATATCAGTATCTGCAACTCTTTTTCTTTTTATAATATTCTCTTTAAGAATTGTTTGAGTTCTAATATCTAAACCTTCTTCAATTGCTTTACACTTAGATTCAAAAGGTTCATTCATCGCAAGTACTAATCCATGAGAATTATATGTTAAAGTATAACCTGCAATTCCAGTAGTTGGTTGATATGCTTTTGCAAAACCTCCATCTATTACGATAACTTTACCTCCTGCTTTTATTGGACTTTCTCCGTCCTTAGCTTTTACTGGCATATGTCCATTAATTATATGTCCTTCTTCTATATCTGCTTCAAAATTTTCTAAAATTTTATTACATATTTCTTCCTCGTTTATCAATGTATAATAAGGATTTTTATGTTCTTTATGTAATTGTTTATCATCAATAAAATATCTCTCAAAAGTTGCTGCTTTATCTTTTCCGAATAGAGGTGATTTAGGTCCACACCAAAAATACCACATTAAATCTACTGCTTCTTGATTTGTTTCATTTTTTTCTCCGAAAAAAGCCTTATGTGCTATATTTTCTATATTATCTAATAATTCTTTTCCTTTTAATGCTTTACCTAAAAGTTCTACTTTATCAAACTCCCCATTTTCTTTCATTGGGATACAACCATGAAATAATACATTTGAGTTAAAATTCTGATACATGTGTCCTTTTGCATACAAAAAATTTATATGTCTATTTAATTTTTCACTATGCATAAATGAAATCTTTAATCTATCTATAATTTCTTTTTCTTCCTCTGTTAATTTATAAGGATTCTTAGAATTTATTGTTGGAAAATTAACATCATTTAATTTATATTCTTTTCCATCTATTGTTACTATTCCTTTTTCTAAATTCATCTTATCTAATAACAGTCTATCTTTCATCTTATATTCTGGATGTTTTTTTATAAGTTGCCCCTCTATTTTAAATTGAATAACAGCCATAGCTTTTTGTATTTTAGATAAAATTATTTTATCAGTATTGCTATATTTAGATACTTCTTTATTTCTAGGCAAAAATGCTTTACATTCATCATTTTTATAGGTTTCTGATGCAAAAATAGAAAGAGGTCTTATATTTATTCCATATCCTTCTTCTAGAGTTGCTAAATTATCATATCTACTACAAATTCTAACAACATTTGCAATACATGCTTCATTTCCACTTGCAGCACCCATCCATAAAATGTCATGATTTCCCCATTCTATATCCAAACTGTGGAAATTCATTAGTTTATCCACAATTATTGGAGCACCAGGTCCTCTATCATAAATATCTCCAACAATATGTAAATGATCTATTGCCATTCTTTTTATTAATTCTGAAATAGCTACTATAAAATCATCAGCCCTATTTAAGTCAATTATACTTTCAATTATTTGATTATAATATTGCTCTTTATTATTATCATCTCCTTGAAGATGTATTAATTCATCAATTATATAATCAAAACCTTTAGGCATTGCTTTTCTTACTTTAGAACGGGTATATTTTGAGCTAACAGCTTTGGTTACTTCAATTAACCTATATAAAGTTATTCTGTACCATTCGTTTAAATTAGATTTTTCTTTTTTTATTAAATTTAGTTTTTCTTCTGGATAGTAAATTAAAGTTGCTAAATCTTTTCTATCCTCTTCTGTCAAAGTTTTTTCATAAATATATTCTATTTTACTTTTAATAATACCTGAACCATTATTAAGAATATGAATAAAAGCTTCATATTCTCCATGAATATCACTTAAAAATAATTCTGTTCCTTTAGGAAGATTTAAAATAGCTTGAAGATTTATAATCTCTTCACTTACTTCTTGAATATTTTTATAAGTTTTACTTAATAAGTTTAAATATTTATCCATAATTTTCACACTATAATTTAATTTATAGTAAACTCCTTTTTTATTTTTGTATTTTAATTTTACTTTGAAATTTTATTAATAAATTATGAAATTTATATGAATAATAAATGTATTTTGTGGAAAATATAATCACATCTGGGAATAAAAATATTTGTAATTTCCAGCTTTATAAAAAGGAGATGATTATTTTGAAACCTATACAAAGTAAGGAAGAATATCAAACTTATGTAGATGATAAAACGCCAAATTCACCTATTTTAAAAAATTGTTTTAATGCTTTCTGGGTTGGTGGATTAATTTGTGCTATTGGACAAATTATATTTGAAATGTGCAAAATACGTGGAATAGATGAAACAAATTCTTATACAATTGTTTCCATGTTATTAGTTTTTGCTAGTGCATTTTTGACCGGCCTTAATGTATTTAATAAAATTGGAAAATTTGCAGGAGCTGGTTCTTTAGTTCCAATTACAGGTTTTGCAAATTCTATAGTTTCACCGGCTATGGAATATAAATCAGAAGGTTATGTAATGGGAGTTGGTGCAAAAATGTTTACTGTTGCAGGTCCTGTTTTAGTATATGGAATTTCTTCAAGTATTATTATTGGTATTATTTACATTATTTTTAATACTCAAAGCTTAATTTTAGTTTAGCTAACTGATTTAGTTTTCTACTTATTTTTTAGTCCAGTTACATTAGAATCCGTTTAGCTTTGAAATTTATTTTAGATAAAAATTATATTTTAAGGAGTGATTGTTATAAAAAAAGTTGGTAATCAAAGTTATATATTATCAAATCCAATAAATATTACCTCTACTGCTTCTATAGTTGGTCCTAAAGAAAAAGCTGGTCCTCTTCATCAATTTTTCGACCAATGTTTAGAAGATGAATTTTGGGGTGAAAAAAGTTGGGAAAAAGCAGAAAGTAAAATTGTTAAAGAAACTGTAAATATGGCAATTTCTAAATCAGGAATTCCATCAAATCAAATAGACTTTTGTTTTGCAGGTGACCTATTAAATCAATGTATTGCTTCATCTTTTGGTTTAAGGGAAATTAATATTCCTTTTATAGGATTATTTGGAGCATGTTCTACTTTTGTAGAATCTATGATTGTTGCCTCTAGTTTTATTGATGGTGATTTTGCTGAAAATGTAATATGTTCTGCTTCTAGTCATTTTTGTAGTGCAGAAAAGCAATTTAGATTTCCTTTAGAACTTGGAAATCAACGTCCACCTTCAAGTCAGTGGACTGTAACTGGAGCAGGTTCTGTAGTTCTTACAAAAACTGGCAATGGACCATTTATCACCAGTTTTACACCAGGTAAAATAGTTGATATGGGAATAAAAGATGCAAATAATATGGGAGCTGCAATGGCTGGAGCCGCTGAAGACACTTTAATCTCACATTTTAAAGATACTGGTAGAAATCCAAGTTATTATGATGCAATATTTACAGGAGATTTAGGTCATATTGGAAAAGATATATTAATAGATTTAGCAAGTTCTAAAGGCTATAATATAAAAGCAAATTACAATGATTGTGGTGTATTAATCTTTGACAAAGACAAACAAGATACTCATTCTGGAGGGTCAGGTTGTGGTTGTATAGCCTCAGTATTCTCAGGATATGTATATAAAATGTTGCAAGAAAAAAAATATAAAAAAGTTTTAATGATAGCAACAGGAGCATTAATGAATTCTACTTCAACACAACAAGGAGAATCCATTCCTGGTATTGCTCATGCTATAAGCATTGAACTTTAGAAAGGATTATTATGGATTGGTATTTAATTCTAAAAGCATTTATAGTTGGTGGACTAATATGTGTAATTGGACAAATTTTAATTGATAAAACAAAACTAACATCAGCACGTATTTTAGTAATTTATGTAACCACAGGTGTTATTTTAGGTGGACTTGGCCTGTATAAATATCTAATAGATTTTGCAGGTTGTGGAGCAACTGTTCCACTTACTGGTTTTGGAAACTTACTTGCTAAAGGTGCAACCACAGAAGTAGCATCAACTGGACTAATTGGAGCATTTACAGGAGGAATAAAAGCAGCCTCAGGTGGGATTGCTGCTGCAATTTTCTTTGGTTATATCGCCTCTCTTATTTCAAAACCAAAAATAAAAAAACAATAAAAATTTATAATAGGTCTAAAATAGACCTATTATTTTTTAGAACAAAATAGAGATGTTAGTAATTGAAAAATAAAAATCGAACATTTTTTCGTAAAAAGTATTGACATTTTATTTTTATAAATGTAAAATAAAACAAACAAATATTTGCGAACATTTATTTTGTAGGAGGATAAAAAAATGAATATTTTTAATAAAGTAAAACATAGTAATATAAGTAGAAATAGCCGTTATACAAAAGATAATTTTATACTAGGGAAAGATGAAACTTTAATGCCAAAATTCACCAAAATATTTGGGTTAAATTACTCTGTTAATATATACTATTTAAAAATAGAAAAACCAGAATTAAATTTAGAAAAATCTTGCATAAATATTCATCTTCCTATGAATTATAGAAAAAATAATAATCAAGATTTATTAAATATTATTTTATTAAAAATGTATACTAAAATAGCTGAAAATGAAATTGAAAATATAATGGAAAAAGCAAGACATGAATTTGGATATGCTCCAGAAGACTATGAAATAAAAAAACTACCTGCTACTCTTGCTACTTGCAATCAGGATTTACAAGCAATCACAATAAATCCTTATATTGTAATGTATTCAAAAGAAGTAGTAGAATATATTGTTTATCATGAATTTTGCCACTTAAAATATAAAACACATTCAAAAAAATTTTATACTATGTTAAAAAAATATATTCCAAATTATGAAAATATTGCAAAACAAATTCCAAACTTAAAATATTAATTTAAAATTTTTTTATAATAATCTTTATATTTTAATAAATTCGTAGTATAATTTATTGCATTAATGAAGATTAGGAGGTCATTATATTGTTATAAACACAAACCGGTTAATTCTCAGACCATTTAAGGTTGAAGATGCTACCAGTTTTTATGAGATAACACAGGATAAAGCAATTAAAGAGTATGTCCCATACGCTAGTCCTGAAAGTGTTGAAGAATCACAGCAGTATATTATCACTTATTATGCAAATGGGGACTTTATTCATGATTTTTACTTTATAATTGAATTACAGTCCACACATGAAATAATTGGTTCACTTATTGTTACACAAAATCTTGAAAAAGAATTTGACATGAGCCTTGTAATTTCCAAAAAACACCGCTGTAATGGCTACATGGCTGAAACAATACAAGCATTTATTAAAAGTATGCCAAGTAATTCTCACCTTATTTTTCTCGTAAATGAAAATAATCAAGCATCATTAAACCTTATGAAACGTCTCCAGATTCCAGAAACAGATTGTAATTATCCTGGAAACCGGAAATTTTTGTATGTAACTCATTAATCTGTATAAGATGAATAAAGGTGCTTTGCGAATGCGAAGCACCTATTTCTTTTATAAACAACTATTTAAATTATAATCCCTAATTATTTCAAGCCAAATTATTTAACAACAATATTATATATTTTTCCTTTTACATAAATTTCTTTTATAACTTGTTTTCCATTTAAAATATTTTGAATTGTTTCGTTATTGTCAACAACTTTTTTTATTTCTTCTTGTGTTGCTTCTTTAGAAACTAAAACAACAGCTTTTAATTTTCCATTTATTTGAACAGGAATTTCAATCTCATCATCTATTGTTTTAGTTTCGTCATATTTTGGCCATGGTGTTTCATTTATAGTTGATTTCTCTCCTAAAATACTAAATAATTCTTCAGTTATATGTGGAGCAAATGGATTTAATAATTGTAAAAATGTTTTATATTCTGCTTTATTAATCATTTTATCTTTATAAAATTCATTTGTCATCTTCATAAATTCAGCAACAGAAGTGTTAAATTTCATTTCTTCAATATCTGAAGTAACTTTCTTTATTGCTTTGTGCATCATTTTTTCATGTTTTTCTGAATATTCATCACCATCAACTAAAATTTCTTGCATATTCCATACTCTGTCTAAGAATTTACCACAACCTCTTATTGATTCCATAGACCAAGCTGCAGTTTGATCAAAAGGACCCATAAACATTTCATAAACTCTAAATGTATCTGCTCCAAATTCTTTAACAATATCATCTGGATTTATAACATTACCTTTTGACTTAGACATTTTTTCACCATTGCTACCTAAAATCATACCATGTGAAGTACGTTTTTGATATGGCTCACTATTTGGAACAACTCCTATATCATATAAAAATTTATTCCAAAATCTTGAATATAATAAATGAAGTGTTGTATGTTCCATACCACCATTATACCAATCAATAGGTGACCAATATTCTAAAGCTTCTTTTGAAGCAATTTCTTTATCATTATGAGGATCCATATATCTTAAAAAATACCATGAAGATCCTGCCCATTGAGGCATTGTATCTGTTTCTCTCTTAGCATCTTTTCCACAACATGGACATTTTGTTTTTATCCATTCTGTTTGTTTTGCAAGTGGTGATTCTCCATTTTCTCCTGGTTCATAGTCTTCAATGTCTGGAAGTTTAAGTGGTAATTCTTCTTCTGGTATAGGATTCCATCCACAATCTTCACAATATACCATTGGAATTGGCTCTCCCCAATATCTTTGACGAGAAAATACCCAATCACGTAATTTATAATTTACTTTTCTCTTTCCTAATTTATTTTCTTCTATATAATTAATCGCTTTTTCTATAGCTTCTTTTGAATTTAGTCCATCTAAAAATTCTGAGTTTATTGCTATACCATTTTCAACATCTGTAAATGGCTCTGTTATTTCTTTATCTAACTTATTAGTTTCTGAAAAATTATTATCAAATTTAGTTTCTAATTCATTTTGTAAATTTTCTTCTTTAGAATCAGTCTTTGGCATAATAACTGGTTTTATAGGAAGTTTAAATTTTTTAGCAAACTCAAAATCTCTATCATCATGAGCAGGAACCGCCATAATTGCACCTGTTCCATAAGTAATTAAAACATAATCTGAAATCCAAATAGGAATACTTTCATTTGTTAAAGGATTAATTGCTCTTATTCCTTTAATTTCAACACCTGTTTTATCTTTATTTAATTCTGCTCTTTCAAAATCTGATTTTAAAGCTGCTTTTTCCTTGTATTCTTTTACTTCATTAATATTTTCTATTTTATCTTCATATTTTTTTATTAGCTCATGTTCTGGAGCTACTACCATATATGTTGCACCAAAAATTGTATCTGGTCTTGTTGTATATATTAATAAAGAATCTTCTGAATTTACTTCTACAACTTTTGAGTCTGAATTTAATTTTATATCTTTTGTTAAAGCAACCTTAAAGTTTACTTCTGCTCCTTCGCTTCTTCCTATCCAATTTTTTTGTTGAGCCTTTATTTTATCTAAATAATCAATTCCATCTAAATCATCAATTAATCTTTGTGCATATTTAGTTATTCTTAACATCCATTGTGATTTTTCTTTTTGAACAACTGGGCTTCCACATCTTTCACAAACACCATTAACAACTTCTTCATTTGCTAAACCAACTTTACATCCTGTACAAAAATTAATTGGCATTGTTGCTTTATAAGCTAAACCTTCTTTAAATAATTTTATAAATATCCATTGTGTCCATTTGTAATAATCTGGATCTGTTGTATTAATTTCTCTAGACCAATCAAAAGAAAATCCTAATGATTTTAATTGTTCCCTAAAATGTTTTATATTGTTTTGAGTTGTAATTTTAGGATGAACATGATTTTTTATAGCATAGTTTTCAGCTGGGAGTCCGAAAGCATCAAAACCAATTGGATATAAAACATTATATCCCTCCATTCTTTTCTTTCTTGCAATAATGTCTAAAGCTGTATAACTTCTAGGATGACCAACGTGTAACCCTTGTCCTGATGGATAAGGAAATTCAATTAATCCATACCATTTCTTTTTATTTTTAAAATCTTGTTTTGCATTAAAAGTTCCTTCTGTATACCATTTTTTTTGCCATTTTTCTTCTACTTCTTTAAAATTGTATGCTCCCATAGCTTACTCTCCTTACTTTTTATTTTAATAGCAATTATTATATATCAATACTTTGTATTTTTCAAGCTTTATGCACTTTATATTAAACAATTTTATATTAATATAAAACAATTTTGATTTTATTTTTATTATTCTTTGCAATTTTTTATTATATTTTTATTCTGCTATTCTGTTTAATCATGCAATTCATATCATTTTTACAGTCTCAAAGTTTACATATTATTCTGTGTTTTTTTCTTTTTTGTCTATAAATATCAAATATTGTCGGTATTTGTTATACACTTTATTTTGACTATTATGTAAATCTATGCTATAATTATATAGACACTAATAATTTGGTTTTACTTATGAAAGGAGTGTTTCCCAATGAACACCGTAGAATCTTTATATCGCTATTACAAAAAAGTCGGACCCGCAGGCTTTGAGCTTTTTATCAAAGAACATCCCGAACTTGTTCAAAAAGCAAAAGCTGTAAAGGAAATGGACTCTAAAGTATATGCGGTAGCCTAAAGGGCCAAGTATTTTGTAAAGAAATAAAAAAAGCTCGTGTTGTCAAAAACAGCACAGAGCTTTTTTACTTTTATATTCTGAATTTCATTCTACTTTTAGTTCTATATTTTTTAGTTTTTATACTTTATTGTATTATAGTATTATACATTTTGTAGCATTAATTTTCAAATTTTAATATACAAGTTCTGTTTCTTGTGTTCTTTCAAAATTAATTCCTTTTATATCTAATTTAGGATTTTTACTAACTTCCATAGATAAATTTTGTTTCATTTTCTGAACCAAATCTTTAAGTCTATCAGGTGAATTTACTACATCTCCTAAAACTTGTATTATATAGGGTGCTGGCTCATCATAAATTTTTCCATCCATTTTTTTAGCAAGTTCATAATCTCTTGCACTCAAATCGCATATAGCATTAGTAAAGGAATCTTCTAAAGCTGAACTTAATAAAGAATTATAACTTTGACTAATTGGTCTTTTTTTATTATCTAAACCTATGAAAATATCATCAACTTCTGGAGCATAAGCTAGATATCCTGAAATGTTTTTCATAAATGGATTTGTATTTTCAGCACCTTCAAATAATTTTGGATGCTTTTGTTTTGTTCTTTCTATTGTACTTAACACTGTATTTAGTTCATCTGATTTTGAATTTGTATAAAAAACGAATTGTTCAGATCTTCCAGTTTTAGAAGCCTGATTATCTGAGCAGAATTTAAAATAAAATGGTTTATCACCAAATTCTTGTATAAATTTATTTGCTAACTCTGCAACATTTTCTCTTTTACAATTAATATACACCCTTGTATCATGTTCTTTTCTTGGTGCTTTTGACATAACATGATTAAATCCAATATTTCCTTTAGAATCTTTTTGTTCAATTAATGTTAAACCTTGATTTCTTTTTATATTTTCTATTAATATTTCTTCATTTTTTTTATTATTTCCTGGACTTTTATTATTTAAAGCAGATAATCCTGTTAATACTCTATATGAATTCACATATTCTCCACTATTATACTGATATAATAATCCTAAAACATATTGACTTAATGCAAAATCCAGTGTTTGTGGTTTTGGTGAAAAATCAACTTGTAATTGCTTATTAAATTCTTCAGATTTTATAGTTTGCTTTATATCATTTACCACCATATTCTCTACTGTTATTGGCTCTTTACTAGCTTTTGGCAAGCCTTTATTTTTATTAAATCTACCAAAAACTTTCTTTTTAATAAAATCTAAAAATCCCATTTTTCTCCTCTTTTGAATCTATTTATTATTTTACTCATTTTAATATTTTATACGTAATTATATCTACTTAATTCCTTTTATCTATATTATTTTATCAAATTAAATTTTATATGTCTAGAATAAAATAAACTTATAAATTAATAAAAAAAAAAGAATATGCAAAACACATATTCCTCTTTTTTATATTAAATTCGATATATTAAGCTTTTTTTGCTATTTCTGCTAATTCGCTAAAAGCTTTTTCATCAGAAACAGCTATTTCAGCTAACATTTTTCTGTTTATTGCAACATTAGCTTTCTTTAAACCAGCTATCATTTTGCTATATGTTAAACCATTTTGTCTTGCTGCTGCATTTATTCTAACTATCCATAATTTTCTAAAATCTGATTTTTTATCTTTTCTTCCAACATAAGCATACATTCCAGATTTCATAACTGCTTGTTTTGCATTTCTATATCTATAATGTTTTGCACCATAGTATCCTTTTGCTTGTTTTAATACTTTTTTATGTCTTGCTCTTGTTGTTCTTGCTGTTTTTACTCTTGCCATTTATTTTCAACTCCTTCTCTTCTAATTTTATTCTAGTTACCATAAGGTAATAATTTTTTTATTCCTGCAACAACAGTTTTATCTGCATAAGCATTTTGAACTTTTCCAGATTTTTTTTGTCTTGTTGTTTTTGTTGCTAAACGATGTCTTCTATTAGCTTTTGTTCTTTTTACTTTTTCTGTAGCTGTTAAAGAATATCTTTTCTTTGCAGCTTTATTTGTTTTTAATTTTGGCATTTTGAAAAACTCCCTTCATTTTTATATTTTTTTTGTTAAAATTATAAACATTGTTTTACCTTCCAAGAATGGCTTCTTCTCAACTGTTGATATATCAGATAAATCTTCAATAAATTTATTTAAAACAAGTTCTCCTGCTTTAGTATTATTTAATTCTCTACCTCTAAATCTTACAGTAAATTTTACTTTATTACCTGATTCAAGGAAAGATCTTGCATTTTTGCTTTTAAAAGCAAAATCATGTTCACCAATATTTGGTGTAACTCTAATTTCTTTTAATTCAACAGTTTTTTGATTTTTTCTAGACTCTTTTTCTTTTTTAGCTTGTTCAAATTTGTATTTTCCATAATTCATTAATTTACAAACTACTGGTTTTGCATTTGGAGCAACTAATACTAAATCCAGATTTTTTTCTTCTGCTATTTCAATTGCTTTATCTAAAGATAAAACTCCTAGTCTTTCTCCATCAGCTCCAATTAATTGAACTTCTTTTTCTTTTATTTGTCTGTTTATAGGCAATTCTTGTTTTATAATAAAACACCTCCAAAAAAAAATTTGACTTATTTTAAAAAGTCAAATCCACATACTAATTCACTATAATTTTTAAAATTATTTCTTGAATTTTAACCTTATACTCTTATTTAAGATAAGGTGAGAAGTGGATGCTTCTTCTTAAAACATAACTATATTACTACTTTTTTTCTAGTTTGTCAAGTTTTTTTATATTTTTGTATGTTATTTTTCTTAATTTCGTTTTTTTAAACTCAATTTATTTTTATATAATATATATTAATATTCTCTATTTATACTTTATTATATTATTTTAATATCCTTTAACTATATATTATTATATTATAAAAATTTCTCAACTAATTGTATACGTAAAATACTTATATAAATCGCTATTAATTATCCATTTAAATTAAATAAAGGATAGCTTTGCTATCCTTTTATGCTTTCTTAAAAATTGATTGAATTTTAGCGAATATTTTTTGAAATATATTTTTTGCAACTTCTAATTTATTTTCTGAAATTAATTCTTTACTTTCTTCTTGATTATTTGAAACTTCAACATGATCTGTATAATCTTGTATATCATTATTATCTTGTGTATACTGACTATATCTTTGAACTACTCTTGGCTTTGTAAAATCTTCTTTTTCTGTATTTTCAGTATTTTCTGATGGAGTCTCAGAAGTATTGTCAAATAATTTTTCAACACTATATCTATCTCTCATTTGTTCTTCTAATTTTTCTTGATTTCTAAGCATAATGTTATATAATTCTTTTTTTCTTTCTTCATCTTCACACCAATATTTCAAGTGCAATAGTGCTATAATTTCCAAAGTATATCTTTTTAAACCTTGATTTTGAAGTGGTACATAAGGATTAATTTTTACCACATGATTAGGATCCTTTAGCTCACTAAAAAAAGCTAACATTTTTGGTGGAACTTTTTCCTTATATTTTTGATTCATATGATTTATTATATAATCAACTTCAGCATAAGCTTGAATATCTTCCAATGTAATTACAACACTCATTTGTAATCCTCCAACTTCTTTGGTAATTTTATCTTTCTATATTGTCCTTATTCACTTCTTGTCCAATTTCTGTTTTTCCATTTTCTAAAACGTCATTAACTATTTCCTCTGTACTCCTTGAGTCTTTTTCTAATGCTTTTTGTTGTTCACTTACTTTTTGACCAGCTTCTACTGTTGCATTAAGATTTGTTTTTTCAGCATTTTCTAAAGATGCCTTAAGCATTGCATTTTCGTCTTTAGTTGCAGTTACAGTTTCAGCTGTATATTTTGCTATTAAAATCAGTTTCTCATTAACTGATTCCATTTTTTCTTCGCCTATCCAACCATTAAATGTATATGTCATTTGATTAGTTGGCTCTTTAGTAGGCGTTTTTCCTTTATATTTTACACTTTCTCCTGCTGTTATATATTGATGGTCTAAAACCGTTTTTCTATCATCGTCTAAAAAAATTACTTCATATTGTTCCAATGCCATACCTCCTATTTATCTTTTGTATTATATGACATAATTATTATATATTTACTATTTTTATTTTTCAATAGTATTTTTAATACATTTGTAATACAATTTTAATACAATTTTAATACAAAACAAAAAAATAGTACAGCTAAAGCTGTACTATTTCTATGAATTCATATAATATTTATATAATTCTATTTTTTATTAACTAAATCTTTTAATGCTTTACCAGCTTTAAATACTGGAGCTTTTGATGCAGGTATTTTGATTTCTTCTTTTGTTTGTGGGTTTCTTCCTTTTCTAGCTGCTCTTTTTCTTACTTCAAAAGATCCAAATCCAACTAATTGAACTTTTTCACCTTTTGCTAAAGCTTCTGTTACAACACTAACAAATGCATTAACAGCTTCTTCTGCAGATTTTTTTGTTTCTCCTGTTTTTGCAGCTATTGCTGCGATTAATTCAGCTTTGTTCATTTTTTAATTACCTCCTAATAGATTTTAGTATTATGTAGAATATCTATTACTTTGTTCTACAATATCTTTATTCGCCAAAATATGCTAAAATCCTTTTTTTTTTTAATATTTTTTTAAAAATTTACTTATTTTTCAAGTTTTTTAAAGATTTTGAGTCTTGAAGTCCACTATTTTCAACGCTTTCAAAAGTTTCACTTTTCTTAAAAATTTTTAGTAAAAAACAACTAAAAATATAGATTATTACTGCAATAATAATAGAAATTAAAGTTGTAACATTATAATTTATATTTTTAAAATTTAAAAATTCAAATGTTTTTAGTGATAAAAATATCATTATAGTATTAGCTAAAATTGGTTTTATAATAAATTCTTTTAAACTAAAACTTAATTTGATATTTTTAAATAAAAATATTAATACAATTATAAAAGATACTAAACTTGAAAGAATATTTCCTATTACTGCACCTTTTTCAAAAATAAAAGGAATCAGGATTATGTTTGATAATATTTTTACTATTAATCCCATAATAGAAGCAATAACTGGTATATTATTATTTCCAAGTCCTAGTAAAATTCCATTTATAGTTTGTGTTAATAATGAAAAAATTATACTAAAACTTGCTAAAGCCAATAATGAATATCCATCTGTTGCCCTTGGAAATAGCAAAAGAAATATTGGTTTTGCAAAAAAGCACATTCCTAACGTACAAGGTAATGATATTAATATTGTAATTAATAAAGAAAAATTAATTTTTTTAATTATTCCATCCAAATCATTTCTTGCTTTTTTTCTTGAAATTTCTGGTATTAATGCTGTTGAAATTGCTACATTAAAAGAAAGTGGTAATGCAATTAATGTATCAACTTTTGAACTTAATATTCCATATTTTAAAATAGCTTTTTCTTCTCCTATTATATTTTTTAAAATTCTAACAACAGTTATTGAATCAACATTTTTTCCTAATGATGATAAAATTGCACTAGTTGTTATAGGAATTGAAATAGTTAAAACTCTTTTTAATATAGTTATTATTCTTTCTTTTGGAAAATTTATTCTATTTATATTAAATTTTTTTCTATTTATATCTATATATTCCCTTATTACATATATTAAACTACAAAAAGTTGCTACTGTTGTTGCTAAATTTGCAACTGTTGCCATTAATTCTGTATTGTAATTTGTTACTCTAGAAACAATTTCTACAAATAGAATTGTTAATAAAGATTTTAACACTTGTTCTATAAATTGTGATTTTGCTGTTACATATATCTCATTTTCTCCATTACAAAATCCTCTAATAACTGAGGTTATTGATACAAAAAAGATTGCTGGTGATAATACCATTAAACTTAATTTACTCTCTGGAATTTGCAAAATTGTATTTGCAATAAATCCAGAAAAAGCAAATAATAATATGCACCCTAAACATCCTACTAAAGAAAATATAAATACAGAAATTTGAAAAATTCTTTTTGAATTTGTGTAATCTCCTATTGAATTTTTTTCTGATATTAATTTAGATATTGCATTTGGTACACCAATAGAAGAAATTGTAAGTAATAAAGCATAAATTTGATATCCACTCATATATATAGCATTTCCTTCATCGCCAAATCCTGTTTTATTTGTTATATATAATGTGTACATAACGCCAAATAATTTTATAAATATTTGAGAAATTACTAAAGACAAAATTCCTTTAAAAAAATCTGTAATATGTATTTTCAAAACTTTCACCTTTTCTATATTTTATGATTATGTAATTTTGTAAGATTGTATAATTTAATGCTTCATAACTTAAAACTTCATAATTTAATATTCTATTATTAAAAGATATGATAATTGTAAAATATTCATATTAAATTCTCATATTCTATTAGTCTAATTTTATATAAATCTAAACATATACTAATTATCAAATAATTCAATCTTACCTAATTTAATAAAATTGTATTAAAGATACGATTTTTATATTCGAAAAATTTATTTTTAACTTATAATAAAATACAAAAAATATTACGGAAATCAGCTTTTTTTATTGAAAACTATTGATTTTTTTTGTATTTTGTAAGATAATAAAGATGTATTATTTTGAGAAAAAAGGATATGGATTTTAAGTTATGATAATGAAATATATTGATAAATTTTTAAGTAAATTAAAAACAGATAGAAACACTTTTGTAACTTATGTTTTAACTTTAATTTCTGTATATATTTGTATAGACAGAATTGCAGAAATTTTATTTATGATATTTTCTGGTTTATCTGTTTCTTACTGGGGACCTATAAAATATACTTTAGCACTTGCTTGTCCAGTATTTGCATTCTATTTCTCATTTGCTTCAAAATTCGCAGATGACAAATATACTAAAACATGTTTCTTTTATGTTTATGCAGTAGCATTATATATTGTATCTGTTTCAATGTTTGTACAATGGATGAATCAGTTAGGATGGTTATTGCTATTCTCAGTACCAAATTATTCATACATAATTGCAAACTTTATGGATTTAATAAAACCTGCATTTTCAGCACTTGCTTGGTATTTACCTATTGTAACTTTCTTCCCACTATTTAAGTGGTTATATACAGTTGTTGATGATACTCTATACATAAAAGAATCAATTTGGGATTATGGTGGAATAGATTTATCAGATAAATCTATCGGACTTGGTCCATATACTTGTGAAATGTTTCTTTGCAAAGATAGAGAAACTGGTAAGAATATAAAAACACCAGAATCAAGAAGATTTGAATCAACTTTAATTGTTGGTGTATCTGGTTCTGGAAAAACTTCTATGATGTTTGAACCAATGATTGCAAGAGATATAGAGAAAAAATATTTCTTTAGAGAAAGTGCAAAAGAGCTAGGTTATACAGCTCTTCGTACAAATATCGCAACTTTAAATTGTCCTTATTCAAACGATTATATAAATGAAAATTTCTCACTTAATATGATTTCACCTGTTCCAAGTAAAGAAAAAGTTTATAAAGCATTTTTTGCAAAACTACTTTACTATTATGATGGTGACAATTCTATTTATAAAAATCTAGGTATTACATATATGGCTCCTGATTATGAGTCAATATCACATATTAAAGATGTAGCCAATAACTTTGGTATTAAATATAATATTATAGACCCTAATGATAATACTTCAATAGGATTAAATCCATTTTCTTACCAAGATCCAATCAAAACTTCTATAGCTATATCTTCTATATTAAAAAGATTATATGCTTCAGAAGATTCATATAATCTTAGTAACCATGATGAAGCTTTCATGGAAAATGTAGTTACACAAGCTATAGAAAACTTAGTATTATTATTAAAAGAAGTTTACCCAAGACTTCATGAAGGTGACCTTCCTAACTTAGAAGATTTACTTGATTTATTAAATGATTTTGATTTAATAGAGCAAATGTCTGAACAAATGAAAGAATTTCCAGAACTTGCTGAAAAATATAAAATTCAACTTGGATACTTTAAAAAGACATTTTATAAAACTGCTCATGGCAGAGAAGAAACAGAAAAATTCTTACAAGCTTCAGCTGCACAACTTGAAAATATGTTAAGATATCCTGGTGTTAGAAATATTTTATGTAACAGAGTAAATAATTTAAATTATGATAATGCATTAGCAAATGGTGATGTTACATTAGTTTGTACACGTCGTGGAGATTTAGGTCCAAGTATTCATAAAGCCTTTGGTTTATTCTTTATATTACTTATGCAACAATCTGTACTTTCTAGACCAGGAAATGAAAAAACTAGAATACCTCATTTCTTATATATAGATGAATTTCCACCTTTTGTTTGTAAAGCAACAGAAGATATATTCACTTTATATAGAAAATATCGTGTTGGTACTATCATATCATCACAAAACTTATCTCAATTTGGTAAAAACGGTGGCAATAACTTTAGACAAACACTTTTAGCTAACTGTTCAACAAAAGTAGTATTTGGTAACAATACTCCAGAAGATAATGAGTGGTGGGAAAAAGAATTTGGTGATAAGAGACGTTGGATGTTTACACATGATTATAAAACAGATCAAGGTAAATATGACGATACTTATAAGAGCATCAAATGGCAATGGATTCCTAACTATAAGGCTGGTAAAGTTCAAGCTTTAAAATTCAAATTTATTATTTATAAAACAAAAGATTTAAAAGGAAAGAACCTTGTTGGTCAAGCAAAAATAGATTTCTTAGAATCAAGATATAAAGAAAAACAAAAAATTAAAAATTACAATTTCAGTAAATTTACAAGTGGAATTGCAACAAATACAGATAATGAAGACCATTATAAATCTAAACCAAAATTTGATTTAAAGAATATAAACTTTTCTTCAAACCCAAATAATCCAAATGATATGGATCCAATTCAAACAAATACATCAGATGCGTCATACAAATTTGATAATGAAGATGCAATAACATCTTTCAACTCAAATAAAAATAATGAATAAAATATAAATAACTGTATAACTTGTTGGTTATACAGTTTTTATTTTAAGTTTTTATTCTATATTATAAATATTATTATATAAAATAAAACTAAATATTGTAAAATTTTTAAAAATAACACATATTTAACCAATATAACTTCGGTAAATATGTGTTATTTTTTATTATTCTAAAATTTTAAATTCAACATTTTTAGCAACAAATTTTCCTGTAGATGCATTTTTAGTAAATTCTGTTAAAGATTTTTCTAATGAATTAGCATTTTGTTTTAAATCTGTTGTAAAATATATTTTAATTTTATCTAATTCCAAATCATTTTTTACAATTTCTTTGAATGTTTCTACCATATGTTTATCATCTTCACAAACTAAAATTAATTGTGGTCTTGATTCATATCCAGAATCAAATGGAACAAAATTTTCTAAAAAATCTTTATATAATCTCATTCTATCTACAAATTTTGTTTCCCACTCTTCTTCTCTTCTAACACACTCAAAAATCATACTTAAAGATTTTCCAGCCTTTGAAATTTTTACTTCTCCATGACCTTTAAATGTTTTGCCATTCATTTTAGCAGTTATCGTAGTTTTTACTTTATATGAATCAAAGTTTTTAGCTTTCCTCATATATGCAATTATTATTTGATTTCCTGCTAATCTTTTTTTAATCAAAGCAACTGGTTTTGTATTATCTGTTGGTTGCCATTTACATTCTACTTCTTTAGAAGTTAATAAATATTTACCCATTTTTTCCATGCAATAAACTCTATAAATTCCTTTTCCTTCTTCTGAAGTAAAATAATATCTAGTTAGTATTTTAGTTTTTACTAATTGTTCTAATTTAGTATTTAACTTATCTTGAGATTTAATTTCTACTCCTTTATGAGTAAGAATTTGATAAATCTGTCTTGAAGTTAAAAATTCAAATTCATTTACTAAATCTAGTATCTTGAAATGCACATCTGATATATGCCCTAAGTTGATTTTATGGATAATTTGATTTATAGAAACATATCCATCCTTTCCATCAAATGTTTTTATTTCTCCTTCTCTAATAGCGAATGGAGAAACGGTAGTTTTTATTTGATCATCTTCTACCATTTTAAAAAACCTCCTTAAACAATTAATAATTTAATTTTTTTTCTTTCTTTTATTATTTTTTTTATATAAACATGAACCTTTTGTCCATATTTAAAACCTTCTTTATATTCTGCCATTCCAACAAGATTAGGCTTTAATTCAATAAAAATACCATTTTTAAATTTATCAGCTTCTTTAACTGTTCCTTCCACAATGGTTTTTTCATTAAAATCTTTTACATTTTCTTCCCAATCTCCTAATAATTCCTTATATGATAAAACAAGTTTACCATTTTCTTTATCAATAGATTTTATCATAACATTAATTTTTTGTCCAATACTAAATCTCTCTTCTGGTGATTTTATTCTTGAAACTGAAATATCTTCAATATGAAGTAGTCCAACAATTCCACCACCTATTTCAACAAATGCTCCAAACTTCCTAATATTTTTTACAATACCATTTACAATCATACCTGGCTTTAATTCTGTTCTTATCCAATTAAGAGCCTCTTCTTGAACTTTCTTTCTTGAAAGAATAATGTTATTTGTATTATATATTTCTTTTACTTTAAATTGTACAAAATTGTTAACTTTATTTTTACAAATATTAGGGCTGCAAAACCCAAATTCATCAACATTTAGTGCTTCTAATTCATTTCTTGGTATTACACCTTCTAAATTATCTCCTAATTTAACGTGTAAATTGTAATTTGAATCACACTTATTTACATATCCTTGTAAAATTGTTCCTTCTGAAAACGCTTTTTGTATAATACTAGCATTTAATTCATCATTTGTATCTTTCCAACCTTCTGGAATAAATTTTTGATATTCCATTTTTCTCTCCTCTTTCGTATTATTTTAAAAGTTCTTGAACTTCAGATTTTCTCATATATCTCCAAGTTCCAATTTTTAAATCCTTTACATCTAAGTTTCCAATTTTAGCCCTATGAAGTGCTAAAACTTTTTTTCCAATTGCTTCGCACATTTTTCTAACTTGTCTATTTTTTCCTTCATGAATTTTAATTTCTATTCTTGAAATATTCTTTTCTTTATCTATTTTTAAAATACGAACTTCTGCTTTTTTTGTTATATATCCATCAGAAATTTCAACACCATTTTTTAAATCTTCAATATTATTTTCAGTAACAATTCCTTTTAAAGTTACATTATAAGTTTTAGTAATTTCATGTTTTGGATGTGTTATTTTATATACAAATTCTCCATCATCTGTTAAAATTAATGCTCCTGATGTATACATATCTAATCTACCAACTGGAACTAAGCGTGTATTAGTTTTTACCAAATCTAAAACAGTTTCTCTTTTAAATTGGTCTTTTACAGTTGTAACAACTCCTATTGGTTTATTAAGCAAAATATAAGTATAGTCATCTTTTTTGTTAATTACTTTTTTCCCATCATATTCAATGATATCTTTTTCAGGATTTACTTTAATTCCCAGTTCTGCTATCTTACCATTTACAGTTACTTTTTTTTCTATAATTAATTCTTCACATTTTCTACGAGAATTTATTCCACAATCTGCTAAATATTTTTGTAATCTTATTTCTTCCAATTTTATATGTTTTCCTTTCTTAAAGAAGTTAAAATTTCTTCAAAATATTCTGGTAACTCAGCTTCTAATTTCATCTGTTTATTTGTAACAGGATGTTTAAATTCAATTCTCATACTATGTAACATTTGTCCTACAACATTAAATGGATTTTTTCCGTTTGAATAAACATAATCCCCAACAATTGGATAACCAATTTCAGATAAATGAACTCTTATTTGATGTGTCCTACCTGTTTCTATATTAACTTCTAAAAGAGTAAATTCTTTAAATCTTTCTAAGACTTTTATATGTGTTATAGCATTTTTTCCATTTTTAGATACAGCCATTTTGGTTCTATCCTTATTACTTCTAGCTATTGGCATATCAATAGTAGCCATGTTTTCTCTAACTATTCCTCTTACTAAAGCAATGTATGTCTTTTTTACTTCATGATTTTTAATTTGTTCACTTATATTAATATGAGCTTTATCATTTTTAGCTATAATTAAAATTCCTGAAGTATCTTTATCTAGCCTATGAACAATTCCTGGTCTAATTTCTCCACCAATTCCAGATAAACTCTCTTTACAATGATTCATTATAGCATTAACCAATGTTCCATCTGGATTACCATTTCCTGGATGTACAACAAGTCCTTTTTGTTTATTTACAACTAAAATATCATTATCTTCATATATAATATCTAATGGTATATCTTGTGGTTTTATTTCAGTTTCTTTTGCCTCTTTTTTTATAATTGTTACTATATCATCTAAATTTAATTTATATGAAGATTTCGTTTTTTTCCCATTTACTAGTATATTTTCTTCATCAATTAATCTTTGAACAGCTACTCTTGATAAATCTTTATCTTTCATACTAATTGCTTTATCAAGTCTTATTCCTACTAAATCTTCATTTATTTTATATTCTTCTTTATTCAAAATTAATCTTCCCCTATTAATCAAATTTTCCTTTAGTTATATCTTTTGTAAAAGTAATTTTAAATAAATAAACTGGTAATGCTAACATTCTAATAATTCTTGAAGGCTGAAGAATTAATCTCCAAAGCCATTCTATACATAATTTTTGAAAAATTTTAGGTGCTCTTTTTATTTTTCCTGCTTCATAATCAAAAGTTCCACCTTGACCTGCTGCAATATCCACTTTTAAATCATTTTTATATTTAGCAATCCATTTCTCTTGAAGTGGAGCTCCCATAGCAACAAATAACACATTTGGTTTTAAGCTATTTATTTCTTGAATAACTTTTTCTTCTCCTTCTAATTCAAAAAAACCTTCATGATATCCAACAATATTTATATTTGGATAAATCTTTTTTAAGTTTTCTGCTGCAATTTTGGGCACATCATCTTTTCCACCTAATAAGTAAAAACTCCAATTTTCTTTTTCTCCAATTTCTAAAACCTTTCTAAAATAAGCCTGTCCTGGAATTCTTTGTTTAAAAGGTTTTTTTTGAAATTTTCCACCTAGCATAATTCCAACACTATCTGGTGTTGCAAGGTCTGCACTTTTAAGAACATCAAAAAACTCCTCATCTTTCTGTGCCATCATTATAAATTCTGTATTTGGAGCTACAACTATTTTGCAGGTTTTATTACTAGTTTCAACTAGTTCTTTAGTTATCTTTCCTGCTTCATCTATATCTATATTATCTATATCTACTCCTAAAATTCTAACCGTATTTCGCAAATTATCACACCTCTAATTTTTTCTTGTAAAATCTATTATAAAAATTACTAACAATATCCATCCCAAAACAACGAAAACGTCAGATAAATTAAATATTGGTAGTTTATATAACTTAATGAAATCTAAAACTCCACCTCTAAAAAATCTATCAATTAAATTTCCAATACCACCTGCTAAAACTAATGATATTGCTACCATTGTTTTTGTATCAATTCTTTCTATTTGATTTTTTACAAATCTAATAATTATTAGCAAAACAAAGATTGTTAATAAAATATTTTTTATATTTCCTTCATTAAAACCTAAAGCCATGCCTGTATTTGTTACAATTTCTAGTCCAACAAATTCATTTCCAACTGGCTCTTTTAGAAAATTACTTACTAAAATTTTGCTTACTTGATCTATTACAATTAATGTAATTACAATTATTAATAATCCTCTAACAATTTTATTCTTCAAAATTATACCTCCATTAATTGTAAATTAAGTGTTTTCTGCAACTTTTGCATTTAACCTTTCAAATATCACAAAATTATCATCAGAATAAATCAAATCATAATTTGGATCATCTTCTAATATCATTGCAAGTTTTGCATTTTCATAAAGAATAACATGTGTTACACCGTATTCTTCAAATTTTGTCTCATAATCAACTGCAACAGCGGCAATATTTAAAGCATCTGAAAAAATATCTCTTCCTTCATATTCTTTTTCTTCTTTATTATAAGTTCCATTAAATTCTGGTGAATATAAATCACATCTAGAATCTATAAATACTGGTATCCCTCTAAATAGCAAATAACTACCATAATTGTATTCATTGTATAATTTTATATTCTCTACATCCAAGTTCTTTAAAATCCAATCTGATGCTTCTACAGGATATGAACCAACTTCTATATATTCATCTCTTAAATGTGGTTTTATTATATTAGTTGATAATATTATAAAACAACATATTACAACTGTTGCACCAAACCAACCTGTTACAAATTTTTCAATTTTTTGGAAAGTTTCTTTGTCATATTTATTAACAAAATTTCCAATTAATGATGCTAAAACTGGTCCTGCAAATAATGCAAACATTGAAACTTGTCTTCTTGATTTAAAAGCTAAATAGGTTACTCCCATAAGCATAAATAAATCAGATAATCTTATTTTTGTATCTGTAAATATTAATACTAATAAAAAGATCACAAGAGCTATAGCAAATTCTTGATTATCAGTTAAACTAAGTGGTAAATGCTCATTTATAGATTGGGTGGTATTTCCTTGCATTATCTTATAAAGATACGTATAAGCACCATCACCAGCAGGATTTAGAAATCCTGTAAGAGCTGCTATTGCCATAATCGTAATAAGTAATAAGACCACGTGATTCTTTTTCACTCTTATTTTATATGGATTTTCTCTAATTACTTCTCTTTTTTTCTTTCTCTCTGTTACAGCATTTTTTATTTTTTCAATTTTTATTTCACATTTTTCTTTAACTTCTGATTTTCTAGATAATTTTTTTCTTATTTTCATAAAAATAGAAAATAATTTTAAATCAAAATCTCTTTCTTCAATTAAAAGTAAGAAATATTCTGCAATATATGGCAAGTATAAAACAAAATAAAATGGAAATACTGCACAATGCAAATTTGCTATTAATAATGGTATTATTAATAATAAAATTGCATATCTTTTCTTTTTAGTTTCAAGAAAACTTTCTATACAAAATACTGTCCATACAAATAAGATAAATGTTACAAGTTGTGCTCTTGCTGCAATAAAAGATTTCATCAAATAAATTGCACCTATTGATATTGCAAGAGATACTACTTTATTTTTAGATTTTTTATTTGAAAGAATGTATATTGAAATTCCTAAAATTGCTGTTAGTATCATTGTTGATACATAAATTCCAAGTTGTCCAAAAGAATTATATATCAAAAACATGCTTAAATCATAAAGCCAATGTGGATAAGTATATGGAAGTTCATGCCAAGAATACAAATCTTGTGTTAAATCTGAAATTCCATTATTATAAATATACTCTCCAATTTTTAAAGTATAAAAAGTATCATTTTGTAAAGTTTTTGGTGCAATAGCAAAGCAAAAGATACTAATACAAATAACAGCTACAATATGAAATATAATAGATTGTAAAGTTTTGCTTTTATTATTCTCTTTTTCCAAATTTTCTTGATTACTACTTGATACATTTTTATTGATATTTTCTTTTTCATCTAAATTTTTTAAATTACTTTCTAATTTTTCATCTTTTTTTATTTTTTCTTTAGTAATTTTTCTGTCATCCTTGTTTACTTCTTCTTTTATATCTTCTTTTTCTGTAGTTTCTACTTTTTCTAAGTTTTCTTTTTCTTGCTTTTTCATGTAAACTCCTCTAAACTATAATTTCTTATGAATTATATCAAATAATAAAAAAAATATAAATAGTTTAGAACAAAAAAGTATAATTGCTATTTATATTATGTAAAAACTAAAATTAAGTTTTAAGTTTTTACATAAAAAGAAACGTCCACATACCAACCTCTGTTAGCACATGAACGTACATAATTTGCTAAAATTTATATAAATTTAAATTTATATACTATACAACTTCTTCTTTCTCTACTTCCTCTTGAGAATTTTCTTCATCATTTGCTATTTCCATACTTGCTATTGAAACTTCATAAGCTACTCTTGTTTGTACAGTTCCATCTTCTAATTTTTTCTCATAATTTCT
Organism: uncultured Clostridium sp.; assembly: GCA_900553685.1. Taxonomy (GTDB): domain Bacteria; phylum Bacillota; class Clostridia; order TANB77; family CAG-508; genus Scatovivens; species Scatovivens faecipullorum. The sequence continues at coordinate 39,910 of USEI01000004.1, forward strand.
TGATTGAACTCTACCAGTTATTTTTACTTCTGTTCCAACTTCCATATTTTGACAAAATCTTGCATTTCTTCCCCAAGCAATACTTGGTATGTAATCAGATTTATTATAAGCTCTATTAACAGCTAATAAAACATCTGCAATTTCCCTTCCAAATGGTGTTTGTCTGTAAATAGGTTTTTTACAGATATAACCAACTAAAACAACTTCGTTTGTTACTTCTTCAGCTTCTGCATCTTGATCACTTATTTCTTTAATTTCTTTTGCAAAAACTGTAAGAATTAATCTGTTTCTTTCGTTTTCATAATTGTTGTAAGATCTAAATTGACCTTCAACTTTTACTTTTTTTCCAATTTCTAAATCTAAATCTGTTAGTAATCTTTCTGATACTGTGATAGGGATTATATCAACAGTTGAACTTAATCTAACAACTTCTAGATTAAATACATAAAATTTTTCTCCATAAATTTCATGACTGTAATTTTTTTCACTTACTACTTTCCCTACTAATACTAAGTGATTGTTTTCTGAATAATTCGTATTCAATATTATTTCCTCCTTAATATTAATCTTGTGTATTCTTCATATAATGTTTATCTTATTTTTTCGTTTTTCCACTAAAAACACTTATAGTATAGCACATTTATTTAACTTTGTCTACATAAAATTGGTAAATTTGTTAATTTTTTTGTAATTTTTTATACTTTTTTAGTGTTTTCTTCTTTAATTCTAACTATTTAAGTGTAAACTTATTATTTGTAACCTGTTTTTATTTATGTAAATTATATTTATTTTTCATTTACATATTTTTTAAATAGTCGTCCTCTTTCTTCAAAATTTTTAAAATATCCATAACTTGAAGCAGCCGGAGATAATAAACATACGCTTCCCTTTTTAGTTACTTTTTTAGCAAAATCCACAGCTTCTTCTAATTTTTCTTTATATACTACATTTTTTTTAGATACCTTTAATCCTTCTTTAATATACTCACCAGTTTTTGGTAAACATATTATATTTTCAATTTCGCTTTTAGCTAAAAAATTTATTAATTCTTGAAGATTTACTCCCCTATCTTTTCCACCTACTATAAGAGTATTTATATTTTTAATTGCCTTTATTGCATTTATTGTTGATTCTGGAATTGTAGCAATAGAATCATTATAGTAATCTACTCCATCAATATTTGCAACAAATTCCATTCTATGCTCAAGTGGTTTAAATTCTTTTATAGAATGGATAGCCTTTTTTAAATCTAAATTCATTATATTGCAAACTGCAAAAACAAACATTATATTATTTATGTTATGAAGTCCTTTTAAATTTATTTTTTCATTTATATTCATAACTACTTTTTCATTACAATATATGCTATCATCCTTCAAAAATACCTTATTTAAAGTATTTGGGATTTCATTTATTGAAATAGCATAATCATTTTTCTTATATTTAAAATTATAATTTTTCATAAATTCATTATCAAAATTATAAATTAAGTAATCGCTTTCTGTTTGATACTTAGCTAAATTATATTTTGCTTCAATATATTTTTCTAAAGATTTATAATGATCTAAATGCTCTTCAAAAATATCTAATATTATACCAATATTAGTTGATTTTTTTACATATTCTAAGGCATGAGAAGAAAGTTCTATAACAGCAATAGATTCCCTATTTAGTTCTTCTAAGTCATTAAAAATTGGCTCTCCAATATTTCCTAATAAATATGCATCTTTTCCTTGATCTTTTAATACTTTATATATAAGTGAACTCGTAGTACTTTTTCCTTTTGTGCCTGTTATTCCTATAGAAAATACATCTACATATTCTAAAAAAAGTTCTAACTCACTTGTAATTTTATTTTTAAACTGAGTTATATCAACATCTTTTAAAGAAATCCCAGGAGCTTTTAAAATTAAATCATATTCTTCGATTCCTGTTAAATAATTTCCTCCTAAAGAAACTTCTAAATTTATATCCTCCATGAGTTCTATTTTTCCATCTAATAAATTCACATTCTTATCTGCTATAAATAATTTTTTTTCAGGAAAATGTTTTCTTAAAAAATTGTAACTTGCGCTTCCTTCTAATCCAAAACCTAATATTAATATTTTTTTATTTTCTAAATAATTTAATAATTTTTCTAGCATTCTATTTCCTTTCAAACTATACATTACAATAAAGATTCATTAATCTGAATATTGTAAAAATTAATCAAATTGTTACTTTTATATTTTTACATTTTTTAAAATATAATTAATTCAATTGAAATTTATATTCAATCCTGATATTTAAGCTTATTTTCTTTAAAATAATTTTTCTTTTAAAAGATTCTCAAATTCTTTTGGAACATTATTATTTTTATTATATTTGTTTAATAAATCTACTTTCAAAAGTTCAAAATTATTTTTATAATATTTTAAAAGAAATGGCAAATCTTTTTCCTCTTTTTCTATATTTTCTATTGTTTTAGTAATAGCATATCTAATCTCTTCATAAGTACCCACACACTCAAATGGTTTTGTTTCTCCATATCCACATAATTCTATAAAAGTTTTTAATAAATCTTCTTTTTCAAATAAATCTTCTCCAAAAATATTTATTAATTTTTCTTTATATAGAAATGGGCTTAAAATACAAAATACAAATAAACATTTAGGACAATTGCAACACCAGTACCAAGGCTCTTTTTTACTTCCTACATTACAACTTTTAAATACTTTATGATATTTTTCTAATTTTGAAAAAAGATATGCAATTTGAAGTTCAGAAATTGGTCTTAACATACTGAAATAATCTACCTCAGCTTTTAAATATTTTTCTTGATATTCTCTAAAATCATTTTCAAATTCAAGTGTTTTAGAATATTGATGATTTATTTTTTCATTTTTTACGTTTGATTCGTTAGCACTATCTTCATTTGATAATGCTATATACTTCTTACCTAATAAATACGCTGTTAAATATGTTAAAAAAGCTACCATAGCTGAAAATGGAGTATGCCCATTTAAAAAGCCTTTTGAATTTAGTTCTAATAAATTTTTATCTATCTTTCTTTTCACTTCAACAATTTCTTCATTCTCAAATCCTGCTACTTTTGCACAATTTGTAGACACTTCATTTGCTCCAATACGAAAAACTAAAGATTTATTTTTATATTTTTTTAATAATTCTAAAGTAACATTAGAGTCTTTTCCTCCACCTATTGGAATTAATATTCCATCTAGCATATCTGTACTTCTTGAAAATCCTATATTTTCACCTTCTGAAATAAATTTTACAAATTCATTTTCAGAAATATCTATATTATTAATAAATCTAAATTCTCCAAGTCCAAGATAAAATAATTTTTTAAACCATTTTTCTTGATAGCTGTCTAGTTTTCCACATTTTATAAAAAAAAGTGGAGAACATGTAGCTTTAAAATAACTTATTGCCTCTACTAATCCTAAATTAAACACCATATTTTTAACAATGTCAGATTTTATATCTTTAAAAACAAATTCTTTTTTTAATATCTCTATTCTTGGTTTAAACTTAGTTAAGTTTTCTATTTCAAAATCATATTCTATACAAATTTTATTGTCTTCTTCAAAAATATTATATGAATTATATAAAAACTTTGGATATTTTTTTCTTAACTCTTCAAAATTCATATATTTTTCCTTTCTAAAAAGTTCAATTTTTTAATTCTAACATATTATATGTTAGTTATATTGAATTGTCAAAATATAACCAAATAAAGTTTTATTATGCAATTTGATGTAAATATACACCTATTTTTCCATTTTGTAAATATTTTATTTTAGTTAAAATTAATAACAAAATACTGTTTAAAATCATAAACTTTAATATGGACAATAATTATTGCCCAAAAATATAGAAAGGATTTTAATGTTATGGAATTTGATAAAAAAGTTATAGTTGATGTTGACGGAGTTATTGAAACTGGAAAACAATTTGATTTAGATTTAAGGTTACCTGAAGATAATAGAAATGTTGTTTATGGAATCATTAAAGATCATTGTGGAAAACCTGTGTGTGATGCTGTTGTAAAATTAGTAGAAGTATGTAAGGATGAGAGAAAGCCAGTATCTCATACTTTCACAGATGAAGAAGGAGAATTCGTATTTGGACCACTTTGTCCTCTCAAATCTTATGCAATAGAAATATGGGTAAACAGAGTAAAACACGTTAAAATTTGTAAAGTTTGCGATCATACTGGTTCATGCTTAAAAGGTGTTGATTTACACTGTGAAAAAGAATATCCTAAAAAAAGAATTGAAGAAGAAGAGTGCGATATTTGCGAAACAGAAAAATATGAATGTGATTGTGAATAATATTAATAATTATTAATTTTTATAATCTTATGCAATATTATTTTATTTCTAGAAATTAGTAAAATAAATAATATGTAAAAAGTAGACACTTGGAAAGTATTTTTATTAATCATTTAAAACCTACTATACTTTCTTTAAAGTGTCTACTTTAATTCTTAAACAGACATTCTAATTCTTCTTGCAAATTGTTTTCCTTTTTTAAGCATTTTTTTCTTGTTTTCATCTATTCCTTCTGAATACATCATCATTGTTCCGGCTGTAATTAAACTACCTATCATAACACCTTTCATAAAACTCATAAATAACACCCCTTTCATATTATAAGCATAAATTTTAATTCTAGTAATTTTAAAGTTTTAATAGAACAAAACTTGCATGTATTAATTTTTAATATTTTGCATATTTTAACTTTAGTAAATTTATATGCAAAATACTTTCTTATAATAAACTATTATTTACTATTTTTATTAAATATATTCTGTTTAATCATAGAATATATTTCAAAAATTGCTATAAATATTAAAAAAACTCCAAACATTTTCTTTAGGTAAAAATTGTTAATTTTAAATGATATAAAAGCTCCGTACTATAGCTCCAATTATTCCAAATATTATAATATATAATGAAATTTTATAATCTATAGTTTTATTTTTAATATTCATATAAATTGCTGTTATCGAAGTTGGAATAAAAAATATTAAATTTGTTCCTTGAATTAAATGTTGTTCTAAATTTGTAAATAGCCCTAAAAGCAAAATAAAAATTGTTCCTCCACCCATTCCTAAAGCAGCAACAATTCCTGAAATTGCTCCAAAAAAAATCTCTTTCATCAAACCACCTTAAGTTTTCTCTTTGTTATAGAATTAATTTTATTCCAGAATAAATTAAAAAAATAATAAATAAGATTCTCAAAATATTACTTTTTAATTTAACTAATAATTTAGAGCCTAAATATCCACCTAATATTCCTCCTATTGAACTTTTTAGTGCAATATTCCAATCTATTGAATTTTGTTTATAATAAAAAAATGAACTTGCTAAAACCATAAAAAATATACACATAATAGTTGTTGCCCTTGCTGTTACTTCACCTTTTTTTAATATTTTAGTCATAAATGGTACAAGTAAAAGTCCTCCACCAGCTCCAAAAAATCCGCTAATTATTCCTGCAAAAAATCCAATTATTATATACAAAAAAATTTCTTTTTTATAATTTTGTTTTCTCATATTTATATAATTTGCTTTTACTAAATTTTCTATACAAAAATTAAAAGTAAATAGAATTATAAAAAAAGCACTCTAATTTTAAAATTAGAGTGCATCTCTTTTTACCTAAATTTATACTAATATAAAAAATTACTACCTTACAAATTTTACTATGTAAATTTTTAATCTATATTCTCATCTTTAATAAAATATTTTGTTCCAAGCATTTTATCTGGTAAATATTGTTGTTCAACCCAATGACCTGGATAGTCATGAGGGTATTTATATCCCTCTCCATAACCAAATTCAGACATTCCTTCTGCTGGTGCATTTCTAATATGCATTGGAATTGTTCCAGTATCTTTATTTGCAACATCTTCCAATGCTTTATTAATTGCATTATAAGATGCATTTGATTTTTTAGAATTTGCAACATATATTGCTGCCTCTGATAAAATAATTCTAGCTTCTGGCATACCAACCATAGTAACTGCCTGCATTGCTGAAGTTGCAAGTATTAAAGCTTGTGGATTTGCAAGTCCTACATCTTCTGAAGCACAAATAACAATTCTTCTTGCTAAAAATACAGGATCTTCCCCACCATTTAAGGCTCTTGCTAAATAAAAAACTGCTGCATCAGGGTCACTACCTCTCATAGATTTTATGAAAGCACTAATATTATCATAATGGCTATCACCAGATTTATCAAACATTGCCTTTCTCTTATTTAAAGATTGGCTCGCAATTTCATCTGTTATTTCTATTACACCATCTGAATTCATTTTAGTTGTTAAAACAGCAACCTCTAAACCATTTAGTGCTGTTCTTACATCCCCACCAGAAACTTCTGCAATAGTTTCTAAAGTATCATCTGAAATTTTAATATTATAATTTCCTAATCCTTCTTTATTTATAAGTGCATTTTTTAAAATTTTAAAAATATCTTCTTTTTTTAAAGGCTCTAGTTTTATTACCATTGACCTAGAAATTAAAGCTTTATTTACTTCAAAATATGGATTTTCTGTTGTTGCACCAATTAAAATTACAGTTCCATCTTCAACATAAGGCAAAAGTGCATCTTGTTGAAGTTTATTAAATCTATGTATCTCATCTATAAATAAAATACATTTTCCACTAGGATTTAATAAAGGATTATCTGCTTCTTCTATAGCTCTTTTTATATCTGAAACACCTGAAGTTACAGCATTAATTTTTGTAAATTTATATTTTGTTGTTTCACTAATAACTTTTGCAAGAGATGTTTTTCCACATCCTGGAGGTCCCCATAAAATTAAACTTGATAATCTATCTGCTTTAATTGTTCTATATAATAATTTATCTTTTCCAACAATGTGTTCCTGACCAATAAATTCATCTAAATTTTTGGGCCTTACTCTATATGCTAATGGTTGACTTAAATCCATAAAATTACCTCTTTTTATAAATTTATTTATTTTTATATCTATATTTTTTGATTTTATTATTTATATTTATATTTTTATTATTTTTATTTTATTATTCATTTTTATTTTTTATCTTTATTTACTTAACCTGCAAGTAAAGATAAACCTTTTCTGATTAATTCCTCAACTGAAACATCTGTATTTGCAATTTTTTCCATAGCTTTTTCAATTTCTTTTCTATTGTAACCTAAAATTTGAAGAGCTTGAATTGCTTCTTGAACATTTTGAGTTGTTTGTATTTCTATTTCAATTTGCTCTTTTGCTCCATCTAAAGCAAGTTTTTCTTCTGCTTTTAATTTGTCTTGAAGTTCTAAAATAATTCTTTGAGCAGTTTTTGCTCCAATTCCAGGAATTTTTTTCAAACTTGCAACATCATTTGAAATTACCGCAAATGCAAAAGCAGAAGGAGTAATATTTGAAAGCATTGCTATTGCTGATTTAGCTCCAATTCCACTTACAGATAATAAAAGCTCAAACATTTTAAGTTCTTCTTTTGTTAAAAATCCGTATAAACTAATATTGTCTTCTCTAACATAATAATACGTATGAACTTTCACAATATTTTTTAAATCTCCAATTTTTTGAATAGACATATCAGACATAAAAACTTTATAACCTATTCCTCCCACATCTATTACAACATAATTATTACCTTTTTCTTCTAGTGAACCTTTAATATATGCAAACATAATCCGCTCCTTACCAAACAACTTTTTGCTATATTCTATCACAAAAATATTTTTTTGCAAGAGTAAGATTAATTTTTTGAAATTTTTGAAATATTTTCAAGTTTTTTACAGCAAAAGCTTGACTTTTAAAGTTGTTTGTATTAAAATAATTAAGCATTGTATGTAAATGTATATTTATTTTTAATAACTTCTCCCCGGTGGTTATAAAAAATAAAATATATTTATATAAAATAGAGAAAATTATAAATTTGAATGGAGGGTATTATTACCATGAACAATACTACATATAGCCCTAAAAAAGGCGAAATTGAAAAAAAATGGTATGTAATAGATGCAGCAAACAAACCTTTAGGTAGAGTTGCAACAGAAGCTGCAAAATTATTAAGAGGAAAACACAAACCAACTTTCACACCAAATCAAGATGTTGGAGATTATGTAATAGTAATAAATTGTAAAGATGCTGTTTTAACAGGTCATAAATTAGATCAAAAAGTATACAGACATCATTCAGGATATATTGGAGGAATGAAAGAAACTTCTGCTAGAGTTATGATGAATAACACTCCAGAAAAAGCAATGTTCTTAGCAGTTAAAGGAATGCTTCCTCACACAAAATTAGGTAGACAAATGGTAAAAAAATTAAGAGTATATGCAAATGCTGAACATGAAAATGCAGCTCAAAAACCAGAAGTTTGGGAGGTAAAATAAGATGGCAAAAAAATCTGAAAATATTGTATTCCAAGGAACAGGAAGAAGAAAAGAATCAATTGCTAGAGTTAGATTAATGGCTGGTAAAGGTGAAATCACTGTTAATGGAAAAAAATTAGATGAATATTTTGGAACAGAAATATTAAAAGTTATAGTTAACCAACCTTTCGCTGTTACAAATACAGTTGGAAAATATGATGTTATAGTTAAAGTTGTTGGTGGTGGTTACACAGGTCAAGCAGGAGCAATTAGACATGGTATAGCTAGAGCTTTAACTGAAGCAAATTCAGAATTTAGACCAGTTCTTAAAGCTAATGGATTCTTAACAAGAGATCCTAGAATGAAAGAAAGAAAAAAATACGGTCTTAAAAAAGCAAGAAAAGCACCACAATTCTCAAAAAGATAATTACAAGATTTTTCAAATACAAACTCCAATGTTTTACAACATTGGAGTTTTTTATGTGTTATTTTCAATTATATTAATTCATTTTTATAATATTTTTTTAATCTTTTTTTAATTTGTGGAAGATAACCAATTTATTTGGTAAGTTCCATCTTCTTTTTCTACAAATTTTATTCTTATATTTCTTCCCCTGTACTCTTGAAATTTCAAATTACTTTTTGATAAACTTTCGTATAATTTATCATAATCAAAGTCCATAATAGTAGAATCTCCAACTTCTTCAATTATTACAAATTCTCCATATGGGCTTTCATCAAATTCTTCTCCCACATTTTCTGGAATACGATAGCTATCAAAATCAGCTATATATTCTTGTCCTTCTAAAGTTATTTCTTGCAAATATAGCACATTTGTACCATGAGTATCATATCCTTGTCCATCTCTTAATTTTATAGTTTCATTTTCTGGATTGTATTCAAACACTTCTGTATCATATTCTTCTGGTGTTTTTCCATAATATTTTAATAAACATTCATCTAAATCTTTTTTATACACTATTCCATCTTCATTTATTTTTTCTTCAATTGAAGCTAGTTCAAATCCTTTTTTTACTAAAAAGTCATTATCTTCAATTTCATTTTTTCCGTTTGAATTTTCAAGTCTTACAGCAAAGTAATTCTCATAATCTGTAAAATAATCCCATAATTTTTTTCTCCAGCTTTCAACATCTAATGCTTCTGAATTTTCAATATTTCCTTCATTTGCAGCGTCTGTATCTGTAACATTTGAATTAATTGCAACTTCATTTGAATTTTCTCTGTTTTGAAGAAAAGCAATTCCAATAATAATTATTATCATAATAAAAATAATTATTATAATTTTAACTAAAACTGAACCTTTACTATCCATAATATTATCCTCCTAAATTCAAGATAATTTTCAATTATATATTAACATATAACATAAAAAAATACAATTTATTAAAATCTAAATTTAATTAAACAAATATTGAATATTAAAACTTATACAGCTTTTTAATTTCTAAATTTATTCTAAATTACTAATATATTATTTTAATATAAAAAAGAAAAACGCTGGACTACTATTTCGCACAAAATATTGGTCCAGCATTTTTCTTTTTTAACGCTTCTGCGTCTGGTTAGCATCATTCCGAATGACATACTTCGCAAAAAGGCCTGCGACACATATGCCCATTAAAATGACATCGATAAGCCAAATTCCAAACGGAACTTTAAGGCGGCTTACGATATACACTTTAACGATCATTATGACCGCAAATTCCACTTCTGCTACAGCATACATCTTCTTGAAATATTCATGCTTTCCCTTTGCCTTGGTATCGTTACAGTTCTTATACTTCTTGGAAAGCAGACCCGTAACAATCAGCTTGATAGCACAAAAGATTTCAAGAAAGAACATCGTCATAAATGCCATAAAGAGAATATCTCTCACCACAATCCCCCCTTTCTCCAGTTGTAAGATAATATATGTAAACGCCAGGAAGTCCCAGCGGAAAATCGAGATTGATATGTTAACGCTATATTTTATGTTAACATATTTTTGTGGTTTTGTCAAGATTACTTAATATATCAGCGTTATGGCTTTAATACATTAATAAACCACGTAATTATATAACAATATAACTTATATAACTAATATTCCCAAATGCTCTAATAAAATTTTAACACCTAAAAAAATCAAAATAAATCCTCCTGCAAGTTCAGCTTTAGTTTCATACTTGTCTCCAAAAACATTTCCAATTTTAACACCAATCATTGAAATTATAAATGTTATTATTCCAATTAAAGAAATGGCAAGCATAATATTAACATTTAAGAACGCAAAAGTAACTCCAACTGCTAATGCATCTATACTTGTTGCAATAGCAAGAATAATCATTGTTTTAAAATCAATTTTATCGTTTGACTCTTCTTTTGTTTCAAATGCTTCTTTTATCATATTGATTCCTATAAAAACTAATAAAATAAAAGCTATCCAATGGTCTAAGCTTTTTATTTTATCTTCAAATCCTACTCCTAAAACATATCCAATTAAAGGCATTAAAGCTTGAAATCCTCCAAAATATAAACCAATAATTACTGCTTTTTTCCATTCCATTTTAGACATTGATAGTCCTTTACAAACAGATACTGCAAACGCATCCATCGCAAGCCCCACAGCAATTAATATAAGTTCTAATACTCCCATTTTTTCCCCCTATATTTCTTAAATTAATATTATGAAAATTTTTATTATAAAGAACAACCTATAAATTTTTTTACATAAACAAAATAAATTTATCCATACAAAAAGACTTATCTGCAATTTTAACATTGCAGATAAGTCTCATTATTTAAAATATAACCAGATATTACTATCAGTATGTTGGTATATTACATATTAAATATGCTAATTACTCCCTTATCTTTTTGGATTATACTATAATATTTATGTTTTTACAAGCAACTAAGTTTATTTTCTGATATGTTTTGCACTAATACTTTATTATTTTTAATATTAAAGTACACAATTTATATTAACATTTATCATACTTTTAAGCTTCATTAAACTTTAATAATTTTTTTATTTATATAATAAAAACTTTGTAATATAATTTTAGTATAATATTAATTTTTATTAATCAAATTAAATTTTTACTATAAATGGAAAATTATAAAACATAAAATATAAATTATAAATTATAAATTATAAATATAACTAAAAATAATATAAGTTAATTATGTAAGGAGCTTTTATGGAAATTAAAAAAATTGAAACAAATTACAAAAGAAAACTATTTTTTTATGAATCAAAAGTGAATTCAAAAAAATATAGTGAAAAATATGAAAATCAGATAATAAATATATATCCTGAAATTACTTATCAAAGCATAATTGGTTTTGGTGGAGCATTTACTGAAAGTACTGGATTTGCTTTAAAATCCTTACCTATAGAAAAACAAGTTAATTTGTTAAATGAGTATTTTTCTAAATCGGGTTTAAATTATTCTATAGGTAGATTGCCAATTGGAAGCTCAGATTTTTCTTTAAAATCTTATTCTTATTCAAATAAAGCTGACTTATCTGATTTTAGTATTGAAAAAGATAAAGAATATATTATTTCAACAGTAAAATCGGCTTTAAAAATAAATCCCAATCTTAAATTTTTAGCATCAATTTGGAGTCCTCCAAAATTTATGAAATCTAATAAAATGTTAGTACTAGGCGGAAAACTTCTAAAAGAACATAAACAAACTTTAGCAGATTATTATTGCAAATATATTAAAGAATATTTCAAAAATGAAATTTCTATAAATTATATAACAGTTCAAAATGAACCTAATGCAGTACAAATTTGGGAATCATGTTTGTATTCTCCAGAAGAAGAAATGGATTTTGCAGTAAACTACTTATTCCCTACTTTAAAAAGGAATCAACTTAATACAAAAATTTTAATTTGGGATCATAATAAAGAAAAATTATTCACTAGGAGTCTGCATGAATTAAAAGATAATAAAGCATTAGAAGCCATTTCAGGAATAGCTTTTCACTGGTATACAGGTGATCATTTTGAAAATATCGAACTTACTCATAATGCTTTTCCATGTAAATTATTATTTCACACTGAAGGTTGCACAGGATATTCTAAATTTAATCCTAAGGAAGAAGTTAAAAATGCTGAAATATATGGTCATGACATTTTAGGTGATTTAAATTCTGGAATAAATGCTTTTATTGATTGGAACTTAATTTTAGATAATAAAGGTGGTCCAAATCACAAATTAAATTATTGCAATAGTCCTGTAATGATAAATAAAGAGAAAAATGATTATATAAAAAATTTAACTTTCTATTACATAGGACACTTTAGCAAATTTATACAAACTGGTGCAAAACGAATTGCTTATAGCAAATATACCAGCGATATAGAAATAACAAGTTTCATAAACCCAGATAATAGTATTGCTGTAGTTTTAATGAATAAAAATGATTTTAACAAAGAGTATAATTTAGTTATAAAAGATAATATAATTCATGATAATTTAGACAGTCATGCTATAGTTACTTATTTAATAAACTAGTCAAACAATTAAAAAGCTGAGTAATTTGCTAAAACTTATTACTTAGCTTTTTCTTTTTAAGTAACTATTTTTATTATATCAGATATTTTAATTTTAAAGCTTTTTTCAATATTTTTAATAATTCTAAAGAATTTAGTAAATACTTATTATAGGTGATATTATGAATAGCTTATATTTAAAAAATAATCCTAAAGTATTTCAGGGCAAAAATAAAATTAAAAATATTGAAAATTATTTTGAGGGTTGGTATTTTAAAAACACTAACTTAAATAAAACTATTTCTTTTATTCCTGGAATAAACATAAAAAATGGGAAAAAATCTTGTTTTATCCAAATTATAACAAATTCAGAATCTTACTATATCCCCTATTCTTTTGAAGATTTTAAATTTTCTTATAATCCATTTTTTATCAAAATTAAAGACAACTTTTTTTCAGAAGAAGAAATAGTTTTAAATATAGACTATAATAATTTAAAAGTTAATGGTAATTTACTATTTTCTCATAATATAAATTTAAAGAAAAAAATTTTAATGCCTAATATAATGGGCCCATTTTCATATATTCCAAATATGGAATGTAATCACGCAATTTTAAATTTATACAATCTTGTTAATGGTTCTCTAAAAATAAATGACGAAACTTTTAATTTTAAAAATGGAATTGGTTATATTGAAAAAGATTGGGGCACATCTTTTCCAAAAAACTACATTTGGTGTCAAGGAAATTGTTTTTCTAATAAAACAAATACAAGTCTTTTTCTTTCTATTGCAAATATTCCATTCAAAAATTTTAGTTTCACAGGATTTATTTGTGTTTTATATTTAGCAGGTAAAGAATATAAATTTACAACTTATAATTTTGCAAAACTTGAAGAATACAAGATTGTAGATAACTATGTGAATATTGTATTATCCCGAAAAAATTATAAACTTATAATAACAGCCAGAAATAAAGATTCAAGAAAGCTTTTAGCACCCCAAAATGGAGATATGAATATTCATGTTTCAGAAAGTGTAAATTCTGAATTAGATATTATTTTATTTAAAAATAATTCAGTTGTATATAAAGATTATAGTACAAATTGCGGTTTAGAAATGAGAGATATCTAATTATTTTTCATATAAGATTTCTCTCATTTGTTTTCTTGCTTTATCCATATCTCCTATAAAATAATAAGTTCCATCAATAGTTTTTCCATCAGAATATTCTAAAGACGGAATTTGTAAAGAAATAATATTATTTTTATAATCATCCTTATATCTTAAAAATCCTGCAATATATTTTATATATTCTGAAAAATCAATATTAGTAGTAACACAAGGTAAAAATAAATCTATTAATTCATTTATTTCTTTAAAATCTTTTTTTAAAATATCTTGTATAACCTTTTCTAAAACTACTCTTTGTCTTTCTGTTCTTTTAAAATCATAATTTCCAACTGAACGGTTTCTACAATGTGTTAAAACTTGCACGCCTGTTAAATGTACATTTCCGAATTCAGTTAATTTTTCAGTCTCTCCTCCAGAAACCTTTGCTGTATAATCAACATATTTATTTATGAAATTCTTTTCATCTTCCGTAATTTCTAAATCTATTCCACCAAGTTTATCAATAACTTTAACAAGTCCAGAAAAATCTATTGTTATATATTCAGATATATTAGTATTAAAATTTTGATTCACAGTTTTTATAACAAGTTCTTCTTTACCTTTAGAAAAAGCTGAATTTATTTTTGAAGCTTTATACCCAGGAATTGTTACATAAGTGTCTCTAGGAATACTTACAAGTTTTACAGTATGCTTATTAGGATTTATTGAAAAAATCATTATAGAATCACTTCTAGAAGAATTGTATTTGTTATTAATATCTCTTGAATCTACTCCAAGTAATAAAATATTTTTTATATTTTTATACTCTTCTTCAGATAAATTTGGAAGTTCTTTTTCTTTGTTTTCATTTATTCCTAAATTAGGTTTATATAAAAAATTATAATTTATTTTAGATAACTTAGATTTAAGAAAACTTACTGTTGCTATTAAACTTATAATACTTATCATTATCATTATTGATAAAATTAAAGCTAAAACTTTAAAATAATTTTTATTTTTTTCTTTAATAATATTAATACCTTTTTTAGTTTCCTTTAATTCTCTACTTCTTCTATTTCTAAATCTATTCCTAGTAATAAATTTAAAATTAGTATTTTTCTTCACTTTATAAAAAAACTCTTTTAAGTTAAATAAATTCTTCTTAATTTTAAAAACTTTTATAATCACAAATTTTCCTCCAACTTTTTCTTTATTTATAATGTATTCAAAGCTAAGGAAATTATTTATAAAAATAAGAAATAGCCTAATTGTTAATTTATAAATTAACAATTAGGCTATTTTAATATATTTAAATTTCAAAATAAATCTTTCAAATTATTTTACAATCTTTAAAAATTTCTTCAATACAACTATGAATTGTTAAATCAGGATTTTCTTCAAAATATTCAAATTTTCCAGAAATAATTTTTTTCTTTTCTTCTAAATTTTTGTTTCTAATAATTTTTCCATTTTCAATAGCAAATTTTACATCTTCAAGAGTAATTTTTGATAAAACTCTCTTAAAATTATCTTCTTGTTTATATTCATCTAAAGATTGAAATTTTTCTTCATATAATATGTTTATATCTTTAAGATAACTTTTTTTATTTGAAAAACTATTCATTTTTCTAGCTTTATGTAAAATTATCCATAATTCAAACGTATAATTTGAATATCCTAACTTATAATTTACATTTCTATTGATTTTTTTTACTTCTTTCAATTCTCTTAAAATGTTTTCAAATTCTTTTTTTTGATAACTCTCATTTCCTTCATAATCACATAAATGATATGCTCTTACTTTATATGGCGCTGAAATATTTTTTGCAACCTTAGTAATTCTCCTACTAACTTTCGGTTCCCAAGTAACAGTATATGGTATTGATTCATCATTATTAATTAATTTTTTTAAGTGTTCTAAATACCACTTTTCTGTTTCTCCTTCTACCGAAAAATAATAATTATTATTGCTCTTTTTTATGTTTATTCACCTCTTATTCCTCAAAAATATCTGAAAAATCAATATCATTAATTGCCCCATATTTATTAATAAAATAATTTTTCATATAACTTTCTTCTTTTCTTACACCTTTTTCTCCAGTTGTACCAAAATCAGATAAAGAATAATGTATACTACTGTTTTCTTTCTTTTCTATAAATTTTATTTCATCTCTTCTTAATAAATTTTTATTTAAGAAAATTGGATTATGCGTATTAAAAATTAATTGTGCACCTTTTTTATTTATTTCATCATTTTGGAAAATTCTAATAATATTCATAATTGCCATTGGATGAAGTGAAATATCTAGTTCGTCAACAATTAAAATGTTTCCTTTTTTTATAGCAATATAAATCATTGGAAATATATCCATAAGCCTTACAGTTCCTAATGATTCAAAAACTTCTGAAGATATTACAATTCCTTTATTATCGTTTTTACTTTTAATTAATGATACTGGTTTTATCTCATCTTTTTTTTCAGATATTGGATAAGCAATATTATCAGAAATTGTTCCAAATCTTTTGGCTACCTTATCTATAATTTTATCTACGTAAAATTTTTTACTAGCATCAGCTTGTGATAAAACAGGAGCTGAATGTACTCTATCTGAACGATAAATTATCTCTAGATTATTTTCAAACCAATTATAAATTATATCAAATATTTTTTTACTATATAATGTTTTAAAAAACACATTAAAAAATAATTCTTTATTATCTACATTACCTTCATAAATTGATTCGACAATTTCCTCTTTAAAGTTTTCAATTAAATATTCTTTAATTGAATCTATGTTTTTTATATTTATTTTATCACTTCGATTATAAATAAGCTTATCATTTATTTTTAACTCTTCTTCTAAAATTTCTCTATCATAATCCATTCGCATAAATTTGCCAATTTTGAATTTTAAACTAAATTCAATTAATAAGTTTTCTGTTATAAATTTTATATAAAAATATACTGGATCATCTTCATTACTTTCAATATTAGGAATAATACTTAATCTATCAATTGCTACATTAAGATTAGAATTATTTTCTGTATCTTTAATATTTCCTCTAAGAACTATTGCTCTAAATACTTCTATGGCACTTATTATATTACTTTTACCTGATGAATTAGGGCCATATATTACAGCTGTAGGTAATGCTTTATATTCTTTATTTTTAGCATTCTTTTTTATTAAGCTATACTCTAATCCTTTTATTTTCTGAGCAGGTGTCATTTTAAAAACCATTTCTTCTTTAAAAGATTTAAAATTTTTAGTTCTAAATTCTAATAACATTATAACTCCTTTCTCACATTTTGCATTTTTTTTGCAAAATATATTTATATTATACAATTATTATTACCAATAGTCAATATTTTATTATTATAATATAGTATATTTAAAATATTGACTTTATATGTGCACTACTTCTTAAATATATAACTTTATAAAAACAAGAAATTCTCCAGCGATTAGCCTCGCTGGAGAATCAATAAATAAATGAAACGGTTACATTATTACTTTGTTTTGCAAAAAATTTGCTTTCTAGGATTTACCTTATCTTCTTTTTTTGCCTTTTTTCTTTCTCTTTGCTTTTTTTCTATCCCTCTTTTCTTCTCTTCTTTTTTCCTTTTTGTACTTCTGTTTTTCTTTCTTGTTCATAATCTGCTGAGCTCTTTCACTTGGAAAATCCATTTCAAGCTTAGAAGGAGCTTTTTTAATCACTAAATTGCTGTACCTGTCTTGTGCAGTTGCCATCTGATAGATGTAATAAACATGCTGTCTGTTTAAAACATCAACCATCTCAACATCCGGACAATTTTCCTTAACAGAACATGCTAAATAGTTTTGCACACTTTCTTCACCGTGGTTAATCGCTAAGAATTCAATATCATCAAATTGATTGATGAAATCAAGCATTCCATCAAGAGTAACATGTGAAGTTTTTTCACGGGTGGATTTAACAACAGCCCTCTTGTGATAAACATTTCCGCCAATAGTAATCATCTCTGATCTCTTGGCATCTAGCAAAGTTCTTGCCAAAGTTTCTTCTGCAGCATAACCAGTTAAATGAATCATAGCCCGATTATGCTCCAAAAACATTGGAACATACTGTCTTGCAGGTCCATTGGAAAGCATTCCAGAAGTTGTAACAACAATTCTTGGTCTTGTAGAATTCAAAATGTTGTTCCTTTGTTTTGGATCAACAATTTGTAAGTTCTTTGGGAGAAAATCACTTGTTTCTGGATTAAACCAGTTTAAGATTTTCTGATACTTATAATTCGTATCAATTCCCAAAGGTCCATCAACCCAAATCTCATATTGCTCTGGAATAAGATTTTTATCTTGCAACTTTCTTAAATCGTAAAGCACCTCCTGCATTCTGCCTTGAGCAAAAGCACCTATCAAAATGAATAGATTTTTGCTGAAAGCTTCAAGCAGATTTTGAGTGAAACACACCTTAATATCTTTAGAGTTTGTGTTTCCATAGGTTGATTCGTGAACCATGATGAGTTCCAGTCGTCTAACCCAAGCCGGAATATCTGGAACAGTGAAAAATGGATTGGTGAGTTTGTAGTCACCTGTGAAGAAAAAGTTAATTGGCTTCATAAGGTGGTCTTCACACTGAACCAAAATAAAGCCTGCACCCAAAAGATGACCATTAACAAAATACGTTACCTTGATACCTGGGAGAATTTCGTACGTTTCTTCATAATTCAGTCCTCGGCAGAGTCTCATCGTCTTTTCGACATCATCCTCATTATATAAAGGATGGAATCTCCATGCCTCAACTGGATACTTATCTCTCAGATATTTTGCATTGTCTTCCTGCTGATCTGCCGAATCCTTTAAGAATTTTGGCAAAAGCTGTTTTGTAATTTGTGTCATATAAATTGGGTTTCTGTAACCATTTTTGACCATCTTTGGCAAAAGCCCTGTATGATCAATATGGTTATGAGTTACTAAAATTGCATCAATTTTAGTTGGGTCCAAGTCATCCATGTAGTTCAAATGTCTGTACTCGATTTCCTGGAAATATCCACAATCAACTAGAATGTGATACGTCCGTCCATCAACAAATGAAACTTCTAGTAAATTTCTTGACCCTGTTACTTCGTTATGGTACGCTGACAAACAAGCCTTAGAGACTTTTCTTTTTGACATAGAATCCCTCCTATTCTAAACAACACCATAAAAGTTAGTAATTTTGTCTCGCCTCCAATATTTATTGACTTTCTTTACAAAAAACTAATTCTAGTATTTTATTTGTAAAAAAAGTACATGTTTATTATAACACCCTTAGAGAGCAATTACAAACAAAAAGACAAAAAATTTCACATTTAGTTAAAAAAAGGTTGAACTTTTAATGTTCAACCTCTTTGTTATAAAAATTAGTTTATATTATTGCTTAAACTTTTTAATACTTCTATATTTTTAATCAAGCATCTTATTATATTCCTATAACTTCAAAAAAGTGTTTTTCACTATATTCTTTAATATCTGTTAAATCAATCATAGAATATTTCTCTTTTATTTTTTCAAAATAGTCTGATATATTATCTTTAGAAATAATATTATTACATTTTTCATCAATACTTATTCCTCTTCTTGCCTCTAACCATGGACGTTCATAATGAGTCATTTTCTCTAAAGCCTTTCCATTATAAAAACCAAAATATTTTATTATTACATCTAATAAATTTTTCTTATCTTCATCTAATATTTCAGAAATATCATAATCTAAATATTGTTCAATATTTTTTGAACCATAAAATTTATATTTATAATATATCTCATTGTATACTGGTCCATGTACCCATGCTTCACAATCCGATTTAAATAAAAAGTTACCAAAAAAAGCCTTATAAAAACCTTGTGAATAATATAAAAGTTTTTGCAATGCAAGAGGTGTAATCTCTTCACATTTCATAATAATATATTGAGCAATTAGTTCTATGTCCGACATATTATAATCTGCTTGTTTTATAGCATTAATACTGGTTAAATATGTGTTTTCAGCAATATTATCTTTATTTCTTTCTAATATTTCTAACATATAATTACTACTATTTAATATTTTATATAATTCATCTGAATAAAATTTGCTTGGAATATCACCATTAATGTATCTAGTTATTGTTACTTCTCCCCATCCCAAAAGTTTAGATAATGGCTTTTTACCAATTTTATATTTTCTTAATATCTCTTCTATTTCTTCAATACTAATAATTTTTTCTTCTTCTCTATATGCTTTATCTATTCTTCTTAAATTCTCATCTATGCTATCTTTTGAAGAAACTGGATTTCCACATTTACTACAATAATCAATAACTTTTATATATTCATATTCTTTTCCTTTAATTTCCTCTTTAGCAACTTTTTCTTTTCTAGTTAAATTGGCAATCTCATTACAAACTTCACAATATTCTTTCAACATATCTTTTCCCTCACTTTTATTATTTAAATAAAAATTTTATATTCTTTTCCCTTTCATGAAATGATACTATTAAAACATATTCACCATCTCTTAATTTCTTTATATTTATTTTAATATAAACTGGAATTTTTTGATATTCTCCCCAATAATTTAATTCATATTCCTTTGAAAAAATATATAATATATCTTTTGAGTTATAATCATCTACTGCATAACAAAAATCTTCTACTTCTATTTCCAATAACATACTTTTTTGATTCTTCGTATTTAAATGATACTTGTTAATAAATTCTATGTTTTTTTCTCTATTTATATCCGAAATTTTAAATCTGTTTGCTTTTATTAATAATTTAAATTTTTCTACATATTTTATTATCTCTTCTTTTGTAAAGTTTAAATATTTATTCGTATGTTTTTGCATGTATTCATAAGACACCACCTTGTTATAAAAGTATCAATTGATACTTTTATATTACTATTTTTTTTTAATAATGTCAAGCAAAATACTAAAATTATTAAAAAAGGTTGAACTTTTAATGTTCAACCTCTTCTACATCTTCTACTTCTTTAACCATAATAGTTCTAATGTTATTTCTTTTTCCTCCATAAATGTCTGAAAATAAATCATCACCTATTATCATCATTTCTTCTGGTTTTAAACCTAATCTGTTAAAAGCTTTATTAAAATTTTTCTTCAATGGTTTATGTGCAAATCCTATATAATCAATTCCTTTGGCTGAAAAAAACTTTTCAATTTTATCATCTATACCATTCGAAACAACAATTACTTTAAGCTCTTTTTTTAATGTATCAATCCAATCTTGATTGCATTTTGGAATATTTCCCATATCTTTTCTTAAAGTTTCATCAACATCTAAAATTACACCTTTTATACCTTGAGCTTTTAATGCTTTTATATCTTCTATTGTTAAATCTCTTACTTTTTGAATAGCCATATCAGGTTTTATTCTAAAACTCATTACAAAATTTACACATTCAAAAATTTTATCTATAATTCTATCTTCTATTGATTTCACTAAATATCTCCTTTTTATATGTGAGTATTATATCATGATAAATAAAATTATTCAATTGCATAAAAAAACCTTGAAATTTAGAGCATCATTAATAAATGCTCTAAATTCCAAGACTAATTAGAGAATTTATATTAGTTGTCGAAGTAAGAATCGCTTGTTCCAAATACTAATGCATTATTTTCGAAACTTGTATTTGTATAAATATTATTAATTTTATTATTTATTTCTTCCATTGGCTTCACCATATAAAACCTTTCTTAAATAAATTTTAACTTGTATGGATTATATCACTAAGCCCATTTTTGTTGGTGTTTTTTATGTGAATTCTAACCTAATTTATTATGTCCTAATAAAAAAGCTTAAACTATATGAAAATAGACTCGTGCAAAGCCCCCGAGTCTAAGTTACTTTTAATACATGTATTATTTTTTGTTCAATATACATCTTTTTGTACTTTGAACTTGAAATAATTTTATTCATAAAAAATGTTTTTTATGTGTTTATTTCTAATATTTTTTGTAACTATTAAATGTTTTAACTGTGAAAAAATTACTTTTAAAAATAAACATTTTATAAATAATTATGCATTATTATAGAATTTGGATCTTCAAAGATTCCTAAATTTGGAGCATTATAAGTAAATATAATAAAACAGATTAAAAGTAAGATTAAGCTTAAAAAGCAAATTGTTTTATTACAATTATAATTCTCTAACTTAATAATATTATATGAAACTAATTCTGCAATAATTACACCTATAAAAAAACTTGCTATATCTATAATTGCAATATTTTCTCCTAAAGCTCCTGTATATGTATAGAAAAAAGCTATTATAAAAATTATTCCTGCTATAATTCCTTTAGTTCTTCCACAAATATAATTTTCGTTTTCTTTGCCAATATAAAAGTATCCAATAACTGTAGTAAGAAGCATAGGGAAAAATATTAATTTTAAATGCTCCCAAGTACTTTCATTTACTGCAGAAAAAAATCCAACAAAAGCATTTTCTACAGACCATTCATAAGTAAAATGTAATAATACTCCAAGTATTGAAACTAGTATAAAAGATATTATATGAAATCTTTTAATTTTTTCTTTCATAAAAACCTCACCTCTTTAAAGTTTATTTTAAAAAGGTGAGGTTATGATAAATATTTTTTTAATACACATTATTGTAATTATTAGTAAAAAATAGAAATATCTTGAACTTTATACTCAGTTATATTATAATCTTATTTGAGTATTTTTATAATCTATCATACATAAGTTCAAACATTTTATTCAAAATACTAAATATTTTAAATAAAAGGAGGAACTCTTAATGAATGATACAAAAAGTTGCAAACTTGAAGATTCTTCGGAAGTTATTAGTAGCTCAGATACTACTAATGCTATACCAGACAATACTACAAAGTGCATAATTAATTTAAACAGTAATCTTCTTTTCTTAATTTTTATCTCAATATTCCTTTTTTATTGGATAATTTTAAGTCCTGCAGTAGATAATATTGAATTAATTGCTCAATTTAAAAGTTGGTTTTATGGAAATTTTCCAAATGCTGTTACTTTTATTGCACAGACAAATGTTATTGTAAATAAAATTGGAGAGTGCATTTTTTGTTAAATAAACGATTATAAATTACATATTTCAAAAAAGAGACATCTGTCTCTTTTTTATTTTCTAAAATAATTTTAATTATTTTTAATAAATGAAAAAACTCTCTCACATTGAGAGAGCAAAATATATTTTACCTTCCTAATACTTTTTTTGCAACTTTTTTACATTTTCTCAAAATTTTTCTTACTAAGCTAACTTTTAAACATTCTTTCATATTTTCAATGACTGGTTTTTTATCCAAATTATCAAAGAATATTTGTCTATTTTTATGTGGTGGTACATTAGAGCTATGGTTATACTTCCATGCTATATCTTTTTTTACTTCTTTAAATTCTATATTTTCGTTAATATCATTAAATATTTTTTTTGCTTTTTCAGAATTTACAGACAATAAAGAAATTCCCGTATTATTATCCTCCACTTCTGGTAATACTTTATCAATTCCCCAAAAATCTCCTATTGTAAAATCTGTAACTCTATTTGGTATTGAAAATTTACAGTCATGACAAGATGGTCTATCAAAAAGTTCAGAAACAAAAGATACATAAAAAATCTTATCTTCTATTTTACTACCATCATCAAAATATATTACCGGCATCGAACTCTTCCACCCAGTAGATTTATCTCTAAATTTTATATCTACAACTTTTTTATTATTTTTTTCTTCAATTTCTTTCACATATTTATCAAAAACTTTTTGAGAAGGATTTGCATGACACACAATATCACATATAATTAATTTTTCATAATCTTTTTTTAAATATGTCTTTAAAGCATTACATTGACAAGGAGTGCCTGTAAATAAAACAAATTTGTCTTGTTTTAAAAAGTTTTCAACTTCTTTATATGAATTTCCAATATTACTTCTTAAATATTTAGAGCCTTGAAATTTTTTGCATTCTTCTAAAGTTTCGTAATGATTGTGTCTAACTTTTAAATTTTCATCATATTCTACTCCAAAAACAACACCTTTTTTTTCTATTACATATTTAGCAAGTATATAAAACATTCCCCCAGAAGCACTATTTTTAAGTTCCTCTTTATTTTTGTTTATTGCCATATAAACTCTTTCTGTTCCTTTAGAATCATTAAAATTGCTACAAATGTTTTTGCATTTATTACATTTTATACATTTTTCTTCATCAATTTCTGGGTAGAAAAATCCCTCACTATCCTCAACCATTTTTATTGCATTGGTTGGACATCCTATTGTACATAAAGTGCAACCATTACAATCTTTTTTATTATAAGTTTTTAAATATTCATTAATCATATTTCAACCTCTTTATGTAATTTAAATTTACCTTTCACAAAATTTAATACTATATGTATTGAATCTTTGTTTACAAACCAAGCAAATACTATTGCAACTAATAACCCAATAATATTTAGTATTAAATTATTTAAATAATATATAGGTACAATTATTAGTAAAGCAATTATTGATATTAAAATAAATTTTTTATCTATATTAATTTTAAAATATCTCTTTTTCACATCATGTAATCTATATAAAGACATTATAAAATATGCTGTAAACGTTGAAATTGTAGCAGCAAATAATCCCACGAATTTAATTAACAGTAAATGTACTACAATATTTATGATTGCAGAAAGTATAGAGGTATTTGCTATTGCTTTTGTATTTTTCTTAGCAACATAAATAACACTAATTAATCCTACAACAACATTAAATATTGAACCTAACATCATGATTGGAACTTGATAGTATCCTTCAAAAAACTTTTCATTAATCATTATAGGATACACAAATGGCATACATGCAATTATTCCAACTCCCATTGAAACAAATAATTTTAATATAATATTAAACATTTTATTAAAAAATTCTTGTATATCTATATCATTAATATGAACTGCAACCATTTCAGTCCAACTCATATTAAAAATATTATAAAGTGTTATATATACAGTTGAAAATTTATGCGCTGCTGATAAAATTCCATTTTGTCCAACTCCCAATATTGCTGAAACAATAACTCTATCTGATGCGTTAAATATCCACCAAGAAATTGCATTTGGAATTAAAGGAATTGAATATTTCCATAATTTTTTTAATAATTCATATTTGAATTCTTTGAAACTAATATATTTATATATTTTTAGGATAATTAATAAATATGTAAAACAAGCAATTTGACCTAACATATTTCCAAGTAACATTCCATTTGCACCTAATTTTATAAATACTAAAAAAATAATATTTGCAATTATTGTAACTAAAGCACTAATAAAACTTCCTATTGCATATTGTTTATTATTTCCAAGCCCTCTTGCAATTTGTTGAAATAAAGATGCAAAAATATATGCCACAACATTTGTT
Organism: uncultured Clostridium sp.; assembly: GCA_900553685.1. Lineage (GTDB taxonomy): Bacteria > Bacillota > Clostridia > TANB77 > CAG-508 > Scatovivens > Scatovivens faecipullorum. The sequence continues at coordinate 65,336 of USEI01000004.1, forward strand.
GCCAAAAATATTTTATATTGATTATGAACTAAAGGAGAAATTGTCAAAAATATAAATAAATATATAATACATTGTATAAGTACAGAGAAAAATCCTGTACTTATTACACTTTTTTTATCTTTTTCATTTTCTCTACATTCTATTAATCTTCTAAATAAAGCTTGTTCAACTTGAAAAGTTACTATTGGTAACAATAAGGATACTAATGTATTTAATAAATCTACTGTTCCATATTCTTCTGTTGAGAGAATACCTGTATATAATGGCAATAGAAAAAAAGTTATTAATTGTGTACATATTTTTCCAATAGTCAATATTGCTGTATTTTTTACTAATGTTTTTTCTCTACTCATTTTTTTCCTTTCTAGTACAGCTTTACTTTTCTATTTGATTTTTTAGCCATAATATAGAATCATTTCTTAATATTTTTAACTTTTCATCTACTATTCTATAGTCTATATTATCTTTTATATTTAAAGTTTGTAGTTCTTTTAACGATTCGATTGCTCTATTCTGAAGTCCTAATTTTTTTAATAGACTATTTACTCTACTATTATTATCTTTTGGAGAAATAACCCAAAATTTTTTATGAAATAAAATTGAAAAAACTACAGCATGAAACGAAGTAACAACTATTATTTCCGAATCATATAAATATTTCAAAAAATCAATTGGGTTTGAACAATACATATTTTTAATTACATTTTTAAAACCAGTATTTCTTTTGGCAAAATTAACAACACCTAAATTTAATTCATTTGAAATAAAATTTACTATTTTAGGAAATTCTGATAAATTATTAGGAGAATATACAAAAATATATTTAACATTTTCAATATTCGAACTGACACTTTCTATATATTTGTACCATTCTTCTTTACATATTAATAATGTTGGATCTAAAACATTTTTAATTTCTTTTTTTAATAAATCTCCAATTAACTTACAGCCATCTTCTTCTCTTACTGAAATATCATCCATTCCATTAAATAAATTAATATATAAATTATTATTATCTAATAACTTATTGCTACCCAAACTTCCTGCATAACTAATTTTTTTCGCGTTACTTTTTACATTTAAAAAATAAACTTTGTCTATACCACCAGTTAAATTCGGATTCCATATTTGATCACTGCCACAAATTAATATATCAAAAGAATTAAAAATTGAATCATTTGAATCATATACTTTCCTAGTTAAAGGAAAAGTATCCAAAATATATTTATTATATTTTTTTCTTCTTTTCATATTTTTGAATAAAAACAATATAGATGAAATAAAAGATTTAAGTCTTTTTTTTATATTTGTTTTATCTATTCTAAATAAAGAATAATCATATTCGATTTTCTTATTATAATAATCAATAACCTCAACTTCATACTCATAGGATAAATTTTTAATAATTTTAATTAAAGCTAAACATTGCAAAGAAGCTCCATAATTATGAGCTCTATGAAATGTAATAATTCCTATTTTTTTCATATTTTCATCCCCTTTTTAATTTAAATATAATAAATGCTAAATTGCAAAATTTTAATTTTAATAATACTAATATTAACCAATCAATAGAAAATATTTTAAAATTTTTTAAACTAGTTTTTTTAAAATAGCTAGAATTTAATATTTCTTTAAATATTTTTTCAAATTCTAAATATTCTTTAAAATTATCATTTAATAATGTAATTTTTAAAAATCTTAAAAAAAAGTAGTCTCTATCACTATCTCTACTATATAAATCACAAATCGTTTTAAACACTACATTCATTTGATTCCAAATATTAGGAATTTTTCTTCTTGATAAACTCTCTTTTTCAATTCTATTAAAATAATGATATTCATTTTTTAATAGAACGAGTCTATCTATGTGTTTTATATATCTAAGTACAAAATCAAAATCTTCACCAAAATTTAATAATGTATTAAAATATATCTTATATTTTTTAATAATTTTTAAATTAAATAATTTTAGATATGGAACGGAAAAAATATTTGTTATTCTTTTTTGCTTTAGTAATATCAAAATATCTTTTTTTGAATATATACCTTCGAGTATTTCTATTTTTTGAATTTCATTACCATAATCTTTTAAAAAACCCTCTACTACTAAATCATATTTAGTATCAAATAAAGAATCTATATAATATTTATCAATGTAATCATCAGCATCTATAAAAATAACATAATCTCCTGTTGCTTCTATTATTCCTATATTTCTAGCATTAGAAACTCCCATATTTTCCGTTTTAAAGTATTTTATATTATCTTTATTAGTATATTTTTTGCAAATTAACTCACTATTATCTGTTGATCCATCATTAACTAATATAATTTCTATATTTTTATATGTTTGATCTATAATACTTTCTATACATTTGTCTAAAAATTTTTCTTTATTATAAATAGGAATAATAATTGATATTTTTTTACTCATTTTAATTTCTCCCCAAAAAAGAATTAGCTTGAAAAATTGGAATATATAAATATTCAAATCCTTTTCCAAAAAATACAAATTGTGAAAGAAACATTAATATAACAAATAAAACTAAAATAAACATTATAATAAATTCATTTTTATAGATAGTATTTTTATTATCAAAAATACTTGAAGCTTCTACATAATTTACAAATAATATATTTCTAAAGAATCTAAAGAATGTTGGTTCATAGTAATATAATGGCATAAATACTAACATTATTTTATTTAGTTTCAATGCATTCTCATTATAATTTTCTGTTTTTATATTTAAATTTTCATTAATAGTATTTTTTATATTGTTTATTTTTGCAAATAAATATGTAAATATCATTTGTACCCCCCACCAACAACAACTTTGATAAAAAGGAATTTTTAATTCTAAAAAATAGAATTTCACTTTTTCAGAATTTACAAAAAGCGAAGCAATTTGAGGAATAAATGGAGTACATAAAAAAGCTAAAAATACTGCATTTTTTATTACCTTGTTTAAATACTTATTTTCTAATTTAATTAGAGGATAAATTATAAAATATAAATAATATGACATATGAACTTGTGCGGCTAAAAAAGTACATAAAATAAATTTAATATCTCCTCTTTTCTCTTTATATATTAGTGGAAAAATACCACATAAAAAGATAACTAGTGCACAAAAATTTCTTTTTTGAATAATAGAATCCGCTAGTGGATATATATATATTAAACTGGTTACAAAACATACATTTTTTGAATATTTCTTTATTAAATGGAATAAAACTAATAATAAAATAGTTGATATGACAAAATTAAATTGATAAAATGTATAACCGTTAATTACAAACGGATAACAAAACATTTTATATAGCCAACTCTCATCTAATATTTTAAAATTTAAAGAATACTTTGTAAAAATATCCTTATGTACAGTCCAATCTACCCCACCATTACTGCCAGCCATTAAAATCCACATCCAAATAAATTGTAAAAACCAGACAAATTTATTTTTTCTGTATATAAAACCTAATGTTATCAAAAAAATTGTTATCAGTAATGATAAAATCCAGTTCATTTTATTCTCCCAATTTATTAATAATTTTTATTTTTAAATTTTTGCTTCTAATTTTAAAATAATGTAAATTTATATAATATCTTTTTTCTTTTTTTAATTCAACATAATGTAAGTCTTCAAATGTATTTGGAATTATTTTATAAAAATCATAATTTTTTAATTTTTTTAATTTCATATTTCTTTTTTGTAAATGTATGTACATATAATCTTTTTTTTCTATTTTTTTACCTTTAAAAATATATTTATAAAGATTTCCCTTATCCCATACAAAAATTGATTTATCTTTTTTTTCTGTATCATATCCATTATTTTCTCCTAAATAATGTGTTATTTTAAAAAATGAGCTTTTAACATATATATCTGCAAATGAATTTATTGGATATATATTTTTTTCATTCTCTTTAAAAATATTATTTATAGATTTTCCGAAATCTTCTCCGTATTCTTCATCAAATTTTAAAGATTTCTCTGAAGTTAATACTAATTTATATCTATTATCTTTTAGAAATAATTCGTTTAATTCTTTACAATTTTTAATTATTGAAAAATGTCCTAAAACTCCAATTTTATCATAATCATTTAATATTTTTAAATCAATAAAATTTGATAATTTTCCAAATATTAAATCAATGTCACAATATCCCCAATATTCATAATCTTTTATATATTCATTAAAAATATATCCATACATAGGTTTTAAATCGCATAATTTATACGGAGAGAATATCATAGTCTTAAATCCAATTTTTTTATCGATTTTTTTAGTTAATTCTTTAAATTCACAGTTAATAATTTTCACATTTTGAGGGCAATCATATTTTTTTACATCATCATCAGTAAATATCAACCAATTGTAATCGTTATTATATTTACATGAATTTAAAAATAATTGAAAATAATTATTCAATTTTCCAAAATATGGAATGATAAAAATAACTTTATTCACTTTATGAAATCCTTTCTTTAAACCTTAAACATACAAATAATAATTTTCTTGTAACTTCAAATCCTAATATTTTATATAAAAAATTAATTTTTTTTACTTTATTAGAGCATTTATATTTTAGTAACCAAGATAATTCTTTTACTTTATTAATATATTTTTTTTCCTTTAAAAGATTAGAATACAAAAGAAGAATACAGTATTCATATGCATAGTAATTTAATATCATATTATCATTACTATTAGTGCCTGCTTCTATTTGCTTTATAATATCTAATACATGCTTTTCATCCACCTTGTTACTAATAGAATTTTTTCTTTGTCTATAAGCATATACAGGTTTACTATATACCTTTACTTTTTTAACTTTCTCTAATAGTTGCCCACACCAAGACATATCTTCTGACAATAAATCACTTGGAAATTTAATATTATTATTTATTAAAATATCTCTTTTTATAACTTTATCCCAAGCACATGCTTTATATATATTTTTCTTTATTAAATATTTAATTTTATTTTTCTCACTTAATTTATTTAAAAAATTGTCTTCTTTAAATCTATTTTTTCTATTTTTTCTATTCTCATAATATTTAAAGGAATTAAATATTATTAAATCTTCATCTGAAATAGAATTGTTTATATTCATTAAAAAATCTTTATCTACCCAAAAATCATCACTGTCAATAAATATAATATATTTTCCTGTTGCTTCTAGCAATCCTGTATTCCTCGCATTAGATAATCCACCATTTTTTTTATGAATAACTTTAATATTACTATATTCTTTAAAATATGTATCACAAATGTTAGAACTATAATCTGTAGATCCATCATCAACCAATATAACTTCATAATTTTTATAAGTTTGTACTAATATTGAATCTATGCATTGTCTTAAATAATTTTCAACATTATAAACCGGTACAATTATGCTAAATTTTATTGCATTATTTTTCATTTTTATTCCTCTTCTATATTATATATATTCTTTTTTACTAAATGTTTTTTTTGATAAGTCAATGTATTATTTTCAATGTATTCTCTGATAGTAGTCCCTTCTGCAACAACAACATTATTCCCAATTCCAACTCCTTTTAATATTGTTGAGTTAGAACCTATCCAAACCTTATTTCCTATTTTTATTTGTTTTTTTACAAAATTATCTAAATTATTTTTATAATCATGATCATGATCGTATATTTTGACATTTTCCCCAAATAAACAATTATTTCCAATATTTATCCCTTCTTTTGCATTAATTGAACAATAATTGTTAAAAAAGCAGCCATTACCAATTGTTACAAAAGCATCATCTTCAATCACTAAGGAAAAACCTTTTCTAAAAGTAACTCCTTTTCCAAACTTGATGTGTTTTCCATAAATTATTTTATAAAAAAACTTTTTAATTATTGCCATAATATGATAATATATTTTTAAAAATAACATTTCTATTTCCTATATTCCTTTTTATATTCTTTTACCATTTTATCTATATTAAATACAGATAAAATATCTTTTTCTGCATTTTTTGAAATCTCATTATAAATTTCTGGATTTATTTTTTCCATAATCTCTTTATAATCATTAGTATTTATAATAAAACCATTTTTTCCATTTTTTATTACGTCTCTATTTCCTATACAATTTGTTACGATACAAACTTTTTTTAGGTACATTGCTTCTAATAGTGATATTGGCAAACCTTCCCATAAAGATGTAAGAATAAAAATATCATTGTCATTTACAATTTTTAAAACTTCTTTTCTAGTTTTCCATCCAGTTACTTTGATATTAGGAGAAGTTAATTTATCTTTTAATTCTCCATCCCCTATCCAAGTAAACTTTAAATTTGGAAATTTTTCTGCAATATTATTAAATAATTCAGGATTTTTTTGATATCCTATTCTTCCACTTGTACAAATTTTTAAATTATTAAAATCAATATTATGTTTTCCAAAAGCTTGTACTTCTTTATTTAATTTATTTATATTTATACTATTATTAATACATATTGCATTTTTACTTAATTTTAGTGCCTCTTGATATTCTCCATAAGAACATCCTACTATTGTACATTTTCTTAAAGCTCCAATTTTTTCTAAGCACCAATACATAAATCTTTTAACTTTTGAACTGTCTCTCATTAAAAAAGAAAATCCATGTGGGTTATACAACATCGTTTTCTTTTTACAATTTGTAGCAAATCTTCCTATAAAGCCAGCTTTGGATGAATGTAAATGTATAACATCTGGATTTTCTTCTTTTATTATTTTTTTTACTTCAAAAAACGCTTTCAAATCTTTAATTGGATTTATACTTCTTGTAAAATTCTTTACTTCAATAAATTTTACTTTATTACTAAAGTATTCTCTAAAACTTTCTAAAGTTTCAGCTCTTACTCCATACGCTATTGTTATATCGAATTCATCATCCGTATTATTTACAAGATCAACTAAAAAAGAAAAAATTCCACTTCCAAAAGACTCAACTATATGTAAAACTTTTTTTCTTTTCATTAATTTCTACACAGCTCCCTCTTTTTTTACAACAGATATTACTGTTTTTGCTAAAATTTCTATATCTAATGGAATAGACATATGTTTAGCATAAAATGTTTCAAGTTCAACTCTTTCTTCATAAGAAGTATCACTTCTTCCATTTGCTGCCCAATACCCTGTTATTCCTGGTTTTACACTTAAAACAGTATCTTTATGTACCCCAAAAAGTTCTATTTCTCCATCAATAACAGCTCTTGGTCCAACTAAACTCATATCTCCTTTTAAAACATTTATAAATTGAGGAAATTCATCTAAGCTTGTTTTTCTTAAAATTTTACCAATTTTTGTTATTCTTGGATCATTTCTTAATTTTCTTGTTTCTTCAAACTCTTTTCTCAAATTCTCATCTTGTTCAAGCATAGTTTTTAATCTTTCTTCAGCATCAACAACCATGCTTCTAAATTTATACATTTTAAAATGTTTGCCATCTTTTCCAATCCTTTCTTGTGAATAGAAAAGTGGTCCTTCTTCTTTATTTAATTTATTTACTATCCAAACTGCAATTGTTAATGGAATAAGAATTGCTATTCCAACAATAGCTCCTATTATGTCTATTATTCTTTTTACAAATAATGTAAATCCTCTTGATATGTATCCTAATGTATCTAATGTTAGTTCGCCTACATTATAGGTTTTCTTTCTTCTTAGTGTTATAAGCATTGTAATTAATGCTATCTTTAAATCAACTAAAAATGTTCTTCTATAATGATATCTTAAATCCATATCTAATCTTTCAGAAAAAGCAACTCTTTCTCTTCCAGATATTTGAAACACTCCAGTAAGTCCTGGTTTATGTTGTACTATGTAATTATAATATTTTCCCATTCTTTCTTTTTCTTCAGGTAAATATGGTCTTGGTCCAACAATACTCATTTCACCTTTTAAAATATTTATAAATTGAGGAAATTCATCTAAGCTTTTTTCTCTTAAAATTTTACCAAATTTTGTAACTCTTGGGTCATTTCTTAACTTTCTGTATTTTTCATATTCTGCTCTAATTTCATCATCTTTTAGCATGTTTTCTAATATTTCATCTGCATTATTAACCATTGTTCTAAATTTATACATTTTGAAAATCTTACCATTTTTTCCAATTCTTTCTTGTGTATAAAGCACTTTTCCATAGTCTTTATTTTTTACATTTTGAAAAAACACTACTATTGCTAATGGAACAAATATTATAAGACCTATTAATGATATAAATATTTCTACAATTCTTTTTATAAAAGCTTTTATTCCTGAAATTGTAATTCTATATATTTTATGAAATGCATTTTCATTTAATCTAGCAACATCAAATGGTATTGCAATTTCTTGTTCTTCCATGCCCTAAATTCCCCCAAAAAACTTTTTAATATCTTTTGTTATATTTGCATAGTTGCAATCACAAATAATTATAGCATATGAATTTTACGGATTCAACCTTTTAAACGTATTTTTTTGTTTCATTTTGTTTTCTTTTGTAACTTTTTGGAAACATATTTTTACCAGTTATTATACTAATTTTTTCTTCTATTTCTTCTTTTTCTTCATATACTCTATAAAAACTATATGTATTTTAGGTGATGATTTTGAAAAGATTTAAATTTTTTATTTTTAATACTTCTATTTTAATTATTACCTCTTTAATTTTTAGAGGAATAGATATTTACTTTACTGCTTATGTTTCTCAAAAAATTGGTGCTGAATATGTGGGTATTTATCAACTTGTTATGAGTGTTTATCTCTTTGGAATTACTCTTGCAACTTCTGGTATTAACCTTGCCGTAACAAGAGTTGTTGCTGAAGAACTAGCCTTAGATAATCTTGGTGGTATAAAAAAAGTTATGAAACGCTGCATCTATATTACTTTAATCACCAGTATTTTTACTAGCACTATTTTTTGGATTAATTCTGATTTCATAATTACTAAATTTTTACATAACAAAGTGGATAAATCTGTTATTCATCTTGTATGTCTTGCTCTTCCACTAATTTCTATGTCTTCTGCAATATCCGGTTATTTTTCAGGAGTACGCAGAGTTTATAAAAATGCAATTGGTCAATTTATTGAACATATAGCAAAAGTAATTGTTTGTGCATATTTAATTAGCTTATTTTTACCTAAAGGAATAAACTATTCTTGTTTTGCTTTAATCCTAGGAGATTTAATTTCTGAAATTATATCTTTTATTTACATTTATATTATTTTCTTATTAGATAAGAGAAGATATAATAATTCAGTCGAACTCTTATACAAAAATAATTCTAGAAGTTACACAAACAAAATTCTTAGAATTTCTCTTCCAATAGCAATTACTTCTTACATACGTTCTGGATTAAGTACTTTAAAACAATTAATTATTCCTTCTAGTTTAGAAAAAAGTGGTATTACATGTACCTCTTCTCTTGCAAGTTATGGTATTATAAATGGTATGGCACTTCCTATAATCATGTTTCCTGATATTTTAGTAAAGTCTTTTGCAAGCTTGCTTATTCCTGAATTTGCAAGATACCATGCAAAAAAAGACTATAAAAGAACAAAACAAATGACCACATTATTACTCTTAGGAATTTTTGGTGCTTCAATTTCTTTAAGTATATTTTTATTTATTTTTTCAGAAAAACTAGGAGAAATTATTTATAAAGACTCAAGTAGTGGCCTTTATATTAAAATTTTCGCTCCTCTTGCCACATTTATATATGTAGATACTGTTATAGATAGTGTACTAAGAGGTCTAGATACTCAAGTTGGCGTAATGGTTACAAATATATTGGATTTACTACTTAGTGTCAGCTTTATTTACTTTTGTGTTCCTAAACTTGGCTTAGTAGGTTATATTATTTCAATTTACATGAGTGAAATTTTAAATTTTACTATGAGTTTACATCAACTAATAAAAATTGTATATTCAAAAAAAACAAAGACTTAATTTTACATAGTCTTTGCTTTTTACTTTTAGAATATTTTTAAGCAACTTTTTCTGTGTTTAATTACTACCCTATTAAGTTTAATGTATCATCCAAAGCTTCCATACCTTCCAAATTGTAATATGAATCTGGAACATCTCCAACAATAACAGCTTCAGTTAAAATTACATCTGTTTTAATTTCTTTACCAAATGTTGAAAATGGAGTTAATATTCTCACAGTTGAATCAATTTGCAAATAAATTTTATGTTGCGTTTGATTTATACCAACAGACTTAAATTCTGTTATCACATTATAATTCATTCTTCCAGCACTTTCCAGTTCAAGTTCAAATTTTGGTTCAAAGTTTTTAAGTGCACTTATTCCACTAACTGATCCCATATTTATAAAAACTTTAATTCTTGGAATTTTATCAAATTCTTCTTGTATATTCTTAATAATTTCACTTACAATTTCATTAATCGTTATAACATCTGCTTTAATAAGTGAAATTTTTCCTGCAGTATCTTTTTCTATTTTTATTAAATTATCATAAGAATAATTTTTCATTACTTTATTTACTTCATCATTAATTATTTTAACACCTTTAGAAGACGCTGCAGTTTCACAAGTTGCCTTAAATACTGGATATGCAGAATGCCAAAATAAAGAAAGTATTATAATAATGGTAATTAATGCAATTATTAATAATATTTTAAAATTTTTTATCTCTCTTAAATTTGGAAGCTTTATTCTTTTTCTAGAATATAATTTATCTTTCATTTCACCTCCTATAGAAGAAAACTAGACATTTAATTGAGGAACTTTCCTATTATATAGAAAAGGAAAAGAGAATTTTCCCTTTTCCTTTTCTTATCTCATTATATACAATCTATCTCCAATATTAATCCTGTCTGGATTCTCTATATTATTTAATTTTATAATATCACACATTGAAACTTTAAATTTTTTTGCAATATTCCAAAGTGTATCACCTTGTTTTACAAAATACATATACATTTTATAGTCATTTTCCTCATCTAATTCTTTTGATATTACATTTTCAATAATACTAATTTTTTTCAAATTTGTATTTGACTGTTTAACTAAAATTTCTACTTCACAATCCACATTTTCGTTACTAACTGTGAATTGTTTTTTCATTATTTCAAATTCTAGTTCTCCTTCCTCTCCTTCAAATTTAGTTATAAATGGTATTGCAACTTTTTTCACATTTAAACCATTTCTATTATCTGCTTCATAATAGAATTCCAAATTAAGCTCGCACTCATAATTTTGAAAATTTCCAGATTTATTACTTTTTACATTTTTACAATTTATTCCAACATCATAAATACTTAGAATATCCTCTACTAAAACTCTTTCGTTAATACTAACTCTTTCAGATTTTGTAGTACTACTTATTTGAACTTCCACATCTTTTTTGGTAAAGTCTATTGCATTTTTAATTCCATACATATCTTGAATAACTTCAATCATTTTTGTCTCGTAAGCTTCTACAGAAACTTCAAAATCTATTTGACAGCTAATACTATGCATTTCTTTTGAGTTCACTTTAAAAAGCATATTTCTAATTGTATATTCCACATTACATTCATTTGTATCTGCTATTTTTTCTATGTCTATAAAACTCATTACTGGTATATTTGAACTTGCTACTCCAATTCTTCCGTCTTCAGCTAAAAATATTATTTTAATCTTAGCATCTGCTTTTGCAAGAACTTTATTATAACTTATTTTATTTTCTAAATTACAAATTTCTATATCTGTTTTTAGTATCTCTGCTATATCAAATGAGCTATCACAAGATATATCTTCTTTTATGGATGTTTTTACCTTATTAGTCCCTATAATTGATTTTATGTTTAAAGTTTCTTTTAATTTTTGTACATCTTCAATTTCTTCAAAATCATTATTTATTTCGATTTCGCTTTTCTCAAATACTTCACTTTTTATTCGTAAATTTGATTTTACAGAAATTTTTCTTTCATTTAATACCTTAGCTTCAATATTTTCTAAGTAAACCTTCTCTTTTGCAATAGAAACTTCTGTAATATTTGTATCTTCTATGGTCTCTACAAAACTTAGAGTTGTTTGCATACTTCTTGTCTCGCCATTATCTGCAAGATATACAATATATGTGTCTATATTTCCATCCACTCTAATTCTTCCAGTACTTACCTCTTCTTTATAAATGTATGCTATCGCATTTGTATTAATGATATTAACTATATCTGGCTTTATATCTGGTACAATTATATCTCCATTTACTTCAATTCTTTTAGTATTACTAGCTGTTTTTTTGTTTATGACTACAATGTTTTTTTCCATAAAAAATCCTCCTTAAATGTTATCTTTTATAACATCTTATGAGGTAAATAAAAAAAAATTCCTAAAACTTAGGAATTTTCTATTACAGGTTGTTGACTAACCCTTGTTTTCTTAACTTCTAATTGTGGCTGTACTAATGGTTCATACGTTTCTCCATTATACATACTAACTTCTACTGAACGAGTAAAAAGGTCTGTATAATTGTATGAGCCAACTCTATCAGCATCTTCAAATTTTACTCTAAAATAACTTTGATAAACATTTTCAATTATTGCTGATTTTTCTTGTGGCTTACTTCTCTTACCAGGAGACTCTTTTATTATAATTTTTTGTCCTATGTTTTCTCCGATATTTTTTCTTAAGTCTGCAATTTCAGATCTGTAAATTCCCATTTTCCAATCACCTACTTCTTTCGATTTGATGACATTTTTATATCACAGGTGTACTAAAATGTCAAAAACCGACAAGTTGGTCGAATTTTCTGTACTCTAGTATTTTCAGCAGTTTCATGGTTTGTCTGTTTGTTTTTATCTTTTGTATTACATATATATTGCATTTTTGTAACATGTTTTTAAAATGCTTTCTTTTCTAATTTATTTTCCTCTTCTAAATGTTTATGGCTGTACTTTAATTTTGTTGCCATACCACCTCTTATATGCCTTTCTGCTTTATTTTTGTCTAATACTTTTCTAACTTCCATAGCCAAAGCATAATTTATATTTATTAATCTTTGACTAACATCTTTATGTATGCTACTTTTACTAATACCAAACTTTTTAGCAGCTCCTCTTACTGTATCTTCTGTTTCAATTATATAATGTGCAACAGCTATTGCACGTTCTTCTATAGATAAACCTTTCATAATTCTAAAAAACCTCCAAATGAATACTTTCATTTTAAGTGTATTCATTGTAAGGTCGTACTAGAACAGAAAAAATGCTAGCTTAAAAAGCTAGCATTTAACTTACTTTATATACTTTTTTGTATAATTTTTATATTCTTTATATTTTCTATATTAGTTTTTTATATTTTAGTTTCTTTTTTTATTAAACTATTTTAATTATTTCTCTTCTACTGTTTTATCATCTTTTGCCATATTTCCACATATACAAATTTAGTATTCTTCAATCCTTACACATATTTTTTCAACTTCAGAATAAAATTTTTCAACTTCTAATTTTGTTATTTGATTATCATCTTTAAAAGCCATTTTATTTAAAGCATCTAATACTATTTTTACAATATTATCAATATCAGGTTTTTTAGTTGGACTAAAATCTCCTGCTAGCATTTTTTCAGTATTTTTTTTACTTGTATTTTTAGGAATTTTAAAATATGCTGATATTTTTATAAATATTCTTCCTTCTAAAGTTTCATATCTTGGATATTTTATCTTAAAATATTGTTTTATTAAATTTTCATAATCTTTAGTATCTGTTGGTGTATATGCTTTGCATGTATAAGTATTTACTCTAGGTCTTGCTTTTCCCTTTATATCCCCAATTACTTCAAATTCATAAACTTTTTTTATATTATCACTTTCATAAATACAAGTTTTTTCTTTTTTTAATGTTTCGTCTTTTTTAGTATTAATTTTTTCCATTTATTTATCCTTTTATAAATAATTTTATATTATTATCTTTTGCTTCTAATCTTGCTTTTCCTCCTATTGGAAATGCTATAATTGGTGTTGTATGTCCAAAATCCACTCCTGCAATTACAGGAATATTTTGTAACTCTGGTTTATTTTTAATCATTTTTATCCATTTTTCTTTTGTCATTATACAATCTTTTTCTGCTCTACCTAATACTAAAGCTTTAACTGTTTTAAATTCTGGTGTATGAATTAGTGACTGCAAATTTCTATCAAATTCCATTAAAAAGATTTTCCCAGCCATATTATCATCTTCTAAAAATAATATTTTATTTTCTATATTAGGCATATACTTTGTACCTTGTAATAAATTTAAAGTACACAAATTACCACCAACGATTTCTCCTTCTGCTTTTCCTTCATTTATTACAAACATACCATCATTTGGTATAAATTCTCTGTTTTCTTGATCTATAAACCATAAATCATCACTCCACTCTTTTGAAGAAACAACCTCAAACTCTTCATCAGAGAAAAACATTTTTTTGAAATATTCTAATTCATATTCAAAACCTTTAAGCATTCCAAAACTTGAATAATGAGGTCCTGAATATGTTACAAGCCCAGTTTTAGCATATATAGAATTAGATAATGCTGTTATATCTGAAAAACCACAGAAAATTTTTGAATTTTCTTTTATTGCTTCATAATCAATCAAATCTAAAATTTGATTAGAATTAAAACCACCTATAACTGTTAATATAGCTTTTACATTTTTATCTTTAAAAGCCTCATTTAAGTCCTCTGCTCTATGCTGTGCAGAAGCTATTAGATAGTCTTCATCTGCCTCCATTACATATTTTCCAAAAGTAACTTTCAAGCCTAAAGCCTCTAATCTTTCAGTAGCTATTTTTTTACAATCATCTCCTAAAATAGTCATACTTCTTGATGGAGCAATTACTCTTACTTCATCTCCTGCTTTTAATTTTTTTGGTATCATACAAAACCTCCTTATTCATAAAATATATATTTAAAATTAATATTTACTATATTTTTGCTAATTTGCAACATATTGAACTAATTAACAATAACACAATATATACAAATACTATTCCTGCACCTGTTGGCATATTTAAGAAAAATGATGCAAATATACCAATTAAGAAACATATTATTGAAGTTAGTACAGACATTATAACTAAACCTTTAAAACTTGTACTAAATTTTTTTGCAATTATTGCTGGGAAAACAATTAAACTTGAAATAAGCATTGTCCCCATCATTCTCATACCCACTACAACTACCAAAGCAGTAATAAGTGCTATTAAAAATTGATAAAAGGTTACATTTATTCCACAAGCTTTTGCATATTTTTCATCAAAAGTTATTAAAAATAATCTATTATAAAATACTACATATATACCAATTGATAATATTGTTAATATTATACTTAAAATTACATCATCTGCTGTCATAGCTAAAATACTTCCAAACATATAATTATAACTATCTGTTCCAAAGCCACTTGAAAAAGCTGTTATAATTACACCTAAAGCTAAAGCTCCAGTAGCTACAAGTGCAATTATAATATCTGCTGATTCGCCTTTTTTTTGACTTATAATCATTATTATAATTGCAGCAATTATTACTATTGGAATAGACACAGTTATTGATGGTAAATTTAAAGCAACAGCCAGTGATATTGCTGCAAATCCTACTTCTCCTAAGCCATGACCAATCATTGAATAATTTTTCAAAGTTAAAATTACTCCTATTAGTGCTGCTGAAAAGGAAATAGCTATTCCACAAAGTACTGCTCTTTGCATAAATGTATATGATAACAAATTAATTATTTCCTCCATTTTAAAATCCTTTCCAACCTTCAAAAGTTCCATCATATTTTATTGTTTTTGCAAGATATGTTATTCTTGGTTTTATTTCTTGTATTTCGTCTAAATCATGTGTTGCCATTATTATAGTCATCTTATTTTCTTTGTTTTGTTTTTCTAATATTTTATATAATTCTTTTGTAATATTATAATCAAGTCCAGTTGCTGGCTCATCTAAGATTAGAAGTTTAGGCTCTCTAATTAACGCTCTAGCTATAAGAACTCTTTGTTTTTGACCACCAGATAAATCTCCTATTCTTTTATATTGAATATCTTCAATTTTAAGCTGTTTTATAACTTTAGCATAAGTATCTTTATCTTTTTTGGTATAAAATGGAATTTTTCCATGTTTTTGCAGACCAGACATTATAATTTCTTTTGAAGTTGCAGGGAAATTCAAATCTTTTAAATTTGTTTGTGAAAGATAAGACACCTCATCAAGAGAAATATTTAAACCTACTTTCCCTTCTTCTTGTTTTAATAATCCAACAATAGTTTTAATTAATGTACTTTTACCAGATCCATTTTCTCCAACTAAACAAACATATTCGCCTTCTTCAATTTTGAAGTTTATATTCTCTAAAGCAATATGATTTGAATATGAAACTTTTATATTTTCTACTTCTAAAATAGTCATTTTATCAATCCTTTTTTTAAATTTTCTAAATTTTTACTCATAAGAGATACATAAGTATCTTTTTTGGTATCGCCATTGTGTATTGAATAAAGTACCAAAGGCTCAGCTTCAGTCTCCTCTGCAATCATTTTTGCAACTGTTCCTTCACTTAATTCTTCATAATAGACAACTGGTATGTTATATTTGTTTATATAATCTATTACAGATTTTACTTTTGCAATACTTGGATCTTCTCCTTCACCACAATTTGTATATACACTAACAAAATTAATTCCATATTCTTCAACTAAATATGCATAAGCGAATTCTCCACCTACTGCAATTTCTTTTCTTTCTGACTGGTTAACTATATTTCTTAATTCTCCATCAAGCTTTAAAATCTGATTTCTATACTCTTCTGCATTTTTAGTATAATATTCTGCATTATCAGGATCAATCTCGCATAATGCTTTTAAAACATTATCTAACATTTTTACTGCATTTTTAGGATTTTGCCAAATATGTCCATCATAAATTTCTTGGTGTTTATGTTCTTCTTCATGCTCTTCTATTAATATTTCTGAATTAATATGTCTTTCTTCAAATTCTTCTATTGTAATTAGTTCTATTCCGTCTGATACATTAACAATCTTACAATTTGTACTTTCTAAATTTTGTACAATTTTCTCTGTCCAAGGCTCTAAATTAGTTCCCGTATATAAAAACATATCACTACCACTTAATATAGTTATCATGTCTTTTCCTGTGGGTTCATAGTTATGTGTTTCAACACCAGAGTTTAATAATAATTTTACATCTGCCTTATCTTTTACTATCTGTTTTGCAAAATCATATTGTGGAAATAAAGTCGCAACAATTTGAAGTTTTTCTTCATTTTTTACAACTGATTCTGTTTTAAAACACATTACAATAATTGTCATAATAATTATTAATATTATAAAACTTATAATAGCTACTATATATTTTTTCAAATTTCTAACCTCTTTACTTTCTTTCATATTATATAAGAATACTACGTTTTTCTATATTTGTCAATATTATGTAACTTTGAAAGTTAGCCCTAAAATATACATAAATATTAAAATATAAATAGTATAATTTAGAAATTTATAAATGCCTTTTCTTTTACAAAAAATGGGAAATTATTAATTAATTTCCCACTTTAATTTTAAAAACTTGTTAAGAAATTTCTAATAGAGTTTATAAGTTCTGTTGGATTTGTTAACTGAATTACATTGTCTCCTTTTATTTCTTCTATTTTCTGAATATCTGGATTTGTAATTGTTCCTTGTGCTAATCCTTTTAAATCAATTGTAGCTCCATTTGACTTTGCAGTATTATATTTTGAAACTGTATCACTTGCTAAAATTTCTAATACTGGTAAATAATCTGGATATTTATAATCTTGCATTTGATTCATATTATCCTCTAATTTATTTATTTCTCTTACCATAGTTCTACTTAGATATGAACTTCCTATTCTATTTCTATATACTTTAATCTCTTCTTTGCCATATATATCTGGCATATTTTTCATTTTATCTATATAGAATTCATCACCTTTAACATAGCTTAAAACTCTTTCATATCCTGTAAGTTCAAATATTGAAGTAATATTTACATTTGAAACTCTATCTGTTAGTTGCCTTTTATAATAATCATCTTTAATTTCTGCTGGATATGTTCCATCTATTGAAACAATTCCTTGTACTAATTCTGGATATGCATTTTGGAAATACATTGCATAAACATTTGATGTTTCATGTGGCATTAATACATAAGGACCAGGAATACCTGCAAGTTCAAGTACTTTTTTAATTTCTGCAGCTATATTTTCATTTGTTCTTGGATGTTCTTTCATAGACATACTATAGCCATAGCCAAAATACTCTACTACTACCACTTTATATTCATTCTTTAAACCTTCAACTAAAGTTTTATATTGTATCGCAGGAGATGGTGAGCCAAATGCAGGTAATATAACTAAAGTTTTACTACCTTCTCCTACAGTATATAAATTCATAAATTTATTTTCTTCATCATATACAGGATACATTTTCTTATATTCTCCATTATATAATGAAGATATTTCATTTATTTTTGCTAAATTATGTAAAATAACACAAACAAATAAAAATATTAATATCCTTATTCCCCAAGTAAATAGAAAATCTTTAAAAACATCAAAAGCTCCAAAAATTTTGAATAATATCTTATTTAACATCTTCTGTTTTGTATGATTTTAAATCATACACTCCTTTCTTTTAATTTATCGCATATTGTAAATCATAAGTTTCTCCAAGAATTTTTATACTAACTGAAATACTTTGATTAATAGAATTGTCTACATTAATAACAAATTCTTCAACATTTTCACATAGTTTTATTTTATTAAAATAAAGCATGTTTCCTAATTTTATAAAAGTATTTGTTGTTTTATCTTCATTTTCAAAAGTAATATAATAACTTGATAAGTCATTTTCATCTACTAAACCGTATTTTTTTACAACTACTCCATCTGTTTTAGTAACTTTTAAAAAATATAAATTCAATTTTGTAATCTCAGAATTAGCATCTAAACTTGAGCTTATATTATTTATATTTTTGTGAAAATATGTTTGAACAGTTCCTACTATACCTATAAATATAGTAAATAAAACAATATATAAAAATAAATTTTTTATAACTTTTGTTTCTGCTGATTGCATTTTTCTCACTTTCTAAAATAAATTAATCTATTAAAAATATAACATATAATAAATTTTTTATCAAATACTATATACAAAATATTTAAATATTATATTTTAACAATTTTTTTTGAATAAAATCACATTTTAGATTTTCCTTTAAATCATATTCTAACAGTGTTTTTAATTATTTTTGATTATTTTTGATTATTTTAACAATATTTTAAATTATTTTTCAAAATTTTAAATTACTCTTCAAATTATTTTTTAAGTTATAAATTTTCTATAATACAAAAAAGCCTTGCATTTTTTAGCAAGACTTTTTAAACTTTAATATTTTTAAATTAAATTATTTTAATTCAACTGTTGCTCCAGCTTCAACAAATTTAGCTTTTAATTCTTCAGCTTCATCTTTTGAAACTCCTTCTTTAATTGCTTTTGGAGCTCCATCAACTAATTCTTTAGCTTCTTTTAATCCTAATCCTGTAGCATCTCTAACAACTTTGATTACAGCTATTTTGTTTGCTCCAGCTTCTGTTAAAACAACATCAAATTCTGATTTTTCAGCTCCACCTTCAGCTGCTCCTCCAGCTGCTGGTGCTGCAACAGCTGCTGCTGTTACTCCGTATTTTTCTTCAATTCCTTTTACTAATTCTGATAGTTCAACTACTGTTAAGCTATCGATTTCTTCTAACATTTTATCTGTTTTTTCACTCATTTTAAAATCCTCCTAATATTTTTATTTTTTTAATTTTCTTTAAATTTTAATTATTTCTTATTTTTTATGTTTTGTTTTTTAGCTTTTAATTTTAGCTTTATTTTTATAATTTTAATTCTTATAATTTTAGTTTTAATTTTTAATTATAATTTTAATTAAATCTGAAATCTAAAACTTATTATTTAGCTTCTTCTTTTTTAACTCTAACTGCATCAAGTGTAGCAGCAAGTTTTGAAACATTTGCAAGTAAGCATCCAGCAAGTTTTGCGATAAGTTCTTCTCTTGATGGAAGTTGTGCAAGTGTTGTTAATTCTTCTACTGAAGAAACTTTTCCTTCTAGTACTCCACCTTTGATTTTGTAGAAGTCATTTGATTTTGCATAAGAATAAATAGCTTTTAATGATGGTAAGTATTCGTCTTGAGCTATAATAACAGCTGTAGGTCCTATTAAAGCATCATTTAATTCTTCTATTCCACATTCTTTTAATGCTCTTCTTGTTATATTATTTTTTATAACAGAATATTCAGCTCCAACTTCTCTTACTGATTTTCTTAATCCTGTTACATCAGCTACATTGATTCCTCTGTAGTCAACTAAAAGTACTAAACTAGCAGTTTTAATTTTTTCAGCTAATTCTTTTACTTCTTTTTCTTTTTGTGCAATAATTTTTTCACTAGCCAATTTTATTTCACCTCCATTTAATTTATATATATTTAATTTTTTTACTTTTTTATTTCCTAAAACAAAGCCTCTTTGTTACCTGACTTGCAAGGTAAACAAAGAGGCTTTAAAGTCCGCTCTTATTATTTACCTCGGTAGGATTTATTTTATACCTACTGTCTTAGGTTATTAAATTAATTATCTTTGATTTATATATACACTTGGTCCCATTGTTGTTGTTAAAGCAACACTTCTAATGTATTGTCCTTTAGCAGCAGCTGGTTTAGCCTTAATTATAGCATCTATAACTGTTTGATAGTTTTCTGCTAATTTTTCAGCTCCAAAAGAAACTTTTCCAATTCCTAAATGTATGATATTTGTTTTATCTAATCTGTATTCAACTTTACCAGATTTGATTTCTGAAATAGCTTTTGTAACATCCATTGTTACTGTTCCAGATTTAGGGTTTGGCATTAATCCTTTTGGTCCTAATATTTTACCAAGTCTTCCTATAACACCCATCATATCAGGTGTTGCTACGATAACATCATAATCAAACCAATTCTCTTTTTCTATTTTTGGAACTAATTCTTCTGCTCCAACAAAATCTGCTCCAGCAGCTTCAGCTTCTTTAGCTTTATCTCCTTTTGCAAATACTAATACTCTTAGTGATTTACCTGTTCCATTAGGTAATACAACTGTACCTCTAACTTGTTGATCAGCATGTTTTGAATCAACACCTAATTTAACATGTAATTCAACTGTTTCATCAAATTTTGGTTTTGGCATTTTTTCGATAATTTCTAAAGCTTCTTTAGCTTCATAAAGTTTTGAGCTGTCTACTAATTTAGCAGCTTCTTGATATCTTTTTCCTCTTTTCATTTTCTTTCCTCCCGTGGTACTAACGAATTAATTTTCTATTAACTCTCCCAAAATATTTTAAATTTATAAAAATATAAATTCCTAAATTAGTCAACTACAACTACACCCATAGATCTAGCTGTACCTGCAACCATACTCATTGCAGCTTCTAATGATGCTGCATTTAAATCTTCCATTTTTTGTTCTGCTATTGCTTTTACTTGTTCTTTTGTTATTTTAGCAACTTTATCTTTGTTTGGTTTTCCTGAACCGCTCTTTAAGCCTAAAGTTTTTTTAATAAGAACTGCAACAGGTGGAACTTTTGTAATAAATGAGAATGATTTATCTTTATATACTGAAATTACAACTGGTATTATCATACCTGGTTGGTTTGCTGTTCTATCATTAAATTCTTTAACGAATTGCATGATATTAACACCACTTGAACCTAAAGCTGGACCAACTGGTGGAGCTGGTGTTGCTTTACCTGCCTCTATTTGTAATTTTATAACATTTACAACTTCTTTCTCTGCCATTTTTACTTAGCACCTCCTTTTAATTAACTTTTTGAACTTGTGAAAATTCTAGTTCTACTGGAGTTTCTCTTCCAAACATAGAAACTAAAACTTTTACTTTTTGTTTTTCTTTATTTATTTCTTGAACTGTTCCCACAAAACCTTCTAAAGGTCCATTAACAACTTGAACATTATCCTCAATGTCATAGTCTATATTTACAGGAACTTCGTCAAATCCCATATTTCTTATTTCAGCATCTGTAAGAGGAATAGGGTCTGTTCCAGATCCAACAAATCCAGTAACACCTCTAGTGTTTCTTACTATATACCATGATTGTTCTGTTACTATCATTTTTATAAGAACATATCCTGGAAAAACCTTTTTTAAATTAGTTTTTCTTTTTCCATCTTTTATTTCAACTTGTTCTTCCATTGGAACAACAATATTGAAAAAGAAATCTTCTAGTTCCCTATTTTTTATTGTTTTTTCTAAGTCTGTTTTTACTTTATTTTCATAACCAGAATATGTATGTACTACATACCACTTTGGCTCTAATTTATTCTCATTTTGAGACATATTTTAGCCTCCCTTTTATATTCTTGTTTATTAGCTAATACTAATTATTTCCTTCTACAGAACTATTTCCATCTTCACTTGTTTCAGTAGTTTTATCTTCTGTTTCAACTGTATTATTGTTTTCAGTTTCAACATTTCCTTCTGTTGTTCCCGCTTCATTAGAAACCCCAGTGTCATTGTTTTCTACTTCATTTGTATCTACAGTTTCACTTGAGCTAGATGTAACTAGGGCTTTTAGTTTTTCTACACCAAATTTATTTAAGTTTTCAAAAATAACATCTAAAACAAAAACAACAACTGCTATTAATACTACAATTGCAATTACAGCACTAGTATTGTTAACAACTTGTTTTAATGTAGGCCAACTAACTCTTTTTAATTCTGCTTTGAATTCTTTAAAAAAGTTTTTATTATCCTTTTTATCATTCTTATTTTTCTTATCTTTATTAGATTTATTTGCTTCTTTAGCCATCTTAACTCCTCCCTAAAGGTTTAACTATTTTGTTTCTTTATGAGTTGTACGTTTTTTGCAGAATTTACAATACTTAACTACTTCTAGTCTTTCAGTATTATTTCTTTTATTTTTTGATGTCATATAATTTCTTCTTTTACATTCTGTACATTCTAATATAATGTTCTCTCTTGGTCCTTTTGCCGCCATTCTAACTACACCTCCGTTTTCGTTTTATCCGTTTTACTTTTAATGAAGCTTTAAAGTTTATATTTAAATTTTTAACGATGTGACTGTATGTATGTCAAATACATGCTTATATACTTTACCACAAAACCTAGTACATGTCAATAATTTTAAAACATTTTTTGGATTTTTTTAGCATATAATTTTTATGTTAGTAATATTAATATCAATTTTTATTTTTTATAAACTTAATAATTTCTCTTATCTGTCTCTTTCACTAATATCTTTAGATTTCTCACCTTTTTTACTAGTTCTTGCTTTGTTTTGATTTACACTTACTGCTTTTTGAGATATATTAACTTTTCCTAAATTATATTCTTTTTTTGAAGATGGCATTTTTTCACCATCTTCAAAATCATATTTACGTTTCTTTTCTTTATTACTTTTAGTATCAGTAGTTGTTTTTCTTCCTACCTCAAATATATCCCTTAAATTACTTAACATATCTAATATTCCCATAAACTTTAACAACTCCATAATTAAACATAATATTCTGAATCATCATAATCATATTTTCTATCAGCTTTCTTATTACTACTTAAGTTACTGCTTGTTGGTCTTACTATTTCTGCTACATTATGAACTGTATCAGCTTTTCCTAAAATATCTGCTCCTCTTCCTAGAACATTTAAAGCATCTATTGCTCTTTGATTTTTTACTACTTCTGTAATAGTTCTTGTTCTAGTAACTACTTCTGGAACCATTTCTATATGAGAACCACCTTCAATAACTTTAGTTCCAACTTCCACTTCTTTAGTTACTCCATCAAATAACTCACTTGCATATACCCAACCTTTATTTCCTATTTGAAGAGTCATATCATTTAATACTTCTTCACTCAATTCTCCATTTGAAATTGCTTTTGCAATTTCACTAAATGTTAGATCTGTTCTTAAATTATTATTTGCATCCAAAAATGAAGCTGGCCAAGTCTTATCTGTCATAAGTGGTACATTGTCTGAAAATCCTGTTCCCCACTTGGTTCCATCTTGGAAATGGAATCCAGAACATACCTCATCTCCTCTAATTGTATAAGCTATTTCTCCCCTATTTCCACCAGAAACAGATCTATACATATTAACTGTTTTATCTTTAGATCTTTCAATTAGTTCGTCAACTTCAATATCATAATCAGGTCTTTGTTCTGTTATGCTAATTGTTTTTGGTGGATCTTGGACTTCTTTTTCTGTAAATATTGTTGCTTGATATGGTTCTTCTCTTGTAATAGTTTGCTCTGCATGTTCAGAAAGCCAATCTTTTATCTTAGGTCCTACAAATTTCTTAATTCCTAGTTTTGCTACACCTTTTATTGCAGCAACTCTATATGTATTTATTTCTTTACTTGCAATATCATGTTGTGTTTGACTAATTGCATCTGTTTGAATATCTGTAATTTTTCCTGTTGTATTTAAAGTAACTATATATTCATCTAATCTATTTAGCAATGCTTTTTTAGCATTTAACTTATTTTTAGCTTCTTCTAAGTTTTCTGCTTCACCGTGTTTTGTGATTTCATCTTCTAAAGCTGTTATTTGACTTTCAAGCTCTGCTCTCTTAGTATTATAAAAACTTCTGCCCATTTTTTGCATTTCTTGTCTTTTTAAATTATCTTGAATATCATAAGCTCCTGCTTTTAAAACAGCTTCATTGCCTTGTTTGTATCTTGCAATACTATTTATATTTGACATTACATAATTTCTTATTGGATGACTTTTTCCGTTTGCTACATCAGCTTGATTTGCCATATCTTTAAAATAATCTCTTCTGGCAACAAATCTATGATATGGATTATTTCTATATGGAGAAGCATCTTTTCCCCTTGTTATTGCTCTATGTAAAGGTTGAGCAATATTTCTACCAATAAACCTATATATTGGAGCAACAGCATTTCTTGCAAATATTCCTACATTTCCTATCACTCTCAATCCATTTTTTATAATTCCTTGTTGCCTTGGAATATATGGCATTTTTTCTCCATATTTTCCAAGTGTTGCTAAATCTCTTTGTGTATTTTTATGTTGATCAAAAGTATAATTTCTTGTTTCAACATATTCTTTATCTTTTTCATATTGTGCTTGAATTTGAGCATCAGATCCTTTATATATATTATTTGCTCCTGCTTCATATTTAGACATTCTTTCTAAAGCATTTTTATATTCACCTAAGATTAAGAACTTTTCATCCTCTTCTCTTTCAGCATAATCTTGTACAGTTCTATATGTAATTCCAGAATCTGTTACTTCTATTTCATTATTTCTATATCTTTGTGCTATTTCATCATATCTTCTTTGATAGTCTTTATCACCATAAAATTTTGCAAGCATATCATTTTTTCTATCAATATACTGTTGTTTTATATTTTCTATATCTACAGTAGGATTAAAGGTAAAGTCAGGATTTTCTGGTATATTTATTTTATATTTTGATGGTAATTCATTATTTTTTACTCTATAAAATGTATCTTTTAAAAGTGCTTGATTAAAGTCATATCTTTCTATATCTTCAAATCTTTCGCCTGGCTCAATTCTTGTAAAATGGCAATTATATTCAATTTCATCACCTTTATCATTATGTTTTGTTTTATTTGAATGAACAAAACTATCTTCACCTTTCAATGCCCATTTATAATCACTTTCACCAGCATCCCAAGTTAAATCAGTATAATACCATTTTCCATCTATCTTAACTTTATTCCAAGCATGTCCACCTGTATAAGTATTTCTAGTTTGATTATAATTAGCATTTCCTGAATCTATAACAGATTCTATTCCAACCATATCCAAAGCATTTTTTAAAATATCCGAATATCCTGCACAAACTGTTCTATTTGCTAAAGTTGTATCTGGAGAATTAGTTTGCACGTCAAATCCTTCTTGTTCAATTAATCCCTCTGATAAATTCCTAGATTTACAATATAATTTTGCTAAATATAAAGCATGTTCCTTACTATATGGACCTTCAGCAACAGGACGATCATAGATAATTTTATCTGCCAATCTTTTATAAACTACTGCAAATTTTTCAACATCAGACATTCCTGAATGAATGCCTTCTGTTATTTCTTCAAGAGCCTCTCTTATTTTATAATACTCATCTATATTATAAGGATCAGTCGGAGTTTCTTTTTGGTCAAAAGTAGGAAGTGTATGATGATTTACATCTTTACATCTATCATCAAAAATTTTAATACCTGTTAATCTTAAACCATTATTATCACATTCTCTTTTTAAATTTTCTAATTCTTGCTTTGAAAGTTCTGTTACTGTATTAATTTTTAAATTTATATTTTGAGGAATTCTTTTACCTGAACTGATTAAATAATTCAATTGTTCTTTTGTTAATAATAAATTTCCATCTCTTAAATAATCTTGTTCAAAGTAGTTTGATGAATCATTTAAATGAGTTTGAAAAGTATTTAGATCTTTCACCATTATTGGATTATTTGTATAAGGTAAAACTTTTCTAAAAACTTCTGCATCTTCTATAAAATAAGGAACATTTTTTAAATCTATTTTAGAAAAATCTTTTAGCATTTCTTTCTTTTGTTCAGTAATGTCTGTATGCCTTGTGTAATTTAAGCCTCTATATTTTATGAATCCACTTCTTCTAAAATAAGAATTTAAATAATTATAAGTATCATCAGATATAATATCTCCTGTTAGACCATCGATTCGATTAGTCAAATCGATATTATGAGAAAACTTATATCTTAATATGGAATTTTCTTTTCCTATTTCACTTACCCTCTTTAAATCATCTACACGTAAATTATTATTTTCTAATTTTAATTCTATTAATTGGTTTTTTAATGCATCTAGTCCTACAACATTTTCTAATCTAGAGTACCCAATATCTAAATTAATAATATTGGGATTTCTTACCTCTTCTAAAAAATTTCTTCCAGATAAATTTTGATTTCTTACATTAAGTTCAAATAATCTTGGCATTATACTTTGAGCTGAATCTGCAATTGAGATATTCATAACATCATCAAAATCTACTTGGCTTAAACCATCAACAGTTAAAGATATTACATCACCTAATCCTATAATATCTCTAATTCCGCGTGTTCCTAAACCTGTTAATTCTAATCTTCTAACATTACTCAAGACACCTGTATTTGGTCCTACTTCTTCATTTGTTTTAATATTAAATCCTTCAACATCACAATTTTCTATTCTTATTGTATCAATACTATTTGGAATTTTTCCACTTAAATCTGGTAATTTTATTGATGTTGATGAAGTATTAACAAAAGCGATTTTTTGACTATATGAAACATCTTCATATTTTTGATTTTTATCTACTTCTACTTCAGGAGCGTTAGAAAAATCTATATTAAAATCTTCTGGAAGATTACTTTCGATAGTAATTTGTGTTGGATTTGAAACTTTTCCATCTTCATTTTTTCTACCCTCATAAACTGCATCAATAACTTCTTGCATATCTATATGTGTTCCGGTATTATTTGAAAATGTAATATTATCTAATGCTCTTGGATAATATCTTCCAATCTCAACTAAATCTTCTCTTAACTCTGTAATATTTTGACTTTTTAAATCAATTTTTATTTGTTCTCTTTCACCAAAAGACTCTGTATTTAAAATTTCAGAAGTTTTTAATGTTTCTTGTAGTTCTTTACTTTTTAAAGGAATTTTAGGAATTTCTTTTTTTGCATAGTTTTCTGAATTCATTGTTTTATCTATAGCTTTTTGAATTTCAGAATGATCTAATGAATGAAACTCTTCTTTTTTCTTTCCTAAATTATGTTCTGGCATATAATAAAATTCTTTATCAGATAAAAAATTTCTTAACTCAAATCCTCCATTTTTTATTGTTTCTTCATTTAAAGAAGCATCCATAAATAAATCTGCAGGATAATATTCTCCATTTATTAGTACTTCATTCCAAGCGTAAGATTTAGGACTTTCTATATATCTACAAGCAACTCCTAATCTATCCATTAATTCTTTATAAATAAAAGCATATCCTCTAGAATCTGCTTTTCCATCTAATAATTGTTTTAATGGTCTATTATCTTCGTTTTCTTCTGTTTCACGTTTAGGAGAAATTTCAGACATTAAATTAACATATCCAAAAGTAGCTTTTTCAAGATCAGACCATTCTGGTCTTTCCAAAGATTCTATTCGATTTAAAAATTCAATTACTCCAGATATTTCTTCTGGTGAATATGTTGTTTGTCTATAATATCTTTCATTTGAATATTCTGGAAATCTCTTTTCATCAAATGCGCCAAGAACTCTTATTGTAACATTTTTCTTTAATTTTGCTATCACATTTGGATTTTGATTTCTTGTATTTGTGATTGTAATAGTGATTGGAGACATCTCGTTGAATCTTTCAACATCTTGCTCTGTAATAACTCTATCTATTCTCACTTCTTTAACATCAAATTTTTCTTGTGGTACATTTTTTGAATTTTTCTTTTCTTCTCCCATAATTTTCCCTTTCTATCTTCTACTTTTCATATAATTTATAATTTTATATTCATTATTCTATTTTCATATTTTATCTTTATTATTATAGTGTTTCATATTTTACAATTAAAACTTTAAGATTTTCAAATTATCTTTCTAAATCCTCTTCATTTTGATAAGTACTTTTAGCTGTTTCATAACGCTTTTCTTCTTCGTGACTATATAAAGTATTTTTTGAAACTTTTATATCTTTAATTTCTTCCCCATTTTTCCCAATTAATTCACTTCCATCCAAATTAACTGCTATAATATTTTCATATCTTTCTATATCATGGACATTTTTTACTTTCGAATTTCGAATTATAAGTTCTAAAGTACTTTCTAAACTTATAGATGCAAAATCTACAGAGGATAAATCAATATCTACTTTTTTTACTTTTGGAAACTTTCTTGGTAAGCTTTTACATGAAATAAATTTTAAGTTCTCAGGTAAACTTGGAATTTTATTAAAATCTATATCATCAAATCCACAACTTATAAATGAGAGATTTTCAATTTCTTTTCTATTTGCAATTAGCTGTATATCATCCATAGATAGCTTGAAATCTCTTAAAGTTAAACTTTTTAAATTACTAAAAAAAAATATATCTCTAACAGTAAGTCCAGTTTCTCTTCCATTAGCTAACTTTGGACTAAGAGATATATTTTCAATACTTGCCAAATCTTCCTCAGTAAAATCTTCGGAATCAGATTTATTTAAACAAGTTAATATTTTTTTAATTAATTCTTTATTTTCGATTTTTTCTATCATTTACAAAAACTCCAAACATTAATATTATACCAGCTTTTGCTATTTATGTCAACTTTGATTGTATGTTTTTATTTTCTTTTATTTTTCTTCTTTTTTGCCACAGAATATCCAAACTTTCCTAATTTCTTTCCTAATTTATAATAACCACCATTTGCATAAGCTATTAAATCGCATTTAGAGATATCGAATGCACCTTTTTCATCTATATATTTTTCATCAGCATCTATTGAAAGTACTTCTGCAACAAACATAGTATGACTTCCAAAATTTCTTTCTTCTATAACTTTACATTCAATTGATACTGGACTTTCTTTTATTAATGGAGCTTTAATAAATTCTGCTTTTTCTTTTGTTAGTTTCATTTCTTTAAATTTATCAAACTTAGCACCACTTCTTACTCCACACCAATCTGTGGCATAAGCTAATTTTTCATTTGTTAAATTTATTGCAAATTCTTTATTTTCCTTTATTAAATTATAAGAATATCTTTCAGGTCTAACAGATATATAAACAATAGCTGGATTGGTATTTAATATACCAGTCCAAGCTACTGTTAAAATATTTGAATTTTTCATATCACCTGAAGTAACAAGTACTGCAGGAATTGGGTAAATAAATGTCCCTGGTTTCCATATTTTTTTAGCCATAATATCTTCATCTCCTAAATTGTTTTCCTCATCTTCTTTAGGATTTATTTGTTTTAAATCTACTTTAAGTCCTTTGATTATCATCTTCAGAAATTTCTCTGTATCCATTTTCTGTTATAACTTTATTATCAGTATAATATTTTTCTGGATATAACCCTTGTACATTTTTTAAATGTCTATATAATAATTCCGGATCATTTAAAATTGTTTCAAGTGAATATATTTTTCTTCTTCCACAAGCTCCTGGATTATCATAAGCATATTGTATAGCCCAAAGATCATAAGCTCCTGCACTGTCACTAGCATCAATTCCCGGACCTAATGGAGTTTCTTTTACTTGTCCTGCATATCTATAATTTTCTTGTATTGATTTTTCAAGCATATAATCTGAAAGAGCAACTTTTGCATAAAAATCTTTTTTAGAATCCGGAATTTTGGGAGTCTTAACAAAAACATAATCTTCAAAGTCTGAATATCCTCTTATTGATGTTTTTTTACTATTTACTCTTAATGGCACTTTTATATCATGTTCCGTTAATTCAGAAGCTTTTTTTAATTTCATTCCTTCAAGTGGCATAATTACAAAATAATTTTTTACACCATCATTACCAATACGAGTAACACCAACAATATGTAAGTTATCTGAAGAAAATGATGGATAGCCACTCATTTGAAAAAGCGTGCTATATTTGAATTTACCATAATCTATAGCAACAACTCTTTGATTCTCTTCTCCATTTTTTGAATATTCAGCTAATTCATCCATAATAACTTCTGGTTTTTTTGAAAAATCAACACTCCAAGAAAAACTTCCCTCTTTTTGAGATACTTTATTTCCTTTTCTAAAAACAATACTGTCTACACCATTTCTTGAAGCTGTCACTTTTTCTTCCACTGGCATAGTAGCAATTAATTTTTTTCTAACATATTCTTCTCTTTCTGCTTTACATTTTAATCTTAATGCTACTTTTTCTTTATGTTCTGCTAATTCTCTATTATATTCTTCTAATAATTCATCATATTTTTTTCTTTCTTCTGGTTTTCTTAAAATTTTTTCTATAAAGCTTAATTTCTTAACCTCTTCTGCTTCAACATCTTCACCTAAATTTAAACTTTTTATATTATTTCTTGCAATAGCAGTTCCGAAACCTGTAACTATTGTACTTATACTACTATTTAATTTTTCTTGATCTACATGTTCTGTTGCTTTATCTGTTAATAAATCTATTAAAATATCATAATATGGATCAATTTCTCCAGATTCTTCAAAACAGCTTCCATTCTTAAGTGCTTCTCTTACATCATTAATATATTGTCCAACCGACATATATTTTTTCCTATCTGGAGCAATTTTTTGTAATTTGAATAAAAACATTGCTATTTCATCTTTTGGAAATGGTTTTATTCCATCTTTTTCACTTGTTAATGTAATTGATCTTGATAATTCATCCATTAAATCATCAAAAATGTTTATATAATTTTGTCTACACCATGCTTGACTAACATTTTTAGCTTTACGTACAGTAGAATACTCCTTTAGCCATTTCATAACTCCTGCAGAGCTATAATCAGTTATTCCAGCATACTTTCCAAGTACATCATATATAGTATTATTCTTTTCTAAAAAATCGTACATTTTTAATGTTTTTTGTTCTTGCATAAATTTAATTCTTCCTTTTTATTTTAAAATTTTATTCTAAATACTTAATATAAAAATTATATTATATTTCATAAATTTTTTCAACATTACTTATTAAGAAATTATCACTTATTCTTTCTTAGTTAACTAAAATTAATTAACTATATTAGTATAAACTTTCACATTAAAAATTAAATAAATTTTATACTTTGCCTTTTATAAATCTAAAACGAATTTATTATATCCTTTTCTAACTAAAGTTTCATAGGCTTTCCATACATTTTGTGGAATATCCATCTTTATCTGCCATCCCTTTTCATAAAATATTTTCATTCTTTGTATATCCCCAACTAAAACATGAACCCACTCATTACCATATTTTTGATAATATTCTTCACAACTAATATTTTCAGAATAAACTATTCCATCATATTCCGGCATTATCTTCTTAAATGTTGCATAAGCTCTTTTTTCATCATAAGGTTTACACACAATTATACATGATTTTATATCCAATTTTAAATTTTCTATTAATTTTTTAGAAAATCTAAAATTATCTCCTGTATTTGTTGATTCTTTTTCTAAATATATATTATTACTTGGCACACCTCTTTGTATTGCAATTTTTGCAAATTTTTCTGCTTCTGTTTCATTCCATAATTTACGTGTAATTTTACCTAATCCACCAGAAAATATTAGTTTATTTGCATATCCTTTTAAGTATAATTCAGATGCTACATTTGCTACATTAATATCCATTGTTCCCAATCCAATAATGCAATCTGCATTTCTAATCTCATGATTCATTTTCATATAATTCCATAAAACTTGAATTTGCTCTATATCTTTCATTAATTTTTACTACCTTTCCTTTTTATACATTCAATATAAAATTTCAATGCTTTCACTTTGTATATCTATAATATTGCATATATACTCGTATTTAATTAAATTAATACTTATAATTTTATTTATATCATAAACCTTATAGAAAAACAATTATTAGACATTGTAAGAATGTTTATGTAATTTAATTATTATAATATTATAATTTAAAATAATTAAATTTATAGAAAACATAACTTAAAAGCCTTATACTATAGCCAATTTGAATAATTTGTGATATAATCTTATGTAAATTAATTATAGGAGGTAAAAATATGCTTACTAAATCACAAGCTATTGACAGGCTCTTGCGGGAGCAACCACAGTTAAGAGATCGTCGATTTGGTCTGCCAGACATTGGTAGTAGACTTGACGGAGAACAATTTAATCCGACTGTTCAGGCTATTGCAGATGCAATTGATTTTTATGGATTTAAAGTCAGGGATAAAAACATTGTAGAACTACCAGACACAGATTTAGGTACTGGTAATCCCGTGGAATTCAGACCCTTTCCACCTGCAATATCTGCCATGAAAAAGGCTCTTGATAGTGATATGATGTATCGCTATCCATACACAGAAGGTGATGACAAGATACGAAAACAATTACTTGATTATGTAGAAAGAGAAGGTTTTATAAATACTGAGCCTTATTCATTTGAAGATATTGATGAAAAAGGACTTTCAGTTCATAATATCACCTTTTCTGTGTCAACTTCTGTACTGTTCAATCAAATCATCAATATCATTTCCAAACCTGGAGATGTTATTTTGGTAACTGGTCCAAATTATGGACTTTTTACTATCAGAACAGAAAGAGCCGGTGCAGAAGTAGAAATTTTGAAACTCGAAAAAGAAGACAATTTTCTGGTTAATCCTTCTAAACTTGCAAATAGAATTGACCTGATTAACGAGTCTTTACAACAGGTATATCACAGGCGAAAAGGATATGTTCCTAGGGTAGTTGCATTTTTAAATGCAAATCCTAATAACCCAACAGGAAAAGTTATGGGCAAAAAGGAATATTCCCTTCTTTGTGAAATTGCCGAAGTTTGTAAAAAAAGGGGTGTCTTTATCATTGATGATCTCGTTTATAGAGATATTACTTATGATAAAGATAATGTTGCAGTTCCCATTGCAACAATTCCTGGTATGTTTAGAAATACAATTTCTCTTTTTGGACTTTCCAAAAGCTACTCTATGGCATCATTAAGAGCTGGATTTGTAGTAGCTGATGAAATTATTATAAGAGAGATTGTAAACAGAATCTTTCAGGAAATGGATTCGGCACCAGATATAATAGGTAAAGCTCTTGCCGGAGCATTTAATGCAACAGACGAGCGTTATCAAATTTACGATAACTATTTCACAGAATTACGAGCTCTTTACAAATACAAATTTAATTTGTTAAAAGCTCTTGTTTCTGGAATTGATACCGTAGATTTAGAGTTTAAGAGCAAAATTTTAGAAGTTGTAAATGAAACTTTAAGCTCAGATGACTCAAAAAAAGTTCTGTCTGGTATCCCTATGGTAGATTTTCCTGAAAATTTAGTGCCTGAATCTGGATTTTTCGCAATTTTAGATTTCACAAAAATTAAAGGTATGAAATATAACGGAAAAGCAATCAGGACAGACCGGGATCTCCTTGAGTTCTTTTATAAGACATCAAGAACAAGATTTTTAGTTGGTCAATCAATTTCTTGGCCATACGAAGATGAACTTGTCGGAAGAATAAGTTTCTCTATTGATGATGCAAAACTGATAAAAGCATGCTTAAACATCCATAACTCTATTTTACTTTTAGAGCCTAAAGATGATTATATCATTCGTAAAAATGAACTCAAAGATCAAGCTCAAATGGCTCAAATAAAAGTAGATGGATGGAAAGCTGCTTATGATTCAATCATTTCTTCTACCTACCTCAAGAAACTAAATTATGAAGAACAAACACGTAGGTATGAAAGCAGTTTTGACGAATATAAAGATTTAGTCTTTGTGGCAGTAAGAAATGACGAAGTCCTTGGATATGCATGTTTTAATCCGATTCCTAATGTTGACATGTTTGACTCTGAACTTGTTAGTCTTTACATTAAGCCACAAGAAGTCAGAAAAGGAATTGGGACAGCTCTGTTTTTGGAAACTTGCAAACAGTTGCATTCTCTTGGCAAGAAAAATATGGTTGTGTATTGTCTGAGCGATAACACAAATGCCATCAATTTTTATAAAAAACTTGGCGGTAAAATCGTAAAGACAAAAGAAGCAAAAATTGGAGATAAGTATTATAAAGAATACGGTTTTTATTTCCAATTGAAATAATTAGTATATTTAGATAATTAATTTTATTTACCCACAGGGCGGTCGCAATTTGACCGCCCTTTTCCTAAATAAAAAATAATATAGTTATTAAATTACCACTACGGCTCCTGTTTTCCAACAGATAACAGCCTTCTTGTTCCCGACTATGAATGTTATTAAATATATCAATTATACTCTATTACATATTTATGGTAATAATAAGTATTCAACTTTACTTACAAATTTTTAAATAATGCTTGAAACATTATATAGAAATATTGTTTCGTTTATATTATTTTCTTTTGCATATTCTTCTATTGAATATGTATAATATCTTGGATCTATAAAATGTATTTCTTCATAATTTTGACAAAAAAATTGTGCCATAATATGTGCATATGAATCTTTAATTACTAATAATTTTTTTCCATTTTTTTGTTTAGTCTTAACTATAACTTTTGCGTTATTTCCATTTAAAAAATAGGAATATTTATCCTTTTTGTATAAAAATTCTTCGTTGAATATACTTTTAGTTGTATACTTATCATAATATGCTGTTATTCCTTCTGTATTATTTAAATTTTTGTATACAACTATTTTATCTTTTTCTTGATTTAGCAACTGAGCTTTTGAATCAAAAGTTCCTAAAAAGCTATCAGTTACTTCTTCTCTTGTATATTCAGTTTCTGGTATTATATTTGCTTGCTTACAAAATTCTAAATAAACTAAATATGCTCCATCACTTGTCATATGGTGATCTGTTTTAAAAAATATATATTTATTTTTGTTGGCTTTTAAAGTATCTATAGTATTTATCGTTTCTATATCTTTAGTCATATTATATACATTCTTTATTAATTTTTCTTGGCTAAATGTTTCTGCAAAATCAGGCAATTTATCTTGATTTATATATATGGATGTAGGTATTAACATAAAATATGTTCTAATATTAGTATCTTTTTTAAATTTATTTACTGTATTTATTAAGTCTTGTATCTTCTTTTTGCTGCTATCTGTATATTTTATTTTTTCAAATAAATATCCTTCTTTACCTATATATACATTATTATTTTCAGTTTTTCCCAAAAATCTTTCTTCAGTTGACTTTAGCTTTAACCACATATTTCTGAAAACAAAATGATCATTTATATAATTATTTAACTTTTCTACATATTTTCCAGTAATTAATTCTTCAATTTTAAATTTAGGCATTTGGGCTAAAATTCTATTTTCATTTTCAGAGAATTCTTCACTTGGCAATATAAAATTTAATATAATAATAATTGTCCAAAACGAAATAAATATTATAAAAAAATAGATATTTTTTTTATTCATAATAGTTCTCACCTCTTTATCTTTTCTAAAATCTAAAATATAAAAAAGGATTAAATGAATCACTTACTAAATTTGCTGTACATAAAATAAAAATTGTCATATATACTATTACTTCTATAATTTTAAATCCTTTATTATTTGCTTTGTTAAATTTATCTATAACTTTATTTGCTAATAAAGTTGAACATATTATTCCTAGTATCATTATTAAGCCATAATTTTTTAGATAATATAGAGTTTCATTATTTACAAAATTATTTACATTAAACATTGCATACAAATATGCTTCTATTTCACCTAAATCTTCAAAAGCAAAAATTACCCATCCTATTAATATAAGTATAATAGTATATATATGACTAAATACTTTTCCTACTTTATCTAGTACTTTTAAAATAAATATTTTTTCTAATATAAGAATTACTCCAAAATATACTCCCCACAAAATGAAATTCCAGGAAGCTCCATGCCATGCTCCAGTTAAAAACCAAACTATAAGAATATTTCTTATTTGTTTTAAAATTCCTTTTCTATTTCCTCCTAATGGAATATATATATAATCTCTAAACCAAGAAGAAAGCGTTATATGCCATCTTCTCCAAAATTCTGTTATATTTTTTGATATATATGGGAAATTAAAATTCTCATCAAATTCCATTCCAAAAATTTTTGCAAGTCCTATTGCCATATCTGAATATCCACTAAAGTCAAAATATATTTGTAGTGCAAATGCTAATATTGCAAACCAAGCTAATATAAATGTTAATGAAGCATAATCTCCAATCTCTATTACATGCCATAAAGCACCTATATTATTTGCAATTAAAACCTTTTTTCCTAATCCAATAATAAATCTTTTCATTCCTTCTGTGAAATTGTCTATACTGATATTTTTATTCTCTAACTCTTCATCAACAGTTTCATATCTTACTATCGGTCCTGCAATTATTTGTGGAAATAGCATTGTATACGTTAAATAATTATAAAAACTTTTTTCACATTTTACTGTTCCTCTGTATACGTCAATTATATATGATAAACTTTGAAATGTATTAAATGATACTCCTATTGGTAGAGGAATATTTAATAATGGAATATTCAAATGTGTTATATTATTAATGTTTGTTATTATAAAGTCAGAATATTTAAAAAAGAATAATATTAAAAGATTAACTCCTATATCTATTAACAAAAATATTCTTTTTTTATTTTTATCATCCCAATATTTATTGATTTTTTGTCCACACATATAGTCCATTACTGCTAGCAATAACATTATAAATATGTATCTTATCTCTCCCCAAGCAAAAAATATTAAACTAGCAATAATCATTACAGCATTTTTTAATTTGTTTGGAACAATAAAGTATATAAAAAGCATAATAGGTAAAAAAATATATAGAAATACTATACTACTAAATACCATCTTGTCCTCCTAAAAAAGTTAACTCTTACTATTTTTATATAGTAAGAGTTAGATTTTAAAATATCTGTTTATCTATCACAAATTCTTGTGTTCCCATATATCCTGGTGCTATTTTATATTTTTCAAATACAATTACAACTTTCCCATCTGAATTAATATAAAAATCTTGATATTCATTTTCTATTCCTTCAAATCCTCCTTCATCAGCTGTGAAGTATATATTATCTGGATTTTTACTTCTTTCTTCTATCTCTTTATATATTGTTGTATCTACTATTTGTTTATATTCTTTTCCAAGAACATCTCTTAGGTTTAATTTTTTTCCTGTTTCTATGTCAACATTATAAAAATATATTTCTGTATATGCATTCGCTAAGGTTTCTGACTTTGATATCATAAATGATACAACCTTATCATTTGAATAGCCAACTTTATAATCTATTTGTATATTTATTGGTTGATAATCATATTCATTGCCTCCGGTTTCTATAACTGCTTCTTTATATTCAGCAGCTCTTTTTTCTGCTTCTTCTAAAATTTCATTCATTTTTAACATTATTTCATAATTTATTCTTTTTTCTAATTCCGTATTACCTGTATTTTCCAATGCTGGAACTTTAGCATTTATTAATTTTGTTTTATCTTCTTCATTAACTTCTTTTATTGTAAATACTTTTGCCATATCTCCTATAATTGGAATTTCTGAAATATTTGTAGCAAAGCTAGAATTTACATTTAACATAAATATAAAAGTTAAAAATGTACATGCTACTGTTGTTACCGCATATTTTACATATATTAATACTGATTTTTCCTTCTTTTTTTTATCTAAAATTGCTTTATTAACAACGTAATTTAATTCATTTGGTACTTTTATAGCTTCATAAACTTCTTTAGCCTTTTCGAGTTTTTTCATTTTTATCACCTCTCTCTTGTTTTATATTATTTTCTTTAATTCTTTTAAACCTTTGTAAAGTCGTGATTTTACTGTACTTATGTTTACATTAGTTATTTTAGCAATTTCTTCTATTTTCATATCTTCAAAAAATCTTAATATTATTACTGTCTGTAGTTTTTCATTTAAACTTTGAATTTTTTGATAAATATCAATTCCCTCAACTGTTATATT
Source organism: uncultured Clostridium sp. (assembly GCA_900553685.1). Classification (GTDB taxonomy): domain Bacteria; phylum Bacillota; class Clostridia; order TANB77; family CAG-508; genus Scatovivens; species Scatovivens faecipullorum. Next base: position 104,048 of record USEI01000004.1, read on the forward strand.
ATCATTCCATTCTAATTTGCTTTCTATTTCTTTTAATTCGCAAGTTATTAATTTTTTATTTCTTTTTATATATTGCAAAGATTCATTAATCAATATCCTATAAAACCATGTTTTTACATATTTTTCTTCTTTTAGTTTTCCAATATTTTTTAATGCCTTTGTTATTGCTTCTTGAACAATGTCTAATGCTTCTTCTTCATTTTTAGAATAACTAAATGCAACTCTATATAGTTTTTCTTGATTGTTTTTTATATAATCAACTAATATTTCTTTTACATCTTGCACTTTCCTAACTCCTTTTAATTACTATGTATATTAATTACTTCTTTAGCTTTATCATAATTATTTGAAATACATAAAATGATATAGTTTCCTTTATTTTCTAATACATAATTCTCTAATTTAAATATTTCTTGTGGTAAATAGTTTTGAAAATCATTTTTTCGCTCTTCTATTTTCATTTCAATATTTTTTTCTATTTCTTCTATACCATTTTTATCTGATAATTCTATAATTAAAATCTCCTCTGATGTCGCTCCTGTTCCTATATATGCTTTAATATTTTTTATTATTTCACTATTAAATCCATATCTCTTTATTACTGTTTCTTTATCTATTTCATCTAAATTATCTTCAAATATTTGTGAATCTAGTAATTCCGCAGCTAACTTAGATATATCAATTTTGACATTTTTATTCTTATCTATAAATATAACTTTCGTTCCTATAATTATAACAATAATTACAATTATTGCCACAAATATTTTTTTATTCATTATCTTGTCATCTCCTATCCTTGTTTTTATCAAATCATTTTAAGCAATTGAGCCATTTAATACAATATTCTTTATTTAGATGAATTCCATCTGTACTAGCTTCTTCTGGCAAACAACCATTTTCATCTGTAAGCGCCGGACATAAATCAATATATTTTATACCTTTTCTATCAGCCATGTCTTTAATTAATTTATTATATTCTAATATTTTATTATTATTATATACCTTATCATTTTTAGACTTTGTTGCAGTAACTGGTATAATAGATTGTAATATAATTTCGCAATTTGGTTTTACTTCATATATTTTATTAATTAATTCTTCATATTTATTAATAAAAATTTCACTATAGATCCATCCTAATTCATTTATACCTAACATTATATATATTGTATTAATATTTCTTTTCTTTAGGTCATCTAATATTGTTATCTTTTCTCCATCATCGTTTGTAATAAATTTTTTAGTAATTGCTGTATCTACCATAAGCCCTACATTAGTATAATCCTGAACATCTTTTAATCCTGCATACATTAAAAAAGCTTGTGTTCTTGAATCACCTATAAATGCTACATTCTCTCCAAAAGTTCTAATTGAATTCGAATTATCAGTATTTTTATTCTCTGTATCATTAGTAGCTATTATATTCTGTACATCTTTTATACTATTATCCAATATAATGTTATTTTCTTCTTCATTAGATACTATCTTCGTTTCAGTATTTACTTCTTGCATATTATTTTGAGTTAAATTTTCTGTATCTTTTAATACTGTATTTCTAGAATTAAATTTAATTGACAATAATATTATTAGAACTATTACAACAATTAATATTATCATTATTATTTTCTTAACATTCTCGTTCATTTTATTTCCTATTCTTTTATATTTTTGTATTTACATTTATTAGATTATTATTTTAACAAAAAAGTTTAAAATTCTTTTCTATATTTATAAAAAAAGACAGATAATAAAATCATCTGTCTTTTATACATGTTTCTATATACTATTTTTAGTCATAATAAAAAAATAAAACAAAGAATCTGTATAAAATAGATTCTTTGTTTTGGCTCCTTTGCGAGAGACGTTTTCGAAAAGTCTATCGCAAAAAAGTTACTTATTTCCGTTTCAAATGTAGTTATAGCAATATATTGCAAGAA
>USEI01000005.1 GCA_900553685.1 uncultured Clostridium sp.
CAGTTGGTAGAGCAACAGATTCGTAACCTGTAGGTCGCCAGTTCGATTCTGGCTATAAGCTCCATTAAATTTATTTTTATTATTTTTTATTATTTTTTATTATTTTTTATTATTTCTTATTAACCTACAATACAGCTATTTTTTAAAATTTATTTTTTTATTATTTCTTATTATTTTTTATTATATTACTTAAAAACTGCATTAAAATTGCATTAAAATCTTTTAAAAAACTGCATTAAAATTTTTTAATGCAGTTTTCGACTTTATTGTTTTAATTATTTTCATTAATTTGTTCTTATGTATTTCATAATATATATTTGTTTTCTTTGCATATAAAAATTTTGCAACTTCTCCTTATATAATTTTTTATCTATAATGATATATAATAAAATAATTAATATTCATTTTAGATATGTATTTTAAAATTTTATATTAACATAATATTAATATCTTTTTTAAATACATTAGTACTGTTGATATTCATGCGTTTTTTGATTTTTTTATGTAAATGTGATATAATATATTTGTATCCTATATTAGTTAATCTTCCATGTTGGTTTTTACTACATGATTGATTGACAACAAATAATTTTAAGGAGGTAAAAGGATATGATGGAAAACATGAAGGAACTTAAGGAAATGGCTGTACAGGTGTATACTGGCATGACTGTGGTTTTTCCTCAGTTTAAATCTGAGGAGACTCTCAACATTCAGGGGATCGTACCGAAGTTCACTGGCCGCTATGCGGTGAATAACTCAACGGTATCTTTCGTTGAAGGAAATGAGATGTATGTCATCCCGTGCACTCGGGAAGTAATGAACGTTTTGGCAAATGCCAACTTCCACCAGGACTACTTTTACGTACCTTTCAGCAACTGGGACTATCCCAAAGCTGATTCCTACAAGTGGTTCGCTCTTCTGGAAGGTGCTCGTCGCTCCTATCACCAAGACTTTTTGGACGATTGCGCAGATTACTGTGATGCCCATGGTATCAAAGAGATCAGCTCCGATACGCTGAAGAATTCTTTTCAGATGCCTATTAAAGGTGTACATGTAAAGCACCCCTACTATGAGACCATTTGTTACCCGGAAATTACCAATGACTGTCTTGACTGCATCGCAGTTGATAAAATTGGTACTTTTACCTACAACAATGGTCGCGTGGTCTTCGTCTACCGTGATGGTCAGACTTATGTAACCAAAGGTTACAAAGTAATTGACGAGCTGCGTCAGGCTGGTTTCCGTGAAGGTAATCTCTTTGTTCCGTTCTCTAACGGCGAAGAGATTCAGGACCCCGCCCTTAAATCCCAGTGGGATTCCATTCACAAGTAATGTTTCATCAGCCTTTATGAGCTATGCAAGTTTAGGCGCAAAGAGGTCGACCCCAAGTCGACCTCTTTGTTTTTCTTTATAACTATTATAAATTATTTTATTTTTATTTTAAGTCTCATTTTATTTTCCAATTCTCTAAATTTTGACCATTTTATGTAAATGTGATATAATGTTAATATCTAGGGATACTTTTACACAGCAAAAGTCTGGAAAAAATAAATTTTTTCTGGAGGGGCTGTGTAAACCTCCAGAATAAAGGAGAGATATGGGATTTTTAAAAAAGATTAATCAAAAACAGAAATCTAAAAATCGGAAATTAGAAGACATGATTGCAAAAATTAATGCTCAAACAGAAGCCTGCAGAGCAACCACTAAAGCTATTGAAGATCTTTCAAAACAGGCAGAAGATGATTATCACGAATTTACTCAAGAACTAAACCGGTTAATTCAAGAAAAACGAGCTGATGAAATCCCAGCATTAATTGAAAAACATAAAAAGAAACAACATGAATTACAAGAAAAATTTAACCAGTTTAAAGTATAAAAAATTCTAAATCCCATCAAACAGAAAGGAGTTTTACCTAAAAGTAAAATTCCTTTCTGTTTGATTAAAATATTTTATAAAATATTTTATAAAATTAAACTTTAAATTGATTTTTTAAACACACTATGATATTATACTTTCAAGGTGTAAAATATGAAATTTAAAAAAATAGAAATTATAGAATTGCAAATTCCAAATAATGTACTTTTTAGTGCTTTATTTTCTATTCTTTTTAACTTTTATTTTAATTTTTTAATAATCAATTAATACTAAATCAATAAAGATTTAGTATTTTTTATTTTACGAAAAATTTTTAAATTTTTCTTATCGAATTAAGTTACAAGAAAATTATCTTTATTTAAAATTTTTAAATAAATTTTAAATAAATTTTAAAATAATTTTCTATCTTAATATTTTAATTATTAAAAAATTATAATTTCATATTATATAAAAATAAATTTGGAGGATTTAAGATGGAAGAAAAAAAATTATTACTTGACGTACATGAAAAGCCAGAAATCTGGAAATGGATTATTTTGGCTATGCAACATGTTTTTGCAATGTTTGGTGCAACAATTTTAGTGCCAATTACAGTAAATGCTGCAGCAGGAACAGAAGTACTTTCTATTCCTGTTGCTCTTGTTACATCAGGAATAGGAACTTTAATTTACATATTATGTACAAAAGCAAAATCACCTGTATATCTTGGAAGTTCTTTTGCCTTTATAGCTCCTATAACTGCTGCTTATTTAAAAGGTGGAATTTCTGGAGCAATGACAGGCATTATGGTTGTAGGTTTAATTTATGTGATAGTTGCTATATTAATTAAATTTCTAGGTAAAAATTGGATAGATAAAATTTTACCACCAGTTGTTATTGGACCTATGATAATGATAATAGGTTTAGGTCTTGCTCCTACGGCTATTTCTCAAATAGGTTTATCTGCTGAAGTAATCGAATGGAGAGGTGTTATTGTAGCAATAATTACATTCTTAGTAACAGCTATTGTTATGGTTAGAGGTAAAGGATTTATAAAGATTATTCCTTTTTTAGTTGGTATTGTAGTCGGATATGTTTCAGCCGTTTTATTAGGATTAGTTGATTTTCAACCTGTACTTGATGCTGCATTTTTTAGCTTACCTAACTTTATAATTCCATTTGTAAATTATATACCAAACTTTGGAGCTATCTTAACAATAGCACCTATTGCTTTGGTTACAATGGCAGAACATATTGGAGACCATACTGCACTTAGCGCAATTACCGGAAAAGATTTATTAAAAGATCCAGGGTTAGATAAAACACTTTTAGGTGATGGACTTGCAACTTTTGTTGCTGGAATGCTTGGTGGTCCTGCAAATACGACTTATGGTGAAAACACATCAGTTGTTGGTATGACAAAAATCGCATCAGTTTGGGTTATTGGTCTTGCCGCAATTTTTGCAATTATTCTTGGATTTTTAGGAAAATTTACAGCTCTAGTTTCTACAATTCCAGCTTGTGTTCTTGGTGGTGTTTCTTTGCTACTTTATGGATTTATTTCAGTGAATGGTTTAAAAGTTTTAATTCAAAATCAAATAGATTTTGGAAAAACTAAAAATATAGTTGTAGCTTCTACAATGCTTGTTTTAGGATTAGGTGGAGCCGCCATTTCTTTCTCATCTGGTGATTTTTCTATCACAATTTCTGGTATGAGTTTAGCTGCAATTATTGGTATTTTAATTAACTTACTTTTACCAGAAGAAAAAACAGAAACAAAAGAAACAGAAAAATCTAAAAATTAGAAAATTTTTAAATTTACAAAAAAAGGTATTATATAAAATATAATACCTTTTTTAAAGTTCATTTTAAAATTATAATTGATTTATAATTCTTTATTTAATTAGTTACAGTATTTGATACTGTATTAGTTGTTACTGTATTTTCTGCTACAGTTGTATTATTCGTTATATTTCCTTCGTTTGTGTTATCTACTGTATTAGTAGAAGTTGTATTAGCATTCACAGCATTTTCCGAATTTGTATTTGTTGTAGTATTAGTTGTAGTAACATTTTGTTCTTGAGTGTCTGCTGTTTCTACATTTTCTGTTGTATCTGAAGTTTCATAATAATCTTCATATACTAAAAGATATAATTGAATTACTTCCCCATTTCCTTCTTTATTTACAAGATTTATAAATCCAGATTCGTTATTATAGTCCATATAATATATATAATCACCAACTACATTTATAAATTGTGAAGCATTTTCCATTTCTTTTATTTTTTCTGGCTCTGCTGATGTATCATCTGTTCTTACTCTATATACACATACCACATTTGTGTCATTTTCATAATTTAAATAATATAAATAATCATCATTTAAATTTAAATTATATGCTGCTGTTACAGAATCATATTTTTCTTCCTGGTTTGATCCTATTTTAGTTCTAAATAATTCTTTATCAGTATTCGTATAATATACATAATCATCTTTTATATCTATACTATATAATCTTTTTCCTTCAATTATTGGTCTAGGATTTGAGCCATCTAAATTCATTATATATGTTACATATTTTTCTTTCCCAGTTTCATCAAAATTATAGAATATATATTTATCTGTTATTCCTAAATATCCTGTACCATTATCTGACACTAAATTTCTATCAGAGCCGTCTAACTTCATTTTATAAATATTTTGATCTGTTCCTATATAATAAATAGAATTATTTATTACATACATCTCAAGACATGCATTATGAAATTCATTATCATTTATTACTTGTAAATCCGTTCCATCTAATTTCATTCTATATATTTTATTATCACTTGCATCATCTTCACTATATTCTTCTGGACCTATGCCTATAAAGTAAATGTAATTTCCTGTAATATTTAAAGAAAGTATATTTAAATCTCCCATATATAGTTGTTGTTTTTCTTCACCATTTGTTTTAATTTTAAATATTCCTATTTCTGTACTATCTTCATTTGGAGCTACATAGTAAATCCAATTTCCTTTTATTGCTGTATATCCATAATTTCTTATATTACCAATTGCAGTTGATTCTTTATTTAATTGATGAGCAAAGAAAAAACATACTATTAAAATAGCAAGTATAATTATAATTGATATAAGTGTTACTGAAACAATTATTGTTTTTTTATCATATTTTTTATCACTATTAGCCCTCTTATCTTTATTTTCATTATTTTTCTCTGAATTTTCTGATTTATTTTTATCTTTTTTTACTTTTTCTGTTTTTTTATTTTCTTTTTTATCACTTTCTTTTTTTGGTTTATCTTCTTTCTTTTCAGTTTCTGTTTTTTCACTTTCTAATTTTGTAGTTTCTTCTTTCACTTCACTATTTTCTTCTTTTTTATTCTCTTCTAATTCCTTTTTTTTACATTCTTCGCAAAGATTTTCTTCACCTTCTGGAATCTCTTTTCCACATTTTATACAGTTCATCATTTCCTCCTTAATATTTTATTTATATATAATGTGGACGATTTATAACTTTTTTATTAAAATATAACTCGCCCACAATAATTTATAGACTCAATTTTGAAGTTCCTTTTATATAATTTAATAATGAAACTACATCAGTTACATTAAATGTCGAATTATTTTTAATTAAAGCTGCCTCTTTATATACTCCTTCCAATTTAGTTGTACCTTTAACTGCATTTAACATTAAAACTGCATCTATTACACTACTTGTTCCATCACCATTTACATCACCTTTTTTCACTATTGTATAAGTTTTTTCATCCATTGTTACAGTATATCCTGTAGCTAAATTGCCAGATGTTATTTCTTTTCCTTCTTTATTTTTTACAATTAAAGATTTATCTTTATATTTAGTTTTTAGTTCTGTGAAATTTATATTTGGTAATGTACTTATCTTTTCACCAGATAACTTTATATCTGTTTCAATATTTGGAGTGTTATCTATTGGTGGTGGTGTAGTATTTGTATCCTGACTTGGAGGATTTGTATTTGTTCCTGTTGAACCTGATGAAGTTCCTCCACTTCCTGTTCCTACTATACATTGATCTCCACCAACAATTCTTGCTGAATATCCATAAGTTCCATTTTTATTAGAAACTATTAAATCCCAATAATACCCATTTACTTGAGTGGTTGCTCTTTTTAATATTTTTACAGATTCTCCATTATTTAATGCTCCTATAGCTGTTCCACCTGGAGATGCTCTAACTATTAATGATGATGAAACATTTTGTATTACTCCATTTTCGTAGCTTATAGAATTTTTAGTTCCAGGATTTGGTCTTGGTGAGGCAGTTTTAGGCATATTTTTATAAAGTGGAATTATAAATGTATATGTAGAAGCTGTTGTTGAAGAACCATAATATGATTTTAAACTACTTCCTTGACTTTGTGCTGCAAGTATATTTTGTTGGTATTGGTGTGATCCTAGTGCTGATTTTCCTGATACATTATACTTTTGATAGTATAATGTATTTTGACTATATTGGATTATAAATTTCTGTTTTACTACCTGTGCACCACCCATAATTGAAGCTCTAATAGAAGTCCATCCTTGTCCTAATGCATAAGATAATCCATTATTTATTATTGTTGCTGTTCCATTACCATAAGATCCTATATTAAAATAATTATAAACACCAACATATTGACCATTATATCCTTTTCCATTGCTTAAAGTTGAACCATTTTTTCCGTGTTCATTTATTATTTTTGCAACTAAATAGTAACCATTTATATTATATTGATTACTTGCATCAACTATTGCTTGAATTGCTTCTCCATTATTTAAATATGAACCATATCCTGAGACAACTCTTGCTATATCATTATAAGATACATCTGAGCCCTCTAAATCTTTAAATTGAAATATATCACTTTCATTTATTGAGTTTCTTGGATCCATCATATATGCTAAAGCTTCTAATGATGCGCAGCACCATGACCCATTATCATATCTTTTTTCTCCACAAATTGGGCAAATCCACATTCCATTATAATTATCCGATACTTGAACTAAATTCCAAGGACTGCTTCCATGTCCTTGATATTCACTAGCTAGGGCTTCATTCCAATCTAATCCTGTATAGTATAATAAAAATCTATAATTTGGATGCTTAGCTTGAAGATTATTTATTAGCTGTTTATATCCTGGATATAAGCTATCATCTAACAAATGTATATCAGGTGAAAGTGTTCCTGCAACCATATCCCCTGCATAAGATTTATTTTGAACTATCGGTAAAAATGCTAATAATAAATAACTCAATATTACTATTAAAATCAATATCGATATTTTTATATTTTTCATTATTATCACCTCTTATGTAAAAATTCCCATTTTTCAATTAAATTATATAGATAAATATACTAAAAGTCAACATTTGCAATATTACAATTATGTTAAAAAAGCTGAATTTTAAGGCAATAAAAAAGAACAAATCTTGATAAAAAAATTTGTTCTTTTCATAATTTATTTTTTTTAGAATTATAATTTTTTATTTCTTAGTTACTATTTAATTCAAAATCATAAAAACTATAAACTCATATATTTTTAATTTCTTATTAAACTAGTTTTATTATTTTCTCCCAAGGTAAATCTTTCTTTCCAAAATGACCATAATTAGTAGTTTTTCTATATATTGGTCTTCTCAAATCTAAACTTTCAATAATTCCTCTTGGAGTTAGTTTAAATGTGTTTTTTATTTTCTTAACAATCTCATTATCTGGAATTTTTCCTGTACCAAAAGTATCTACATAAATTGAAATTGGTTTTGCTACTCCTATAGCATAAGAAAGTTGAATTTCACATTTTTTTGCAAATCCATTTGCAACTATATTCTTAGCTACGAATCTAGCCATATAGGCAGCTGATCGATCTACTTTTGTTGGATCTTTTCCGGAAAAAGCTCCTCCACCATGACGACTATATCCACCATAAGTATCTACAATGATTTTTCTTCCTGTAAGTCCACTATCTCCAAGTGGTCCTCCAATTACAAATCTACCTGTTGGATTTATGTAATATTTTGTGCTATTATCAAGTAGTTCTTCTGGTACTATAGGTTTCACAACATTTGAAATTATATCTTTTTTTAATTTGTTTAAATCTACATTCTCATTATGTTGTGTTGAAATAACTATTGTATCTATTCTTTTTGGGCTATCTTTTTCATACTCTACTGTTACCTGAACTTTTCCATCTGGCCTTATGTAATCAATTATTTTTTCTTTTCTAACTTCTGTTAATCTTTTAGAAAGTTTATGTGCTAAATATATTGGCATTGGCATATATTCATCTGTTTCATCTGTTGCAAAACCGAACATCATTCCCTGATCTCCTGCGCCTTCAGATTCTTCTTTAGACCCCTCCTTTTGTTCTAAAGATTTATCTACACCTAATGCAATATCCGAAGATTGCTTTGATATATTAAGCAATACTTTACAAGTTTTATAGTCGATGTCTGTTTTTTCATTATCGAAACCAACATCTTTTATTGTATTTCTTACTATTTTTTCAATATCTATTTCTGCATTTGATGTTATTTCTCCTGTTACTAAGATTTGTCCCTTTCCAGCAACAGTTTCACATGCTACTCTAGAATATGGATCTTTTTCCAAATATGCATCCAATATACTATCTGATATAAAATCACACAGTTTATCTGGGTGGCCTTCTGTTACACTTTCTGATGTAAATAATCTTCTCATTTTTCTCCTCCTACTACTATTTAAAAAGTTGCTTGATTTATTAGAAATTTTAAACTATTTTATCTTACAAAAAAGACTTTGCATACGCAAAGTCTTTTGAATAATTCTTATTATCTAATCATCATCCAAAACACTTTGTGCTTTGTCGGTATTAGCACCTAAATTAATAGGTTGCTGTGGAGTCATAAAGCCGATTCTCTCGTCCACTCTTGATAATACTATATTATTTTACAACCATATAAGAGTTTTGTCAACATAAAATTGTAATATTTTGTAAAATGAAATAAATTATATATAGTTATCTAATATTTATTATTTATTTTACATTAGTTTTATTCTTCTTGTATTTTTTTATCTTCTTCTTTTTCTCTTCTTTTTAAAACAGGTATAAATTGCTCTGCAAATTTATATTCATCTTTATTTTTTATATATAGTAGTCCTAAAATAGAAAATACAATTGCCCCAATAAAGTTTACAATTAAATCTTTCATTGTATCAGAAATACCTATATCTAAATATCCTCCATCAATTTCTGTTAAAACTAGATTTCCTTCATTATCTCTACTTTGAATAATTGTTTTTTCTATATTATCAATTACAACTGCTATATTTTTTCCGCTTGGATTTAGCTCTACAGTAGCAATAGTTTTTAATATTTCATCTTTTTGCATATCATATTTGAAAACTCTATCCATTCCAAATTCAAAAAATTCCCATAACACGCCAACCGTCATTGAAAAACAAAAAGCTACAAGAGCTACGAAAATAGGAGATAATTTTGTATGAAAAACCTCTTTCCTATTTAAAATATCTATCATTGAAAAGCCTATAGCTGCACACAAAAATCCATTTAGTGTATGCAGTATTGTATCCCAATGTGCAAAATGTAGATAAAATTCATTTATTTCTCCTAAAATTTCTGCAGAAAAAATAAATAGTAATATAATTGTTTGTAACGTATTTGGAAGTCTAATATTAAATTTTCTATCTATAACAACTGGAACTAAAAATAAAATTAGAGTCAAAATACATAAAAATACATTATTCCAGTTCGCTGTAAATATTTGTCTTATCATTACAAGTATTACTAAAAATCTTAAAACAAAATAAACTGCAACATCTCTTTGACTATAATAAGATATATATTTTTTATCTTTTGCTTGCTTTTCTTCTTTGTTTTTTTGTTTTCTCATAAATAAGCCTCCAATTACAAAATTTTTATTTTGCTTGATACCAATTCTTTCCTTCCTCTACTTCGACATTTAGTGGCACTAAAAGCTTTGCAGCCTTTTCCATCTGATTTTTAAGAATTTCTTTTACTTCTTCTTTTTCTTCATTTAAAGTTTCAATTATAAGTTCATCATGTATTTGTAAAACAATTTTAGATTTTAAATTATTAGCTTTTAATTCATTATATACATTAATCATTGCTATTTTCATTATATCTGCTGCAGTTCCTTGTATAGGTGTATTCATAGCAGCTCTATCACCAAACTTTCTAACCATATAGTTTTTAGATTTTAATTCTGGAATATATCTTCTCCTTCCAAAAAGAGTAGATACGTATCCTTTTTCCTTAGCTTCTTCTACAATATTTTTCATATAGTCTCTTATTCCATGATAAGTTTCTAAGTATTGTTCAATATATTGTTTTGCCTCATTTCTTTTTATATCAATTTGTTCAGCAAGTCCAAATTCACTTATTCCATATACTATACCAAAATTTACAGCCTTAGCTTTACTCCTAAGTTGTTTTGAAACTTCTTCTACAGGAACTTTAAAAACTTGTGAAGCACTAATTGTATGAATATCTGCACCACTATTAAATGCTGAAATCATTGTTTCATCATTTGCCATATGCGCTAATATTCTAAGTTCTACTTGTGAATAATCTGCATCTACAAATACCTTTCCATTTCCTGCTTTAAATGCTTTTCTTAATTTCTTTCCTAATTCCGATCTTGTAGGAATATTTTGCAAATTGGGCTCTGTACTACTTAACCTTCCTGTTGCTGTTACTGTTTGATGAAAAAATGTATGAATTCTTCCAGTTTTTATATTAATAAAAGGAAACATTCCTTCAACATAAGTTGAATTTAATTTAGCTATTTGTCTATATTCTAAAATTTTTTCTATTATTGGATGTGAGCCTTTAATTTTTTCTAATGCATCAACATCTGTTGAATATCCGCTTTTGGTCTTCTTTGTTGGTTTTAAATTCAATTTGTCAAAAAGTATTGTTCCTAATTGCTTTGGTGAATTAATATTAAATTCTTCTCCTGCTAAATTATAAATATCAATTCTTAATTCTTCAATATGCTTTTTTAAGTTATTACCATATTTTATTAATTCTTTTTCATCAATATACATACCTTCCCATTGCATACTTGCTAAAATTTCTGCAATAGGCATCTCTATATTCTGAAATAATTCTAAAGATTCTATTTTTTTTAATTTATCTAAAATTTTTTCTCTAGTTCTTCCTAAAACATAACTGTAAACTGCAAATTTAAAATTTCTCTTTAAGACCTCTTCTTGTTCTGTTTCAATATCAAAAAGACTTGTCTGTACGTCTGAATTTTCTTCTGCATAAAAATTCGAAATATCTAAGTTTAAATATTGATTTGCAATTTCTTCTATAGAATATGCTCCAGATATTGAGTTTATAACATATAAAGCTATCTCTGCATCATACATCATATTTTCAGGTGTTATATCATTTTGTTTTAATAAAATATAATCTCTTTTTATTTTATGTCCACATTTTAATATTTCTTTATTTTCAAAAACTTTTTTTAAAATTTCTTTTGAAAATTCTATATTATATACTTTGTTTTCCTTTTCGATATATATATTAACATACTTTATTTTTTCTTTTATTATTAAAGAATTATCTTCTTTATGTTCTTCAGTTTCAAAATAATAATACATTATTTTCTCATTTTCAATATTTCTTAAAACTTCAGAAATTTTTTTATCTTCTTTTTTTAATTCTTCATACTCAAAAAGTTCTTGTGATTCATTTTTTATTTCAGATTTATTTTCACTTTTTTTTACCTTTTGTTCTAAATTAAACCTATCTATATATCTATTAAACCTTAGTTTTTTAAATATTTCTAAAACTAATTCATAATTCCACTCTTTTACTTTTAAATTAGATAACTCTTTATCTATTGGAGCATTAACATCTATTCTTCCAAGTTCTCTAGATAAAATAGCTAAATCTTTATTATTTTCTAAATTTTCTTTTAATTTTCCCTTTGCTATTTGTTCTCCTGCCTCTAATCTTTCATATATTTCATCAATTGTGTGATATTCTTTAATTAAATTCAAAGCTGTTTTTTCTCCAACTCCAGGTACTCCTGGAATATTATCTGAAGAATCTCCCATAAGTCCTTTTACTTCTATTAATTGTTTGGGTTCTATTCCATAAACCTCTAAAATTTTGCTTTTATCAAAATTCTCTGTTTCTGTTTTTCCTCCTTTAGTTCTTGGCATTCTTATTATTATATTCTCTGAAACTAATTGAAAAGAATCTCTGTCACCAGTAAGTAAAATAACTTCCATTCCTTTTTTTTCTGAATATTTTGCAAGTGTTCCTAAAATATCATCTGCTTCATATCCCTCTTTTTCTATAACAGTTATATTCATAGCTTTTAAAACATCTTTTATAATGGGCATCTGGCTTGCAAGCTCATCTGGCATACCTTTTCTTGTTCCTTTATATTCTTTATACATTTCATGTCTTTTAGTTGGATGTTTTACATCAAACGCAACAGCCATATAATCTGGATTTACATCTTCTAAAAGTTTAAATAATATTGCCAAAAATCCATATACTGCGTTTGTATAAGTTCCATCTGCTGTTTGAAGCATTTTAGAACTCATTATTCCATAAAATGCCCTATTCAAAATACTATTTCCATCAATAACAACTAACTTTTTCAAAATTTCCTCCTAAAAATAAAAACCAAATATACATCCACATATAGCTCCAATAATATGACCTGCATGTGAAATATTATCTTTTTTAAATATTCCATCTATAATTTCATTTACTATATAAAATATAAAGATTAAAACTAAAGTTATTGGAATTTTTCCAGCCTCTATATTAACAAAAGAACTCATAACTATTAACATAAAAACTATTCCGCTCGCACCAAGTATTTTTTTATTTCCTATAATATGATTTAATATACCTGTTAATCCCGCAGTAATTAAAATCATTATTAACAAATTATAACTTCCATATTTTTCTTCAATCATTGGTCCAATTAATAAAATATATAAAAAATTATTTGAAAAATGTTTCCAATCAGTATGTCCTAAAACATGAGTAAATAATCTAATATATGTAAGTGGATTTAATAATGAACTTCTATAAGAAGAAAACAATAAATCATTACTTGCTCCCAAAGTAATATATTTCAAAATTAATACTACAAATGACGAAAAAAAGAAAGTTAAAATTAAAACTGAATTATAATGAAAATAATTAATAAGCTCCATTTTTCCTCCATACTGTATCGATGTTTTTCTTACTTTTATACTATATCACATTTAAAAAATCATTTCCATTATTTTATGAATATATTTAAAACTTTTTTGTTGTAAGTTATCAAAAATAACACTTTATTTCCTAATGTATTTTCAATAAATCATACTTTTAACATAAACTTAATAAAGCTTATATGCTTAAACTAGTATATAAGCTTTAAAATCTATATTTTTGTTTTATATCCATCTTCTTTTGAAATTATATTTGGTAAATTTAATTTTTTTAATTCTTCTCTTGTTTTATCTTTTAAATGTGTTGTAATTATTTTTCTATTATATTTTTCAGATAAATATTTTAAATTGTCTATTCCCATATGTGCAATAGTTCCTTCAATATTTGAACAGTCGGCTATTAAAATCTCAGATTGTTCTGCTATTTTTTCAACACCTTCACAAAGCATACAATCTCCAGAAATTCCTAATTTATCATTTATTATATATCCATAAGCATTTTCTATATATCCATGACTGACTGGCACCACCTGTATTTTATAACCAATATTAGCATTTTTTATAATTTCATTTGGATTTACTTCTACAAATTTTATGAATTTTTCTATTTTCTCAAAATGAAACGAATATGATTCAAACATAAGAGAAATTTTATTTTTTATTCCGACAGGACCTATTATATAAGTTATCCTATCTAATTCATTAAATTTGTATAAATACATTAGAAAAAAAGGTATATCTGCTGTATGATCTCCATGTAGATGTGTAACTAATATTTTATCTATATTTTTAGGTTCATGATTTGTTCTCATTAACTGTTTCAAAGTACCATTTGGCATATCTACCATCATATTCTCATTTATTAGAGTACAAGCACTATGATATTTAGAATAAATTGCAGCTGTTCCTATTAGTTCAATATTCATATTTTTTCTCCTAACATTAATTTATTATAATACATTTACTTTTTCAACATATAAATTTTCTTTTTTATCTTTATTTACTTTTAATATAAAATCGAATTTATTAAGTTCAGTACATAAGTAAAAATCTTTTTCAGGAAAATCGTTTTGTTTTTCTATATTAAAAAACTTAGAACCTGTTGTAGTTTTTAGTTTCTCTATTTCACTATTCATATCCAAATCATTTTTATTTTCTAACATATTTTTTATATATTTTGCACATAAAACATCTTCGTCAAAAGCAGGATAACCATCTTTTGCCAAAGTAACTAAAGAAATTTCATCTATATTGTTTTTAATTATGTATTTTGTTATAGCTTTTGCATTGACTAAACTTCCAGTTATAATTTCTTTAGCATTTATAGCTCCAGCAATTCCTTGTGTTCCACAACTTGTTGTATGTACTACGATTTTTCCAGAAAAATCTACATTTTCAATTTGTGAAGGAGAATTACCATAATCAAAACATGGTAATTTTATTCCATCTCTTTCACCTATTAAAATATAATTTATATTTTCTTTTTTATAATCATACGCAATCTGTTTATCGGCAACAGGAATTAGTTTTTGAGCTCCATTACTTATTAAATATGGTTCAACAGTAAAAGCTCTAAATACATCAATAATTACTGCTAATCCTGTAGCCAATTTAGCATTATCTACAATTTTTATATTCATAATTATTCTCCTTTATCTTTTGCGATATTTTTGCTATATCTATCCTCCTCTGAAAAAATGCAACCACAATATTTTTGCATATATAATCCTAATTCACGAGCTTTGGCTTGTCCTTTTCTGAATCCTGGTCTAAAATCTCTGTATAAAAATTCTATGTTGTTTTTACTTGCAAGTTCTTCACAAAGTGTTTTTAATTCTTCATGTTTTTGATATGGACTTACAAACAAAGTACTAGTAAAAGCATCATATCCGTGTTCTTTTGCATATTTAATTGTTTCTTCAATTCTAGCTCTATAGCAATAATTTATACATCTATTCTTTAAATCTCCAATTACATTCTTGCAAAATTCCTGTAACCCGTAATTTTCATTTATTATTAAGTTAATATCTATCATTTTAGAATATTCAATTAATGTATCTCTTCTTGTTTTATACTCTATGTATGGATGAATATTGGGATTAAACCAATATAAAACTGGTTCTATATTTTCATTTCTTAAACTTTCTATACAATATACGCTACATGGCGCACAACAAGTATGCATTAATAATTTCATTTTTATCTCCTTTTCTTTATTCTACATTTCTGGTATTTATACAAATTGGATCTTGTGGAAAAATTCTTTTTTAACATTTAATAATATGATAATTTGATTATATTCCTCTTACTCCCAAAAACAAACCGTATATCTCATTTCATAATATTTTTCTGGTGAATTAGATTTCATATAACTTTTTTCTGAAACAATTCCAGACAAAATACCAACCAAAAAAGTATAAATTGTAATTACAGCCAAAATTTTTTCTAGTATTCTTTTTGCTTCATCAGTTTTTAATAAATTGTATATTTCCATAAAAATCAATATTCCTGCTAAAATAAACATCCAAGCATAATCTATTAAATATCTTTGATTACTTCCAGCCATCATTATACTAATTATTGCAATAATTAAAGCTACAACTATTAATGAGTTTATAAGTATTTTTAAAGCTTTATTTTCTGTTTTCCTATTTAGTTTGATTACATAAAAATTCATAAAACATATTGGAACTAACATAAAAATTCCACCAATCATATTTTCTATATAATAATATCCATAAAAAGTTATTAATTTATTGTGATTATTTAAAAATGGAAACCCAGCTTTAAAGATTGGAATACTAAATAAATTGGCAATAATTCCCGTTGGAATTGCCCAAATTCTACTTCCTAATTCTTTCATATTATTTATTGTCATTTGATATTTTGCACCAAATTCAAATACATTTCCGAATCTTACATAATTAAACCACATGATTAGTATTCCAACTGTAATATAAGGTATTGCAACTGCAAAAATTAATTTTATAAGTGGAGTTTTTGTATTTTTAAAGTTTTTAATGTTTTTTATCAACAAATTAATTAAAAATGGCAATATTAAAATTGATGCAAGTAAATCTGTTGGTCTACAAGCTACTGAAAGTGCTAAACACAATGATCCTAGAAAAATAAATAGATATTTTTTATTCTCATTTTCACTAGCTTTTATTATAAAATATAAACCTTGAAGCACAAAATACAATCCCGATACAATAACTAATTCATATACCCTTGCCATTCCATTTGCATATAATATCAAAGAACCTGAACACAAGATTATTAAAAAATAAATTACAAATTTAAAAGGTATCTTTTTGAAAAATTTATTCAGAATTTTTACTAATATTTCTTTCAATAAAACAAATATTAGTATTGAAAAAACAAAAACAACAACTTTAATACTTAATACTTTTTTTGTAATAACATAATATGGTAAAAAAGTTAACAATAGTGGTAATATGCCAAAATAAATATATTGATGTCCATTAAAATATGCTGTATCCCATAAATAATCCACATCTCTTTGTGTTTTTTCACCTCTAGTTATATAATCATAAGGATCTTCTAATTGTAAAAAGTTTTCACTAGGCTCCTGATTTAAATAAAATTTACCATCTAAAACAGCTTCCACATAGTATTTATTGTAGATTTCAGATTCATTAATTGCAGAATAATTATTTATAAAAGCTGTAGAAACAAAAAATACTGATAATATTAAAAGTAAAATTGCTTCTTGTCTTAAATTTTCCATTGAATATTCTTTGTTAAAAAACTCAGTTTTTTTGAGAGAAACTATAAATAAAATTACAATAAATGTACAAATAAATCTTATTACATTAAAATCAAAAGGTATTTTTTCATTTATTGTTATCCCCTCAAACTTTTCAGAATCATAAATTTGTTTATCTATTGATATTATAAATCCCTTAACTTCTCCAGATAAATATAATGGCATATATTTTGATTTCTCATAATTTCTTATGTATTCTTTAGAATTCAATTCGCTATATTCATCACTTGTCGCATCTGAATAAAACACTTTATATTCAGATACTTCTCCAACATGTGTAAAATTTAATTTTATTGTTGCTACTTTTTTATTTATATTATCAAATTTAATGAATGCTTTATTTTCATCTTCTCCATAATATAAAAATTCACCTTCATCATAGTATTTTTTTTCATATTTTCCCCAAAAAGTACGATAAGAAGTAATGTTAAAAACAATTACTTCTAAAAATAACGCACATATTAAAATAATTAACAATTTAGAAAAAAATTTTTTCATGTTTCTTTCCTTTATTTTATTAATAAATTTTCTAATTAGATTTTTCTTCATGATATTCTTTCTCTGTATTTACATTCCATATATTTTCTTTTGTTTTTACTCCATTTTTTATGTTATTTACTGCTTCAAATGCTGTCACCATAGAATGATCCATATTATTATATCTATGTTGACCATTTCTTCCAATACAAAAAAGATTATCAAATTTATCTAAATATTCAATAAGTTTATCTATATTATCATAAGTATCAAAATAAGCAGGATATGCCTTTTTTACTTTTTCTCTATGTGTATCTAAAACATCTTCTCTATTTACTATTTTCTTACTCTCAAGTTCATCTATAGCAAGTTTTACAAATTCTTCATCTGACATATTCCAATATTTATCACCTTCATTGCAAAAGTATTCTAATCCTATCCACACAGTATTTTCTGCATCTTTTACTAAATATGGTGACCAATTGTTAAATATTTGAATTCTTCCAAATTTTACACTTGGATCTTGAACATAAATCCAACAATCTGGAATTATATTTCCTAATGTTTTCATTTTAGTTTTATTTTTAAGATTTAATTTTTTTACTAATACACCAACTGTTTGAAAATCTCTATATGGCAATCCTGATGCGATATCTAGCATATCCTTCGGTACTTCTTCTCCTTTAAATCCTTCAACCAAATCTTTTACAGGCATTGTAGAAATAAATATATCTCCTGATAAAACTTCAGTTTTACCATTTACTTCACATTCTACACTTTTTATAGTTGTACCTTCTATATTTAATTTCTTAACAGAATATCCTTTTTTGATTTTACCACCTTTTTGAGTAATTCTATCTGCTAAAGTTTCCCATAATTGTCCTGGTCCAAATTTAGGATACCAAAATTGTTCTATTAAGGAAGTTTCAACTTTTCCGCTTTTATTTTTTCTGCCAAATACTTTTGAAAAAGCATCTTTTAAAACTGCTGTTATTGAAAGTCCTTTTACTCTTTGAGCTCCCCAATCTGCTGATATTTCTTTTGGATGTCTCCCCCAAAGTTTATAAGTATATTTTTCAAAAAACAAACTATATAATTCTTTACCAAAACGATTAATATAAAAATTCTCTAAAGATGTTTCTTCCTTTTTTACAAAAATTGATTTTAAGTAACTAAAACCTGCTTTTATTGTTCTTATTAATCCCATATTAGTAAAAGTTTGTAATTTTAAACTTATTGGATAATCAAAAAATTTATTCAAGGTATAAATTCTTGAAACTCTAGTTCTTATAAGCATTACATGATCTTCTTTTTCTGGATTAGGTCCACCCTTTTTTAGTGGCTTTTCTCTTCCTAATTTTTCATCATCAAAAGAATTTTCCCCCTGTAATGGCATCAAATCTTCCCAAAAGTCCATTACTCTTTTGTCTTTTGAAAAAAATCTATGTCCTCCTATATCCATCCTATTACCATTATATTTAACAGTTCTAGAAATGCCTCCTATTTCTTGTGTCTCCTCAAGAATAATAACTTCGTACTCTTCTTTACTATCTTTTAACAATTCATATCCTGCTGTAAGCCCAGCAGGACCAGCTCCTATTATTATAACTTTTTTCATTTTTTATCTTTATATTAGTAACCTTTCTTATAATTTAATAATTACACTTTATATTCTATTCCTAAATGTTCATAACCTGTTTTTGTTACAACTCTGCCTCTTGGAGTTCTTGCAAGAAAACCAATTTGCATTAAATATGGTTCATATACATCCTCTATTGTTTCAACTTCTTCATTTAAAGTTGCAGCTAATGTTTCAACACCAACAGCCTTTCCTGCATATTTATAAATAATAGTTTCTAAAATTCTTCTATCTGTGTTATCCAAACCTAATTCATCTATATCAAGTTTATCAAGTGCAAGTTTAGTTATATCTAAAGTTAAGCTTCCATCACCTAAAACTAGTGCATAATCTCTAACTCTTTTTAATAACCTATTTGCAATTCTTGGCGTTCCTCTTGATCTTTTTGCAAGTTCTTTTGCTGCTTCTTTATTTATTTTTATATTTAATAATTCACTAGATCTCTCTATTATTGTAGTTAAATCTTTTACAGAATATAATTCTAATTTTGAAACAATTCCAAATCTATCCCTTAAAGGTGTTGAAAGCGAACCAATTCTTGTTGTTGCACCAACTAAAGTAAACTTTGGTAAATCTAATCTAATAGATTTTGCTGTTGGTCCTTTTCCAATTATTATATCTAAGCAAAAATCTTCTAGTGCTGGATATAAAATTTCTTCAATATTTTTGTTCATTCTATGTATTTCATCTATAAACAAAACATCATGTTCTGATAAATTTGTAAGTAGCGCTGCTAAATCCCCAGGTCTTTCTATTGCCGGGCCAGAAGTTACTTTTAAGTTGGTACCTAGTTCATTTGCAATAATATTAGAAAGTGTTGTTTTTCCAAGTCCAGGTGGTCCATAAAGAAGTACATGATCTAAAGCCTCACCTCTTTTTTTTGCAGCTTCAATATAAACTTTCATATTCTCTTTTACTTTATTTTGTCCAATATATTCACTTAATTTTTTAGGTCTTAATGAAATTTCTGATAATTCTTCATCATATATTACATTAGGATCTAAAATCCCTTTGTTATATTCTTCCACAAACTTCCTCCGAAAATCTCTTTTATAACTTTAATTCAAACCAGTATCATATTCAATATTTTCCATATATGGAAATATTTCTTTTACTCTTTTTAAAGTATAAATAGCATTTTTAGGATGAGGACATTTTTCTGGTGCCTCAATTAATTCATTTTTATAACAATTTTTTGTTAATTTATACATTAAATATCGACAATTTAAATAATTATAGAATATTTTATATCCATTATCTAAATCTTCCCAAAACATTTCAAAAGTATAATTATTTTCCACAATTATAAATTCCCCTTAAAATATATAATCAATTATACAGATAGAACTGTAATTATCATTCCTAATCCTGCTATAAAGAAACTGAATCCAAATATATATATTAACATTAAAGATGATTTTGAAGCTTTAATATATACTTCTTCTGGCTTTTTTTCGTTAATTCTAATATCAATTCTGGAACCAACATTAGGAATTTGAGTTTTTTTATATTTTTCTGTACATTTAGTATAAACATTACCTTCATATTCATATTGATAAACAGGTGCATAAGCAACTGAATTATTAGATAATTTTACTTCTTTTAAATCTACACATTCAGCTTTTACAATTTTTTTACATTTTCTTTCTGCTGAATTTTCTAGAACTCCTGGAACAACTAACATTGCTATACCTAGCACGGTAATTCCAGTTGATAAAAGTGCTGGAAGTACATTATTTTGACTTGCTAAATTTTCATTAAACAAATATCCCCATTCACTAATGGCTGGAAGAATAATACATCCTATTCCTGTTACTGTAAATACTGCTCCAGCTATTTGTTTTCTACAAAGAAAAATTATTCCCATTATTAAAAATAATTGTCCAAAAGTCATTATTGTAAAAGTTACTTGATTTAGACCAGAGAAATATACCATTAATGCAATAGATGCTACTGCCCAAATAATACATGCCCAAGAAATTATTGTGTCATGTACTAAAAATTTTTCATTAGTTTCTTCTTTCATTTTTTCATTTCCTTTCTTCATTTGATCATATTCAAAAACTCTTCCTCACTAATTATAGTAATTCCAAGTGTTTGTGCCTTTGTTAACTTACTTCCTCCATCTTCTCCTGCTAAAACATACGTTGTTTTTTTAGAAACAGATGAAGAAGTTTTACCACCATAGCTTTCTATAATCTCTTCTGCTTCTTTTCTAGAATAATTTTCTAAAGAACCAGTTAAAACAAAAACCATGCCCTCAAATCTATTATCAACTTGTGTTATATCTTCTGCTTTTAAATTAATATCATATTTTTTTAATTTTTCTATTAAATCTTTGGTTTGTGCTTGAGAGAAAAACTCATAAACACTTTGTGCCATTATTTCTCCCATATCATCTATTTCAAGTAAGCTCTCATAACTTGCATTTTGAAGTTCATCTATATTTTTATATTTTTTTGCAAGCTGTTTTGCTGCTTTTACTCCAATATGCCTAATTCCAAGTCCATTTATAACTCTATAAAATTCATTTTTTTTGCTTTCATTTATACTATCAATTAAATTTTGTGCAAACTTTTTTCCATTCTTTTTCAAAGAAGCTAAATCTTCTAAGGTTAATTTATAAATATCTGCAATATTCCTAATTAGCCCTCTATTTAAAAGTTCTTCTATTATGCTATCTCCTAAACCTTTAATATTCATTGCTTCACGAGATACAAAATGTAATATATTTCTAAATTGTTTTGCAGGGCATTCAATTCCTATACATCTTACAGCAGCTTCTCCTTCTTCTCTTACAGCATCAGCTCCACAAACTGGACATTTTTTTGGCATTTCAAATTCTTTTTCATTTCCTGTTCTTTTTTCTTTTATAACTTTAACTACTTCTGGAATTACATCTCCTGCTTTTTGAATTACTACAGTATCTCCAATTCTTAAATCCTTTTCTTTAATAAAATCTTCATTATGCAGTGTAGTTTTAGAAATTGTAGAACCTGCAACTTTCACTGGCTCTAGTATTGCCATAGGAGTTATAGCACCTGTTCTTCCAACTTGAAAGACTATATCTTTAAGCAAAGTTTCCTTTTGTTCTGGTGGATATTTATATGCTATTGCCCATTTTGGAGTTTTATAATTTGTTCCTAGAACTTCTCTTTGTTTTAAATCATCTACTTTAATAACAGCTCCATCAATACCAAAACTTAAATTTTCTCTATTTTCTCCTATATAATTTATTTCTTTTATTACTTCTGAAATAGTGTTACATTCTATTTTTACAGGATTTACATTAAAACCTATTTTCTCCAAATATCTAAGAGATTCAATATGAGACTTAAATTCTATTGTGTCTGATTTTTGAACATTAAAAATATAAATATCTAAAGGTCTTTGGGCTGCAATAGAACTATCTAATTGCCTAAGAGAACCTGCCGCTGCATTTCTTGCATTAGCAAATAAAGATTCTTCATTTTCTTCTCTCTCTTCATTCATTTTTTCAAAATCTTTTTTACCAATAAAAACTTCTCCTCTAACTATTATATCAATTGGTTCTTTTATTTTTTTAGGAATATTTTTAATAGTTTTTAAGTTTTCAGTAATATCCTCACCAACTAACCCATTTCCTCTTGTTGCACCTCTAACAAAAATACCATTTTTATATTCTAAAGCTACAGATAATCCATCAATTTTTGTTTCTACAATATATTTTACTTTTTCTCTATTAGAATTTTCTTCTTTTTCTAAAGTTTTTCTAACTCTTTCATCAAAAGCATATAATTCATTAAAATCAAATATATCTTGCAAACTTTGAAGTGGAACTTCATGTTCTACCTTTTCAAATCCTTCTTTAACAGTTCCTCCAACATGTTGTGTTAACGAATCGCTTGTAATTAAATCTGGATATTGATTTTCCAAATTTCTAAGTTCAAGCATTAACATATCATATTCAAAGTCACTGATTTCTGGATTATCTTCATCATAATACTTTTTAGCATGATAAGAAGTAATCTCTCTTAATTCAATTATTCTTTTTTTTGCACTTTCTTTATCCATTGTAAATTCCTTTTTATTTATTTTCTTTAAATAAATCTTTTCCATTTTTTAAGTAATCATATCCAGAAAAAATTGTTGCTATTACAGAAACTAAAATTAAAATAGATGTCACAGCATTAAAAATAATTTCTCCCTGACTCATATAAATTTGCATACTACTTTGTGCTGCCATAACCTTATCAGTATTTGCACGAATAAAATCAAAGAAATTATATTTATCAGCAAAAATTAATATAATAGCAATCATTTGTGTAACTGTTTTTAGTTTGCCCCAAATCGAAGCTGCTATTACTTTTCCGCCTTTTTCTACAGCAACTAATCTATATCCAGATACCAAAAACTCTCTAACAAGTACAATAATAGGAATCCATGCAGGAATTTTTCCAAATTCAACTAACATTACTAAAGCTGCTAAAACTAAAATTTTGTCAGCTAAAGGATCTAAAAACTTTCCAAAAGTTGTTATTTGATTTCTTGAGCGAGCTATATATCCATCTAATTTATCTGTTATTGAAGCTATAATAAAAATTATATTCATAATCCACAAAAATACTGGTATGCCTAGCCACTTGCCTTCTATAACTCCAAAAGTTCCTAAATAACCAATTATTACAAAAATTGGAACTAATATTATTCTAAATATAGTTAATTTATTTGCTAAATTCATACATAAATTCCTTTCTCAAATTCTAATTTTAAGTTCTTCTACTCTACAGAATTAGTTATATTGTTTTCGCTAACAGTATTTTCTAATATTGTATTAGTATTATCATTTTTTAGAGAATTTGTTAACTCTTTTTCTTTTTCAAGTTCATTATTTCTTGCTGTTTCAAGCTGATTTATTATTGCTTGTAGTCTAGAAATATCTTTTCCTATCATTTCAAAATCACTAGCATTTAAAGATTCTTTTAGATTATTATTTGCTTTTATTACAGAATCAACAATTGCATTTATATCATCTGTATTAATAATCTCTAAATCTACAGAATATGCATCATTAAATAAATTTGTAAGAGCACTATCTAAAGTATCTCCAATAGCAACTGTATTTCCAGATGCAACTATTACTTTTTTAAGTACTGGTATTTCACTCTTATCATTTAACATTACTTGATATACAGGTTCCACATATAATAGAGATTTATTAATTGGAACTACTATCATATCTTTTAATAATTTTGTTCCACTCGTATTTAGTGCTTCTAATTCTTTTGATATTGTTGCATCTTGTTCAATTTGGTTATTAAGTTGCATTATTCCAGCTACATTATTTTCTGAACTAAATTTATATAATGAAAGTTCAGGTTTTCCATTATTTACTGTTCCCACTAAATAAGATGTTATATTTTGTTTTCCATATTTATTATAGGTTAAAACTAATCCAAGTTCTGGTTTATCACTATCTATTGTTTTTACCATTGTATAATATGGTTCCATTGCAACACCAACAACCTTTGAATTTGCTTGTGATGCTTTTGTTGTTACTTGCCAAATATCATCTGCTCTATATAAAGTATCTTCACTTATATCATGATACAAATTAATCATATTAGCTTGTATTTGATATAAGAATTTTGGATATGTTACATGTTTTGCAATATCTTCTGGTAAATCATCTTCTGTAAATAAATCAGGATACATTTTAGAATATGTCATTATAATAGGATCTGATTTATCTGTAATATAAAATGTAGTTGTTCCATCATAAGCATCTATCAATACTTTTACAGAATTTCTAATATAATTAATTTCTTCTTTATAACCTTTTATATTTATAACTGAAGATTGAGAATATGGATAAGAATTTGATCTTGTATACCCATCTAATACCCAAACTAATTTTCCTTCATCTGAAATTACTAAGTATGGTTCTTCATCATATAGCACATCTGGTAATATTTTCTTTGCTCTTTCAATTATATTTCTATCTGAAATTATTTTTGTATCTTCTGTTATATCTGTTGATGTAAATAATTTAAAATTCTTTTCATTTAATCCTAAAACTAATCTATCTAAAAATCCTAGTTTTAGTCCTGCTTTTCCATCATAAACATTTTCTTCATATTTAGATGGAGAGATAGGATAATCATATTCTTTTCCAAAAGAGTTATTAACCATTATTGTACTGTTGGTTTGAAGTCCAAAATATATTCTTGGTTGTTTTATATTTAGAACATTTTGACTTGTAAAATCTGATAGTATATATTCTGCAAATCCATCATTGTTTGAATCTGTTGCAGAGCTCACAACTGCTGAGTATCCATGTGTATAAATGAGTGATCTATTATTATAACTACTTGTTGCATCTGTTGAAATTTCACGAGGAGTTATATATAATAATTGATCTTTATTATTTACATTATAAACAGCCAAAAATGTATTATCATAATTGTAATAAACACTATTTTCTTGATGTTCTGCAACTGCTTGAGAAGTTACTTCTTCTGTTATTATAGGAATATTATCT
The DNA here is from genome assembly GCA_900553685.1 of uncultured Clostridium sp. Lineage (GTDB taxonomy): Bacteria > Bacillota > Clostridia > TANB77 > CAG-508 > Scatovivens > Scatovivens faecipullorum. The sequence continues at coordinate 25,517 of USEI01000005.1, forward strand.
ATTACTTGCTCATTATTTTCAATTTGTTCTGATGTTATAGCTTGATAATTATCTATATTTTGTTGTTCTATATCAATCCCATAAGCTTTTTTTGTGTTCTCTATATTATAACCAATATATTCTTTTTCTATATCTAATTCATTATTACCAACATGAATTAACTGAAAATATGTCATTACACAAAACAATCCAACTAAATAAACTGGAACTATTAGAGCAGATATTACAGATTGTTTAAAGTTTTGTTTTTTTACATATCTTAATAATCTAACTATAGCAATAATTATAACTATACCTAAAATTCTATATCCCCATAGCTTTATCGTTACATCTGTTTTCCCAGCGCCAACAAGTTCTGTTGATGCTTCGTCATCTATTGCAACCATATTTCCTGTTAAAATATTTTGCGAAGATATAAAAATATATCCACATAAAACTAATACTACTAACATTAATAGAACAACTTCTTGTTTTATGAAGGTATTTTTCTTCAATGTTTCAACATCAACACCATCAAAATATGTATTTAAAGTTATTACATAATAAATTGCCACATATATAATTGTTGCAACAAAAACTTCTCCTAAGAATAATAGCATTGTTTGTATAAATGGTAATGAAAACATATAATACCCTATGTCTGCACCAAATATTTTATCTTCTTGTCCAAAAAATCCTGCATTTCTAAAAATAGCAAGTTTATCTGCAAGCATAACAGATGCTATTATTCCACCTATTAAAGCAAATATTAAACATAAACTTTTATTAGGTAATTTTGGCATTTCTTTTTTTTCATCATCAAAAAATTTCTTTAACCCTTTTCTAGTAAATTTATTTATTATATAAACAAAAATATATATTATTACAAAAGCAACTCCCATTACTGTATATTTGTTTTGAATTTTTTGAAAAAATACAGATTTATAATTTTCGCCAATTCCTATTAGACTTAAATATTCTGCTCTTAAAGAGATTGCAGTAATTAGTGCAAAAGCCACTATCACTAGTAAAACTATTATCGTTCTTATCGCAAATTTGTTTTTCTTCTTTTCTTTAGTAATGTCTTTTACTTTTGAATCTTTTTTTTCTTCCATTTTTTTTATCCTTTCTAAATTATTGCATTTAAAAATTCTTCTGCATTAAAAACTTGCATATCATCAATTTGTTCACCTACGCCAATAAATTTAATAGGTATTTGATTTTCTGATACAATTCCTAAAACAACTCCACCCTTTGCTGTTCCATCTAATTTAGTTAACACAAGTCCTGTTATATCTGTAGTTTCTTTAAATGCTTTGACTTGTGATATAGCATTTTGACCTGTTTCTGCATCTAATACTAATAAAACTTCTTTACTTGCATCAGGCAATTCTTTTTCTATAACTTTCTTTATTTTGAAAAGCTCGTCCATTAAATATTTTTTATTATGAAGTCTTCCAGCAGTATCAACAATTAAAATATCTGCTCCTTGCTCTTTAGTTTGCTTGATTGCATCGAATACTACAGAAGCTGGATCTGAGCCTTCTTCTTTTTTTACAATTTGACTACCTGACCTTTCTGCCCAAATTTCTAATTGTTCTACTGCTGCCGCTCTAAAAGTATCTGCAGCTGCAACTATTACTTTTTTTCCAGATTTTACTAAATTATTTGCAATTTTTCCAATTGAAGTTGTTTTTCCAACTCCGTTTACACCAACTACTAATATTACAGATGGTTTAGTATCTAAATTTAGTTTTGGATCTGCAATATCTAAAATGTTTTTCATTATTTCTTTTAATGCTTTTTTTACATCTTCTTCATCTTGTATTTTTTCTTTTTTTATTTTTGTTCTTAATTCATCTATTATTTTCATTGAAGTTTCCATACCTATATCAGACATGACTAAAACTTCTTCTAGTTCTTCTAATAATTCTTCATCAACTTTTCTAAATACACTAAAAACATTGTTAATTTTTTCATCAATAGAATTTTTGGTTTTTCCTAATCCTTGTTTTAATTTATCAAAAAAGCCCATAATTCCTCCTTTTAATATATACTCCTAATTTATATCATTAAACACTTAAAAAATCAATACTTTTTGGGATTTTTTGGACAATAAAAATCCTAGCCTTCTAATAAGCTTTTTTGATACTTATTTCTAATTTTTTAGCTAGGATTTTCTATTATTTTATTTTTAATTTTATACATCAATTCCTAAATTTCTCAATTTATTTTTTAGATTTTCATTTTTTATTCCTGATAAGTCCCCCATTTTCAAAAAATTTCTTAATACATTTTTGTCATTTTCAACTTCACTTTGTTCAATTGCTTTTATTGTAATTTCAATTAATTCTTCTATTTGTTCTGAATAAGTATTATGATCTAATGAATACGGATTTTCTCTACATTCGTTTGCTAGATTATCTACATAATTTTTTTCATAAAATTTATATAATACATTAAGTACTTCCTGTTCTTTAACATTTAATTCTTCTTGTTCTTTCTCATACTGTTTTTGCTCTTCTATCTCTTCTGCACTATATTTTTGGATACTTGGTTTTGCAATGTTGTTTTCTGAATACATATTTTCTTCATAAGCTTGTTTCATTTCTAAATCTGCCTCGCGCCCACTATTTTCATCTTCAATTGGTGCTGCTAAGATTAATTTTTCTCCATCTTCTATATCTGAAATATCTTCTCCTTGCATAACTACCATCTTCCCATTCATTTTTCTTCTAATTTTATTAGCACCAATACCTATAATAGGAATAAGTATTATAATTAAAACTGCTATAATTATAAAAATTTTCTTTTTATTCATTTTATACCTCCTAATGGATTTGATACATTCTAAAATACTTATTAGAATATTTTTGATATAATTCAGTTAATGGCTTATTTAGCGTATCTGACGAATGATATGTTACAGTATAACTTGGATATAATGTTCCATCAACTATTTGAGTTTTATATCCAGTTATATACATTGTATGTTCAGTTGAAGTCTCTAATCCTAAAAAAGAATCTCCATATTGAATTACATCTCCTGCAACATAATCCTGAGCATACACTCCAAACATATCTTCTAAAGCCTTTTTTCCTGAGCAAGCATATGTTCTTACAGCATTTTCTTTCCAATATTTTCTAAATTCATCTGCATTAATCCATGCATATGTATAATCCCATGAAGCATCTAGTTGTGTTGTACCTGCTGCAGGTGTCTGATAAACATTATTTTTCTTATCCATATACCAATCTGAATTTATATGTTTTCCAGCTGCAAGTAAACATTGTGAAACAAAATTTGCACAATCTCCACCTATGTCTGAGCAGTTAGGATAGCATGCTGTTCTCTTATTATAACATTCTTCAGCATAACGCACTCCCAGATTATTCCATCTATTAACAGGTTCTAATATCCATTCTTGATCAACATCTCCATTATATGTTCTTTGTTCAACATTTACTCCGTCTGAACAAAAATCAGAAGCTAATGACAAACACTTTTCCCAGTTACTTGATTTTGTTCTTATAACATAAGTTCCCACACCAGTTGATGTTACAGCAAACTTTTGTGGATCTCCTTGTAATATTTCCCATATATGTATATTAGTTCCATCTTCATTAATTCCATTTACAACATCTAACACAAAATTAAAATAAGTATATTCTCCATCATTTGTACTTCCAGTATCACTCGCTATAAAATACTCACCATTTCCTATATGATAGAAATACCACTTTTGTGCATAAGAACCATTATATTTACATTGTTGGACATTGGTTCCAGCATTTGCATATCCATTATACACATCTAAATATTTTCCTGTATAACTATTTTTTATATAAAACCACCTATTACTTATTCCATTAATTTCATTTATATTTACCGCCAATTCAGATTTTGTCAAAAAACATATAAATAATATAACTGCACCACAAATAAAAGCTATCTTGCTTTTTACATTACTTGCCATTATATGTTCCTCCTTTATACAATTAATTTTTAAAGAAGTGCCGGCATTATTATAAAATTTAAAGAGAAAAATAAATATTTAACATCTATAATATCTTCTTCATAATTTATATATCATATATTTCCTTAAAAGTCAATTCTCTCTAAGAATAACCAATTTTCGCCACTTTAATATTTTTATGATTTTTTTATTAATATAATTAAATTTTGAATTATTACGAAAAAAATCTCCTATAAAATTTAGGAGATTTTTTTATATTATTTGATCCATTCTTTGATAAACTAAATTTACCCATGTACTTGAAGCTGGGCAAAATTTTGTTTTTACTCCAGCAAGTGTTGGTCCATAATAAAATGCACCACCTGGTGTTAGATATTTGTCATGTAAAGTTTTAGCTGCTTGTTCCATTCCATCCTCAACTGAAGCAAATCTAATTAAACCTCTACTAGACATTAAACTTATATAATTATGCGTATTTCTATGATTACTTGCTATTGTCCATCCTGATTCTGCTGAGATTAATCCGCAGAAAAATATTTCATTTATTTGATATTTTTCACAAACATCATATATTAAACCAGCATTTTCTTCAAAAAATCCAGATGTATCTGCTTTAACTCCAGCTATTAAAGTAATAAAATCTTCTCTAGATAATCCTGTTCTAACAGTTAAATCCATATCTTTAGAAATTGTAACTTCTTCTATTGCTGTAGAAGTAGCCTCTTCTCTGTGTTCCGAAAATCTCGCTGTCATTTCTACATTTCTTCTTTCGTAATGTTCTTTAATATCCTCTGTACTAGGAATTTCATTTTCTATATTTAATTCTTCCTCAGAATTTGAATTATCTGCTAAACTAATTTGTTCATATTCACTATTATTTTTAACTACTACTATTCCACTAACTATCAAAATTAATAATACAGAAATTACCATTATTGTTGATATTTTCATTGAAATAAGTACAGTTTGTTCATTTGATTTGTTCATATAAACTCCTTTTCTTGGCACTTGGATATTATACATATATTATCAAAAAAAGTCAATATTTTATTTTCTATTTATATGTCACACCCATTTTAAACATATATTATTTTCAATGTACATGTAGTATCATCTATTTTTAATTTATATTATTTATAAGCTATTTTTTACTATATTCTATAATATTTTAATTATAAATTATTTTTGATTTTATATTTCAAATTTGTTTTAATCTAGCATGTTCATTTTTTGTTTTTTCTTCATAAATTCTATTAATATCTCTACTTCTGGCTATAAATAATCCTAATGCTAATTTTTTTCTTTCTTCGGAAATATCTTCTATTTCATCTAAAGCTTGCTCTAAATCTGATACTCTAAATTTACTTACTGCTTCTAGTGCATTCTTTGTTTGCTCTGGATACATTTTCAATAAATATCTTAAAATTTCTTCATATTTTACTTTATTTTCATCTTTTCCTACATCACTTGGTGATATTACTGCTATTCTTCTTTCCCTATTCAAATTTTCAATTTGTTCTCTTGTAAAAGTTTGACCTTTTTCTAAATTTATATCAAATCCTAAAACTCCTTCATTATCAAACATAGGATATAAATCTATAACTCCTGTTTTAGTATCTCTTCTAAGCATCCAATTGTCAATAGTTCTATCTGTATTCAAAAACTTAAAATCAAATACTATCATATTTATTAAATCCTGTTTTATATCTAAAAATTCTTGATATGGTCTATTATTTTTCAAACATTCTTGAAAAATAGAATTTAATATTGTATCTATATCATATATCCCTCTTTCAAATTTTGAATTAGAATTAATACTATTTAAATAATTTTTTATTAAGAAATATGGATTTATAAAATTATCATTTTCAGATTTTTCAACATAACTTAAAATACCTCTATCAAATTTTGAATTAAATAAAAATTGTTTTTTATATAACTCAACATCACATGCTTCAAAACCTACTTTATTTGCAATAATCCAAGCTAGCATTTCTCCTAAATGTGCATCATCTATCCAAATCGTCCTTTTAAAGAAAAAGTGATTTTTGTTTTTCCTATTACTTAAATCTTTAGGATTTACTGCTTGATATTCAAATAAACCGTTTTTTGTAATTATCTTCATCTACCATAATATATTTTTCAGTATCTATGGGTTTTCCTATATATTTCACTTTTCCTCCAAATTAATTTATGAATTTAGTAAAACTGTTTGTTATTATAGCATACTTTTGTCATTTTGTATATATTTTTTCAAAAGCCTTTTATATAATAAAAAATTCAAAAATTTTTCTTAATTATATAAAAATATCCCTTTAAATACTAAGTTTTACTAGCATTTAAAGGGTACTTCTTCGAAAATACAACTTTTACTTTAAATTTTATTTTATAATTTAACAACTAATATTAGATTATATCTCTATTTTAGGTTCATATTTTTCAAGCCACATATTTACTTGAATTAAATATGCCATAAGTTGTGGACCTGTCATTAACTGACCAAACCATGGTCTTGAAAAAGCTTTACCTTCTGTTTCTAAAATTTCTAAAATATATTTTCTATTTAAAAGTCTATTTATTGGTGCACAAGTATCTTCCATAATTTGTGCTAATTTTTTCTTAACTACACTCGTATAATTTGGATTATGTGTTTTAGGATATGGGCTCTTTTTTCTATACAAAACTTCTTCTGGTAAAATACCTTCCATTGCATATCGTAATAATCCTTTTTCTCTACCTTGATATGCTTTCATCTCCCATGGAATATTCCATGCATATTCTACAATTCTGTAATCACAAAATGGTACTCGAACTTCAAACCCATTATACATGCACATTCTATCTGTTCTATCTAATAATGTTTGCATAAACCAATTTGAAGTTAAATATATTAAATTTCTATGAAGCCTATTTGTTATACTATCACTTTTTAAAAATTCTACTTTTTCTAGTGATGTTTTATATTGTTTGTCTATATATTCTTTTAAATTTAATTCTTTAGAAATATTTTCATTTAATAGTTTTTGTCTTTCTTCTATAGCAATAGACCATGGAAATGTATTACTATTTAGGGCATCTTCTCTAAAATACCATGGATAACCTCCAAAAATTTCATCTGAACATTCTCCCGAAAGTGCTACTTTTATATCTTTCTTTACATTTTTAAAGAATAATAAATATGATGAATCCACATCTGCCATACCTGGAAAATCTCTTGCTATCATTGCATCTTCTAAGCTTTCAAACAATTCTGGTGTGTCTAAAATTATCTTTTTATGCTTAGTATCAAGCTCTCTTACCATTAAATCTATATAATAGTTATCTGTGTTAGGTTGAAAATCATTTTTTACAAAATTTTTTTCTTGATCTACATAATCAACTGAAAATGTTTGTAATTTTTCTCCATATTTTTCTTTATAAAAATCTGAAGCATATTTAGTAATAATACTTGAATCTAACCCTCCTGAAAGCAAGCTTCCTATTGGAACATCTGAAACCATCTGTCTTTCAATAGAGTCTTTAATTAAAAATCTTATTTTTTCACAAGTTTCTTTTAAATTATCTTTATGATCTTTTGTTTCTAACTTCCAATACTCAAATTTCTTAAAATAATTTTTATTATAAATAATAGCATGTGCTGGTTCTAATTCTTCAATCCCTTTAAAAGGACAAATTCCTTGTGTATGACTTGGTCCTATTCCTAATAACTCTGAAATTCCTGTTTTATCTAAAATTGCTTTGCATTCTGGGTGATTTAAAATTGCTTTTACTTCTGAGGCAAATACAAAATTTTCATTAAAAAATGAATAATATAACGGTTTTATTCCAAAATGATCTCTTGCCATAAATAATTCTTCTTTCTTATCATTCCAAATGGCAAAAGCAAAAACTCCGTTTAAATATTTACAAATTTCTTTACCATAAAAAATATAAGCTTTTAGTAATATTTCTGTATCAGAATGAGTTTCAATTTTAAATCCATTATCTAACAAAGTTTCTTTCAATTCTTTCGAATTATATAATTGGCCATTATATACTATTGTATATGTAACCTCATTAAATTTAAAACTCATTGGTTGCTTTCCATTTTCTATATCAATTATACTTAATCTTCTATGAGCTAAATTTGCATGTTTTGAAAAATAAATTCCATCCTCGTCTGGTCCTCTTTTTGTCAAAGTTTTAGACATATTTCTAATAATTGAATGTTTTTTAGAAATATCTTCTCTATAATTTACAACACCTACAATTCCACACATAAAAAACTCCTTACATAATATATTTTTTACTATATATATTATGTAAGGAGTGCTTGTTTATGTTATTATTTTTTATTTTAGCATTTCTTTTAATTTTACCAATGTATTAAGAGCATCTATAGGAGTAAGTTCATTAATATTAATTTTATCAAGTTCATGAGAAATATCAGCAAGTTTTAAATTAAATAAATCAAATTGTCCTTCTACTTGTTTTTTACTTTCTTTTTCTTCTTTTATCTTCACTCCGCCTTTTTCAAGTGAACGCAAAATCTTATTTGCTCTTGTAACAACTGTTTTTGGAACTCCTGCAAGTTTTGCAACATGTATTCCATAACTTTCATCTGTTCCACCCTCTACAATTTTTCTTAAAAAGATAATGTCTTCTCCTTTTTCTTTAACTGCAACTTGAAAATTCTTTATTCCTTCAACTTTTTCTTCAAGTCCTAATAATTCATGATAATGTGTTGCAAAAAGAGTTTTACAACCTATTTTTTCTTTATCTGCTATATATTCTGCAACAGCCCAGGCTATAGAAAGCCCATCATAAGTTGATGTTCCTCTTCCTATTTCATCTAAAATTACTAAGCTCTTTGGTGTAGCTTCTTTTAGAATATTGGCTACTTCATTCATTTCTACCATAAAAGTACTTTGTCCACTACTTAAATCATCAGAAGCGCCAACTCTAGTAAAAATTTTATCCACAATTCCTATACATGCTTTTTCTGCTGGAACAAAACTACCTATTTGTGCCATTAAAGTAATAATCGCTACTTGCCTCATAAAAGTTGACTTTCCAGCCATATTAGGTCCTGTAATTATTTCTACTCTAGATTTATCGCAATCTAGATAAGTATCATTTTCCACAAAGCTTCCATCATTAATCATTTTTTCAATTACTGGATGACGTCCAGATTTTATATCAATTATATCTCCATCATTCACTTCTGGATAAACATAATTATTATCTTCTGCAACAACAGCTAAACTTGCTAAAACATCTATATTTGCAATTGTGTTTGCAGATTTTTGTAATCTTTCTATATTTCTTGCTATTTCATTTCTTATTTGCGTGAAAACTTCATATTCAAGTGAAATTACTTTTTCCTCAGAACCTAATATTTTTTCTTCTATTTGTTTAAGCTCTTCAGTTACAAATCTTTCTCCACCAGTTAATGTTTGTTTTCTAATATAATTTTCTGGTACTTGATTTAGAAAAGATTTTGTTATTTCTATATAATATCCAAAAACTTTTGTATATCCTACTTTTAAATTTCTAATTCCTGTTCTTTCTTTTTCTTTAGCTTCTAACGCTATAATCCAATTTTTTCCTTGGGTTGAAGCTTCTTTTAAATCATCTATTTCTGAATTAAATCCTTTTTTTATTATTCCGCCTTCTTTAACACTTATTGGTGGCTCATCAACGATAGCTCTTTCAATTAAAGAATAAATGTCTTTTAATTCATCTAATCTTTTATACATAATTTGCAATAATTTTGAATTAGTAGTACTAAGTATTTGTTTTAAACTTGGAATATTACTTAAAGAATTTTTAAGTGAAATCATATCTCTTGCATTTGCATTTCCATAAGAAATTTTTCCAGCTAATCTTTCTATATCATATACCTTTTTTAGAAGATTAATAATATCATCTCTAAGAATCATATTATCTTTTAATTCTTTTACTGCATCTAATCTTTCTTTAATTTCTTCTATTTCTAATAATGGATCATTTATCCATCTTCTTAAAAGCCTTCCACCCATAGATGTAGAAGTTTTATCTAATACCCAAATTAAAGTACCTTTTTTAGACTTATCTCTCATTCTTTCTGTAAGCTCTAAACTTCTTCTTGCATTAATATCTAAAGCCATATATTTTTGAACTTCGTAAATTTTAATTTTATTTATATGCTCTAATTTTACTTTTTGTGTTTCTGTAAAATAATTTAATAAACCATTTATAGCAGAAACAACTAAGCTTTCATCATTAAATTCTTTTTTTTCTTTATCATATCCATCAGTAATAGTATATAAATTTAATAACTTTTCTTCATCTTCTTCAAAATTTTTATCTTCTCTTACTGTCACAAAAGTATTATTTCTATCTTTTAAAATATTTAATTCTTTTTCTGAATTTCCCATTGCTGTGTTTACTACTAATTCTGCTGGCGAATATCTTGCGTATTCATCTAACAATTTTTCAAAATTATTTTCAGCAAGTTTTATTTGTGTAGCATAAAAATCTCCTGTACTTATATCACAAATACCTATTCCATAATACATTCCTTTTTTAGCAATACTCATAATATAATTATTTTTCTTTTCTTCTAGCATATTAGTTTCGATAACTGTTCCTGGTGTTACAACTCTTATTACATCTCTTTTTACTATACCTTTTGCTTTTTTAGGGTCTTCTAATTGCTCACATATTGCTACTTTATATCCTTTTGCAATAAGTCTTGATATATAAATTTCAACTGCATGGTAAGGAACCCCACACATTGGAGCTTTTTCTTCTAAACCACATGCTCTGGAAGTTAAAGTTATTTCTAGTTCTCTTGATGCAATAATTGCATCATCAAAAAACATCTCATAAAAATCGCCTAATCTATAAAATAACATACAATCTTTGTATTGACTTTTAGTATTCAAATAATTTTGCATCATAGGTGATAATTCTGCCATATTTTACTGCCTCTTTTCTTGCTATTTCTAATATTTTATATTACTAAATAAATTTATATTTTATTGCTAATAATTTTAATTACTATTCTTATCTTTTATCATTTAATTTTTTATATGATAAAAAATTGCATTTAAAATTGCAATATTTTTCTAACTTTATGTTAGAATTTTAAATTTTTAATTCTTCAATGTTTATTTCTGAATTATCTAAATCAAAAATCTCTATGTTTTCTATTAATATTTTAAGTATATTTTCTTTTAAACCATTATTTATAAGAAATGTAAATTTATCACTTAAATAATCTGGCTTATATGTTAAAATTTCACCTCTATCTTGCATTATAACTTTTAATATTTCTGAATTATTAATAATAATGTCTAATAAATTTATATTTCTTTTTAAGTCATCTTTTTTCATTGTAAGAATTTCTGGTGCCACTTCTAAAGTATTTTTTAATTCCTCTTTATCTAAATATTTATGTAAAATTTCTGAATTATTTTTTATTTGCTCAAACTCTTCTGTTAAAAAAGTAGGATCTTCTTCTAATATTATTCTTATTTGCCTTGCTTCTAAACCTAAAGAAATTAAATACTTTACTTTTTCGTGTAAAACTTTTTTATCTATTTCACTATTTGCATAATCTAAAATCATACTAATTTCTTCTTCATCAAATCCTATCATTTTTAAATATTTTTCTAAAGATATATTTTCAATTTCTTTCATATTTTTTCCTTTCAAACTTTCTATTTCATTTTGTTTCAAACTCTCTATATTCTACTATCAAAATACTCATCATCCCCATATTCATCTTGAATTTTATATTCTGCTTCAATTTCATCTGATTTTTTATTATATAATTCATAAAGTTTTTTGTTTGAAACAAATGGTGTTGAAAATTTTTTATCTTTTTTCCATAATCTTATTTGTGCATACATAAGTTCTGGTGATGTTCTTAAAATTCTAGGTTTTTCTAAAACAAATTTCAATGTTTCGGTATCTTTTAAAATTCTAAGTTGTAATTTCGTTCTTTCAATTGTAGTGCCTAAAACAGCAGGATTTTCTGTTATAATTTTTGAAGCTTTCTCTTTTCCTATATTTGCATTTTTTTCTAATACCATCAAAGTTGGTCTTATTTTATTATTTAAACTAAGAGAAAGTAATGTTGGATAATCATATAACATTTTTAAGACCTGATATTCTGAAATTTGCCCTAAAGGATTTTCTATTCCCTCATTTCTTTTCTCAAAAAAATCTAGTAATCTATTAGCTTTTCTCTCAAGCATCTCTATCTTATATGTTTTTCTTCCATTTAAAACACGTCTTTCATTTAATTTAGTATAAATTATATTCAGTTGTTCTTCTCTAGATAGTTGGGCAAAAATATCACTTTTTTTAGGTTGAGATTCTGCTTTCTCTTTGGTTACTCTCTTTTGAAAATCCATTTCTTCAGTATTTTTCGCTTTTCTATGAGTTTTTTGATTATACAATTTCAGTTCAATAGCTTGTCTATTTTCATCACTAAGACTAGCATACTTTTTTAAAATATTCTTTATTTTAGTTCTTCCATAACTATTATATCTTTCAGAAATTTTTCTAATTGAAAATCCTTGATTTAAAAATAAATCAATAATTTCTAATTCAGTTTGTTCTAATTCAAAATTATCATTCATATTATAATACTATTACTCCTTTTAAATACCACCTATGGTTTTCTGTTATTTTAACTTCTACAATCTCTCCAATCTTATAATTTTCATTTTTTTCTATTATTACAACTTTATTTGTTGAAGTTCTTCCTTCATAAGTATTTTTATTATATTTACTAGTATTTTCAATTAAAATTTTTTGTTTAGTTCCTATATATTTTTCATTATTTTCATCAACTCTAGATTCATAAAGTTCTTTTAATTTTTCAAATCTTTTATGTTTAATTTCTTCTGGAATTTGATCTTCTCTTTTTGCAGCTACTGTTCCATCTCTTTTAGAATATATAAACATAAATATTTGTTCAAAATTAACTTTTTTAACAACATCTAAAGTATCTTCAAACTCTTCCTCAGTCTCACCAGGAAATCCGACAATAATATCTGTTGACAAAACCACTCCTGGTACATTGCTTTTTATTTTTTCCGCTAAATTTAAAAACTCTTCTTTTGTATATTTCCTATTCATTTCTTTTAAAACTTTTGTATTTCCGGCTTGAAGTGGAAGATGAATAATTCTAGTTACTTTTTCATTTTTTGCAATTGCCTCTATTACATCATCAGTAAAATCTTTTGGATGTGGTGATATAAAATTCACTCTCTCTATGCCTTCAATTTTACAAACAGCATTTAAAAGATCTGCAAAATTTTTTATTTTTTCATTTCCTTTATAAGAATTAACATTTTGACCTAAAAGTGTTATTTCTTTATATCCTTCTTTTGCAAGTTCTTTAACTTCTTCTAAAATTTTTTGAGGTTCTCTGCTTCTTTCTCTACCCCTAACATAAGGAACAATGCAATATGAACAGAAATTATTGCAACCATACATTATTGTAACAGAAGCTTTATATTTACTATTTCTTTTTATTGGTAAACCTTCATAAATTTCTCCATCTATATCTAGAATATCTTTTACTTTTTCTTTATTAACAATAACTTTATAAATGTCTTCAGGAAGATTTTGCATTGTATGTGTTCCAAACACAATATCTACAAAAGGATAGCTTCTTTTTATTTTATTTATCATTCCTTTTTCTTGCATCATGCAACCACCAATAGCAAGAATAATATCTTTAGATTCTTTTAGTTTTTTGATTTCTCCTATTTTTCCAAATAGTCTTTCCTCTGCATTTTCTCTAACACAACAAGTATTAAAAATAATCAAATCAGCTCTTTTATAGTCTTCTATTTCATTATATCCCATTTTTGTTAACATGCCAGAAATTTTTTCCGAATCATTTTCATTTAACTGACATCCCATTGTTAAAATAGAATATTTTAAATTTTTGCTTTTATTTTTTTCTTTAACTTTTTCTATAAATTTTTCTTGATTTTCTTGCATTATAATTCCTCCAAATACCTAAATATTTTATAATATTTCGACTCAATTTTCAAGATTTTACCTTATATTTATTAAAACTTTATATAGTTTTTATCTATTTTAATAATTCACACTTCGTATATTTTGTTTAAGCTAAATAAAATTAAAATGTAATTGTTTTTTTGTAAAATTATATTTATAATATTTATAAAAGAGAGATTTTATTAAATTGATTGGAGAATAATATGAACCCATATGATACATTAAAAGTCGATAAAAATGCTACACAAGCTGAAATCAGGAAATCTTATCTGGAATTAATTGAAAAATACAATCCTAAAGAATATTTAGGTGATGCGTATTTTGCTAAAAGACAACTTTACAAGATACAAAAAGCATATAATTTACTTTCAAATCCAAAAGCTAAAGTAAAATATGACATGAAAAATCTTAAACACATAGAAAGTCATAAATCGCCTTCAGATTTATATTCAAATTATTATTCTAGAAATCAAAAAATAGATATTAATTCTGATGATGATTGGAATTCCGATTCTGAAGATATCTGGGAAAATGTTTCTAGTGAATCTTGGGAAACTAGTGAAATAAATAACAATGAAAATAAAAATAATAATAATAATAATATAAGTCATTCAGACTCAGAAAAAATTTCTATTTTTTATATTCCAACAAGTAAAAAAACGGCTTTACATATTTTATATTTTATTTTAGCATTTTTCATTTCATATTTTGTTGGTCTTCTTTTTTTGGAAATTGTAGATTTTTTTAATGCTATGTTTTAAATATAAATTTGCTTATCAATTTTAATATTATATATTTTAAATAGGTTATGGAGAAAAAAATGAATTACTACGAAATTTTACAAGTTAAGAAAAATGCTTCTCAAGAAGAAATAAGAAATTCGTATATAAATTTAATTAAAAAATATCACCCAGATATATATCAAGGTGATAAAAGTTTTGCTGAGAAAAAATCTAAAGAAGTAAACGTTGCTTATGAAATTTTATCAGATTCCGAAAAACGAGCTGAATATGATTTAGAACTTGAAAGTGAAAATCCAAGTCCTATTACTTATGAATATACTCCACCCAAATATAATAATCCTTCAGCTTATTCTTATCAAGAATATTATAGAAATAAAAATGCTTATGAATTTGGTGATTATAATAAAAGATATACAGATTATCATCGTTCAAAAACTCCAAATTCTAATTATAGTTATACAAATAATATGAATGATCAATTTTCAGAAAAAATTGTAAATTCGGTTAATAAGCTTAACCTGCCAAGTAAAATACTCATTATTTTGGCTATCTTAACTGCATATTTAATAATTTTCATTCTAACTATTATAAAATTTAACTCTTTTACTAGTGGTGAAGAAAAAGGGACTATTTTAAATAACGATAAATCATCAGAAAATATTTCTAATAATACTTCTATAACAAATACAACTATTCAAGATGATGAAAAAACATCTGATAAATCTGAAGAATTTGATGTAAATGATTATGTTAGTGAAGAAGAACTTAGAAAAGCTTATTATACTTATTATGATAATTCCTCAGATATTACTTATTCAGAATTTAGAGATCTTGTATCTTATTATTTGTATTATTATATTTATGAAAACAATTAATTTTAAAGAACTATATACAAATTCCTTTTTTTGGAATATAATATACAAAATGTTATTAGAATAATTTTGTTTTCGTTTTAATATTTAAACATAAATTTATCTAATTATATCTTACTTTTTAAGGGGGTTATTATGAAAGAATACAAATTAGCCATTGTTGGTGCTACCGGTGTTGTTGGTAGAAAAGTTGTTGAAATTATTCAAGAATACAACTTACCAATATCTCATTGTGAATTCTTTGCAACGAGAAAATCTGCTGGTACTGACTTTTTCTTTAATGGCAAACAATGTTTAGTAAAAGAATTAAAAGAAGATTCATTTGAGCAAGGTTTTGATTTTGCAATATTTTCTGCTGGAAGTAATGCTTCCAAACATTATGCTCCAATTGCTGCTAGATCTGGTTGCATAGTTGTAGATAATAGTAGTGCATTCAGAATGGATCCAGATGTACCTCTAGTAGTACCTGAAGTAAATGCAGAAGAAATAAAAAACAATAAAGGAATTATTGCAAATCCAAATTGTTCAACTATTCAAGCAGTTATTCCTCTAAAAGCTCTAGATGATAAATATACAATAAAAAGAATTGTATATTCTACTTATCAAGCTGTTTCTGGTGCTGGTCATGAAGGTATTGTAGATTTAGAAAGAGGTTTAGAAGGTGAAGAACCTAAAAAATTCCCTTATCCTATTGTAAATAACTGTATTCCACATATTGATTCTTTTATGGAAAACGGATATACAAAAGAAGAAGAAAAAATGATAAATGAAACACGAAAAATATTAAAACGTCCTGATTTGAAAATTACAGCAACTACTGTTCGTGTACCAGTTTTAAATTCACATAGTGAATCTATAAATGTAGAGTTTGAAGAAAAATTTGATTTAGATGAACTAAAAAATGTATTAAAGAATTCTAATGGAGTTATTGTTCAAGATGATCCTGAAAACAATATATATCCTTTAGCTTTAAACGCAACCGGCCATGATGAAAGTTTTGTTGGAAGAATTAGAAGAGATTATAGCGTAGATTCTGGAATTAACTTCTGGTGTGTAGCAGACAATATAAGAAAAGGTGCTGCATCAAATGCTGTACAAATTGTACAAAAATTAATTGAATATGATACTGAAAATTCAACTAATATTGAAGAAACTTTATAATAATTTTTTATATGAATTATCTAAAAACTCTATAATAATCTATAATAATTAGATATCTATATAAAAAATTTAAAATAAAATTCAAACATATTCATATCTACATTCTATATAAAAAAAAGATATTTGATTTTAATTCAAATATCTTTTTTTATATAATAGACATCTACTAAAATTTCTCTATCATATATTTATTATATAATATTTTTTCAAAAGCTGTATCTGATTTTTATTTTATAAAATTTGTATAAGAGCAAAAGCATTGTTAGATTTTTATTTTGCAATTGTTAAAACCTCTACCTTAATTCTTTCTTAATTCTTTGTAAAAATTATTTGTAATTATATAGATAAAAAACAATGTTATTAGCATTAAAATTTATCTATAAAATTAATATACTTTTGCTTTGTAAGTTCTACTTCTTCTAAATCTATTGCATTTTTAAATTCACCAATTAAAATATATGTTTTATTTAAGTTATAAGAATATTCTTTCATATAATCCACGTTATCCATCATTTCTTTATACTTATTTTCTACTAATAAAGCCGTATTTTTTGCAGTATCCCACTCTAAAAAATTAGCTTGAACAAGAGCTGATAAAACTAATGATTTTAATTTCATATTGTCAATTTTGTTTTTATCTTGTGAATATTTTTCCATATAAGTTGGAAGTAAAGAATATATATAACTACTTTTTTGTAATAAATTATAATCATCTTTATTTGTAACTGAAATAGACAAATTATTTACCTCATTTCTTAAATTTACAAGTTCATTATTAGTAATTTCAAGTTCAGATAAATCTAACATTATTGTATCTAAAACACTATTTAAATTTTGTACTTCTTTATTTACATCATCCCATTTAATTCCACCTGTATCATCATTATACTCGCCTTTTATATATTTATTAACTATTGTAAATATTTCATCTTCAATATAACTAATTTCTTCATTAGTTTTATCTTGTATAGTTTTTGGATTTTCTTCTTGAAGAGAACAACCTGTAAGAAAAAATATTAGAAAAGAAATTAGAAAAATAAATTTAAAATTCTCTTTTTTGTTCATAATCTCCTCCATTTTCTTATAGTATTCACAACAGAAAAAATTTTTATTCAAATCTTGTTAGAAAATCTATACAGTATAAAAAAACATATACTATATATAATAATTTTAATAAGTATAAATGGAGTGAAAAAATGAAAACATCAATTAATTTTTATAGTGAAAAAGAAGGAGAAATAAAAAGATTTTTAGAACTTTTTTATTCTAAAAATCTTAAACTTGAAAATAATTTAATATATAAACAAGAATTTAATAATCCAATTGATATGATTGAGATTATAAGTTGTTTTATTGATAATAATGAAAAATTTAATGCTAATTTATGGATTAGTCTTGATAAAGATGTTTATATTTGCGTTACAAATAATAACTTAAATAATATTATAAAATATATTTATGAAAGATATCCTTATTAACATTAAGAATTACAGTATTTATTGCTTTAGATATAAATTCTAATACTTTCTTAAATATTATTTTTCCAATAAAATTGTTACTGGACCATCATTTAATAATGAAACTTTCATATCAGCACCAAAAATTCCTTTTTCAACATGAATTCCTTCTTCTTCACATTTTTTAATAAAATATTCATATAGAGGTTTTGCTTTTTCAGGTCTTGCTGCCTCAATAAAGCTTGGTCTATTTCCACTACTCATGCTATCTGCATATAAAGTAAATTGAGAAATTATTAAAAGTTCTCCTCCAACATCCTTCAAAGATAAGTTCATTTTATCATTTTCATCTTCAAAAATTCTCAAATTACATAATTTTCTTGCTAAAATATTTACTTCTTTTTCTGTATCTTCATGTGTAATACCACATAAAACCATAAATCCTTTATTTATTTTTCCTACAGTTTCACCATTAACATCAACTTTTGCTTCTGTCACTCTTTGAACTACTAATCTCATTAATTATTTTCCTCATTGTTATTATTTTCTGTATTATTATTTTCTTCAACATTATTTACTTCAGTTACTTCTGCTTCTTTTGTTTCTGCTGGTTCTTCTTTAATTTCAACTTTCTCTATTTTTGGTTGTTTAGCTCCACATTTAGAACAGAATTCTGCATTAATATCTAATTCTTCATTGCAATTAGCACATTTTTTTATTTTTTTTACAGCTAAAATTTCTGTTTCTAATTTTGAAATTTCTTCTTTTGCTCTTGAAATCTCTTCACATTTTTCTGTAACAACTTCTTTTGAAACATCATTTTGTGCTTTCATTTCATCATAAACAATTTTTCCAATTTCAGTATATATATCTTCTATTTTACTTTTTAAGTCACTTATTTTTCCTCTCAATTTTAATTCTTCTGAAATTGTTGTTGCCTTTTCTTTTGTAGCTTGATAAGTTTCACTAGCTTTTTTTCCTAATTTGTTAAAAAAATCCATTTTTACTCCTCCTATTTTAATATTTTATTTTTATATTTATTTTTTCTAAATTAATAATATATTATTCTTCTTTTAAAGTTCTTGTCATTAAATTTTCAACAGCTGTTTTAGGATTTAACCCATTATATAAAACATCATATACAGCATTTACTATTGGCATTTCAACACCATACTTTTTTGCAAGTTTATATGCAACATCAATATTATCTATACTTTCAATTGTCATACCAACTTCTTTTTTAGTTTCTTCAATAGAATATCCTTTTCCAATAAGTTTTCCTGCTCTTCTATTTCTACTATGCTCACTTCCACAAGTTACTATTAAATCACCAAGTCCTGTTAATCCATAAAAAGTTTTTTCTTTTCCTCCCATAGCCGTGCCTAACCTACATATTTCCACCAATCCTCTAGTTGCAAGTGCAGCAAAAGTATTATCTCCTAAATCTAATCCTACTGATATACCAGCGCAAAAAGCTATTATATTTTTTAATGCTCCACCTAATTCTACTCCTTTTACATCACTTGAAGTATATAATCTAATTATAGGACTTTTAAAAGCTTCTATAACTTTTTCCTTAACAACTTCATCTTTTGAAGCTATAACTAAAGCTGTTGGTATATCTAAAGAAACTTCTTCTGCATGACTTGGCCCTGAAAGTATTCCATATTTTATATTTGGTAATTCTTCTTCTATTACTTCATCTAAGGTCATTTGTGTTTCAGCCTCAAATCCCTTTGAACACATTACTAGAATTTGATTATCATTAATTATATCCTTATATTGTTTTATTGTACTTCTAACAAATTTTGATGGAGTTACATGAAGTACAATTTCTGCATCTTGCAATACCTCTTTAAAATCTGTAGAACACACTACATCATTTGGAATAACAGCTTTTGGTAGAAATACACATTTTTTTTCATTATTTATCATATTTTTTTCATCTTCACTAAAAGACCAAATTTTTACCTTATTTCCATTTTTTGCCAAATAGATTCCTAAAGCAGATCCCCAACTTCCACTACCTATTATTGCAATTTTCTTCATTAATATTCTCCTTTGTTTTCATTTTAACATAAAATTTATTTTTTCTTAAAACTAATTTTATTTTCTGTTCCAGATATAATTCTTTTTAAATTGCTTCTATGATTAAATATAACAAAAGCTGCTAGCAATATACCAAAAATAATAAAATTAAATTCAAATTCAATTCCTGCAATATAAGAATCTCTTATAAATACAGTTAGGACTGCAAATAAAACTGCTGCTGAAATTGATCCTAAAGAAACCATTCTTGTTATAGCTATTAAAATTACTCCAAAAAGTAAACATATTAATCCAATTTTCCAATTTATTAAAAGGATTACTCCTAAACTTGTTGCAACACCTTTTCCTCCTCTAAATTCGAAAAAAATTGGGAATGTATGTCCAATTACTACAGCTAATGCTGCAACTTCAACTAATATTGCTGGACTTAAATCTTTTGCAATTTTTCCAATTATTATAGCAATTAATATTGAAACAACACCTTTTAAAATATCACAAAGTAAAGTTAATGCTGCAGCCTTTTTTCCAACAGTTCTTAAAACATTTGTAGTACCTGCATTTCCACTACCTTTTTCTCTAACATCAAATCCTGCCATTTTTCTACTAATTAATACTGAAAAATTTATGCTTCCTATTGCATAAGCAATAATTGCCATTACTATATATATACCCATATTTTTTCCTTTCTACTAAATAAAATTAGTATTAACTTTTTATAAAAGAATTATATACAAAAAGATATCAAAAAGCAAGAAAATCTCTCATGTTATATTTCTTTATTTTTCACCTTTTTCTCTTACTATTAATCTAACTGGTGTACCTTCTAATCCAAAATTATTTCTAAAACAATTTATTAAATACCTTTGATAAGAAAAATGAAATAATTCCTTATTATTAACAAAAATAACAAAAGTTGGTGGTTTTGAACAAGCCTGTGTTCCATATAATATTTTTAATCTTTTTCCTTTATCAGTAGGTGGTTGTACTACAGCTATTGCTTCATTTATTACTTCATTTATTACAGAAGTTGAAATTCTTTTTGCATTTTCTTTTGCAACATTATTTATCATTTCAAATAATTTATTAACTCTTTGTCCTGTTTTAGCTGAAATAAAAATAATTGGTGCATAAGAAGCATAAGATATTTGATTATATACTTCTTTTTTATATTTTTCTAAAGTTCCAGTTTCTTTTTCAACCTCATCCCATTTATTTACTACAATTATTATTCCCTTACCTGCTTCATGTGCTTCTCCTAAAATTTTAGCATCTTGATCTGTTACACCTTCCATTGCATCAATTAAAACCAAACATACATCTGCTCTTTCTATTGCAAAAAGTGTTCTCATAACACTAAACTTTTCTATAGATTCATTAACTTTTGATTTTTTTCTAACACCAGCTGTATCTATAAAAGTGTATTTTCCAAATTCATTTTCAAATTCTGAATCTATAGCATCTCTAGTTGTTCCGGCGATATTGCTTACTATACTTCTATCTTCTCCTAAAATTTTATTTAATAATGAAGATTTTCCAACATTTGGCTTTCCAATTATTGCTACTTTAATTCTATCATAATCTTCATCTTCATC
Organism: uncultured Clostridium sp.; assembly: GCA_900553685.1. GTDB lineage: Bacteria > Bacillota > Clostridia > TANB77 > CAG-508 > Scatovivens > Scatovivens faecipullorum. Next base: position 47,355 of record USEI01000005.1, read on the forward strand.
ACTTTTAGGTGGCAATTTTTCATAAATTGCATCTAATAAATCTCCTATTCCTATTGCATTTGCAGCAGATACTGGCATAGGATCTCCTAATCCTAGATTATAAAATTCATAAAGTTCAGCTGGTGGTTCTCCATAATTATCAGATTTATTACAAGCAAGTATAATAGGTTTATGTGATTTTTTTAGCATCATTGCAATTTCTTTATCAGAAGCAGTTACTCCTTGTTTTATATCTGTCATAAATAATATTACATCAGCTACATTTATTGCAATATTAGCTTGTTCTCGCATTTGAGATAAAATTATATCATTTGTTTCAGGCTCAATTCCACCTGTATCTATTAATGTGAATTCTCTATCTCTCCAAGAGGTTTCTGCATATACTCTATCTCTTGTAACACCTGGAACATCTTCTACTATCGATATTCGTTGTCCTACAACATAATTAAAAAATCTAGATTTTCCAACATTTGGTTTTCCAATTATTGCCACTATTGGTTTAGACATTTCATTTTTTTCCTTTCTGTTTTTAGTTTACATATTATATAACATTTCAGATTATTTTGCAAGTTAATGCTTTTTCCAAACATATATTCCAAATGCTATTAAACTTATAATTGAAATAAATGATGATATTTTCATAGCAGTTGTACCAGTATATTCAACATCTAAACTAACCTCATCATTAGCCCCCATTGCAAAACCTAAAAATCCATTTTCTGTTTCAAAAGTTTGTACAGAAATTCCATCTAATCTAACTTCATATCCTGGATAATATATATATGGTAATTCAAAAATTGTATATTCTGCTTCATATGTTTTTATTTTTGCTGTGTATGTAGTTTTATCTTTTACTTCTTTTTCTACTAAAGCTTTTCCATCTAAAACATAAATATTATCTTCTCTTGTTGCAATATAAAATCTATTTTTATAAGCTTTTACTGGCAAATATTCAGCTTTTGCAGTACCAGCTACTGTTTCAACCTCTTTTCCAGATATACGACCTAAATCAAAATCTGTTATATAAGGCAAATTCTCATTAAAACTTAAATATCCAATAAAAGCTGTTAAATATATTACAGCGATAATTGAAATAACAATAACATCTTTATAATTAAAATTTCTTATAATTGTGAACATATTTATTGAGCATATAAAACTAAAGAAAAATCCAGACATCATAAGAAATCTCCAAGGAAATTGAACTATACTTACTTGTTCAGGTAAAAATCTCCAAGGAAAATATTTGGTTGACATCCATAATGTTAAAATACCTAAAATTAAGAAAACTATGTAAGTTTCTTTTAAGTCTTCTCTTACCATTCTTACAGCCATTACAGAAAATGCTAACATTATTATAATATGAAGTCCTAATTCAAAAACAAATGAACCATCATTTTCAGTAACAAATAATTGTTTAAGTTTTAATCCATTATTTGCAGTCGAATCTGAACTCGACATCATTCCAGGTTCATAAGCCTGATAATTAGTAAAGAAATTTGTTTCTAGCATTGGTATCCAGAAGAAACTACTAATTAAAATTATAAAAATAATATTTAAAATCAAGCCTTTTTTCACTCTTGTTTCTTTTAGTTTTGGTAAATTTACTACTAAATATACTAAACTAAAAAAAGCAACCATTACTGTTGAAATATTATGAGTAATAATAAGTCCAACCGCTCCAAAAGTTAAATAATAATGATTTTCTGTTGTATAAAATAGATTGTATAATCCTAAAAATACCAGTGGTATAAAAATAAATGAAACATACTCTCCTAAAGCATTTCTAATATATAAATCTGTTAAATGATATGGAAAAGTCATATATAAAATACTTGCTAAAATTCCTACATTATTGTTTTTGGTAATTCCATACATAAATTTATACATTGTGAAACCTGAACATATTAAACACACAAAAACAAATATCTTGTATGCTGATACTATATTATTACATATCAAATTAAAAAATATTATTCCGTAAGTTGAAAGTGGACCATAAAATAAATTCCACGAATATCCAAAATTATTTGCAAAAGATGAAATTATATTTGGAAATAATCCATCTTTTTTTATACTTTCTAAAGTTCCATATGCTCTTGCTATATGCTGAACACCGTCATCAATATAAACATCTAAATTTTTACTTAATAGTGGAATTCCAACTAAAACCCCAACTAAAATTATTATAATTACATCTATTAATTTTCTATTTTTTAAAAGTTTCTCTTTCACTTTTACTTCCTCTTTTTGTATATTATTATTTCTATATTCAATATTTAGATATAAAATGTTTTAAATTCTAAATTTATAATTTGTTATTTATGTCTAATACTCAACACTTAAAACTTAATACCTTATATCTTAGTATTTAAAAATTCTAAATTTAAATTTTAAATCAATTTTAGTATTCTAATTGTCCATTTAAAAATTCATCATTTTCAACCCAATCTTTTACATAATAAATTTTATACTCTTTTTTATTTTCTCTAACTATTACCTTTTCAATTCCAGCATTTATTATTAATTTTCTACACATTAAACAAGGAGCTGCTCCTTCTTCATACTTTGTGTTATCTTCATATCTATATCCAACTAAATATAATGTGGAACCAATCATTTCTTCTCTTGAAGCATTTATTATTGCATTTTGTTCACTATGCACAGATCTACAAGCATCATACCCTCCGTGCCTTTGATCTGGTAATAATTTTTTCTTTGTACAATAACCTATATCACAACAATTTTTTCTTCCTCTTGGTGCACCGGAATATCCAGTTGAAATTATCTGGTCATGATTAACAATCACTGTTCCGTATTTTTTTCTTAAACAAGTAGATCTTGAAGCAACAGTTTCTGCTATATCCAAATAATAATTTATTTTATCAATTCTTTTCTCCATAACAAACTCCTACTATATAAAATTTTTTTCTCCTTGTTTTATTTAGTTTTTTTTACAATTTTACTAGATTATTTTATAATAAAAAATGTATATTGTCAAAAAAAAATTGTACTAGAATTAGTACAATTTTTCTTTATTTTTATTTATTATCAGCTTTTTTTGCAATTACTTCTTTACCATCATAGTAACCACAGTTAGAACATACAGTGTGTGGTCTAACTGGTTGATGACAATGTGAGCAAGTTGATAAATTTTCTTCTTCTAATTTCCAAGTTGATCTTTTTGATCCTGTTCTAGCTTTTGACCATCTTCTTTTTGGTTGTGCCATTTAAAAATCCCTCCTTTAGTGACTATTTATATATGTCAAATTAAATTTTATTTCAAAGTTACTAAGATAGTATACAACCTATTTATACATTTGTCAAGCTTTTTTTACTATTTTTAACATTGTTTGGAATTATAAATTTATTATTAGAAAATGTTTCAAATTGGCTTTTTCCTCTTTCTAGTACAATTTGATCTTCCAGTTTCTGATTTTCCAATTTGAAAAATTGTATTTGTATTTTTATATCTCCAAATATACCTCTATTTTTTTCTTTATGTATTACTGGTAAATAACTTTGACCTTTTGTTATTTTATTACAAGCCATGATATATATTTCTTCATCTGAAACTTCTTCATTATTTTCATTAAAATAATCTAATTTTATTTCTTTATATAAATTTTGCATTTCATCTGTAAAATTTCCAGCAAGTTCTAAAATTGCACACGAATATAAATCTGAAAGCATCTCTTTAAACTCTGAATGTTCTTTATAACTAATTTTTTCTGCTTCTAATAGTTCCATTTTTAATTTTATATTTTTCATTCTTTCAATTTGAAGGCTATTTTTTCCTGTTATACCTCCCCAAAAAGACATTCCTTCTGACGAAATTACTGCTCTTTCATCCATATATTTCTTGACTTTTGTATTTTTTATAACTTTTTGAACTCTCCAAAATAATCTTCTTCTATTTTCATCATTTTTTAAAGTTTCTTCTTTACTTTCACATATTAAATTATCATTAATTTTAATATTTTTATCTATTGTATTCATTCTTAATACCTCTTTCTAAATTATTTTACCAATAGATTATTAATATTTCAAGATTTTTTTAGAAAAAGAATATTGGATTTTTCGACTAAAAATTAACTTATCATCATAATATAATATAACAAAAGCGGTTAATTTTAAGTAAAGAGCTTTTACTTAAATTAACTGCTTTTTATAATTTAATATTTATATTTTATTTTTATCAACTGCTATTTCTGGATAATCTTTTAATATTTCTTCTGCTAAATTATCTTTTATTTTAAAACTTTTTACATATCCACCTAAAGATTCAGCTTTGTCTTTTAATGCTTCTACTTCAGAATTTACATATATTTTAGCTTTTCCTTTTCCATTTTTGGCTTCTTGAACTAAATTTGAAACTGGTGAATTTCCATCAAAGGCCAAAACAATAGAATTTCTTCTTTCAAAAATTTCATAATTGAAACTCTTGTAAATTCCCATTTCTTCACTTTCAGTTGAAATTCTAATACCATTTACGTCTTCATTTAATAACTTATCAACTTCTTCTGCTGAAACCTCTTTTGGTATTATTGCATCAATTTCAAATTTTTTGTTCATCTCATTTGATGCATCTACTATTGCTTTTTCATAACCACTCAATTTATGTCCTACTACAAAATAAACCTTTTCACTATTTAAATTCTTTACTAAATCTCTTATAACATTTTTACCATTTTCATCTAATTCAGTTTTTCTATTTTTAGCATTAAAACTTCCACCAGCAACTATAATTGGAATTTTATCTTCTGGCAAATTTTTAATTTTTCCTTTTAATTTTGACTCCGAATCAATTTTAGAATTTATTCTCATTTCTATTACATTATTTTTGCTATTTTCTATATTCTTGTTTTCTTCTTCAATTATAGCCTCTTTTATTGATCTTCCTGCTAAAAATTTATTAAATTTTTCTTTCTTTTCTTCAAAATATTTCTTACTATGTTCTATTATTTCATCTTCTACTTTTCTCATTTTTTCAAAATCTTTTTCATTTAAACCTAAGATATTTGTAAGTGCTAATTGTTCATCTATTGTATCTGTTCCATACATCCCACATCCATCTGTTCCCTGAACACATTTTATATTATTTTTTAAATATTGTTTTAATGGATGTTTTTCAAGTGCAGTTAAATTATTTAATCTAACATTTGAAGTAAGTTGAAATTCTAGAACAGCGCCTGTATTTTGCATTTCTTTTATTAGTTCTTTTCCTTCTTTTGTATTTAAGTCTTCAGTATATAAACCATGACCTAATCTAAATCTTGGCATTTTTTGACCTGGTTTTAAAGCTTCTTTAATACATTGAATTGATTTTCTAACATTTTCTCTTAAGCAATCATTTTCTCCAGCATGAATTCTAACTGTAAAACCGGGATCTTCTTCTACTGCATATTGAACTAATTCATTAATTACTGGTCTTAAATCTGTTATATCATTAATTTCTTCACCTATGAAATCACTTCCAACAACATAAGGGCTTTTTGCAACAGCTTTTAAAACATCTAAATTTTCTCTTAAATAATTACTACTTGTTTTTTGATCTTTTATTATTGTAAGTGGAATTCTTCTTATTCCTAATAAAAATCTTATTGCAACACCTGTTTCTTTTTCTATTTGAGGCATTATGTCATGTACTTCTTGTAATAATTTCACAGCAGGTTCTCCTACTTTTGCCAAATCTGTATCAGTAATTTCAACATAAGAAACGTGTTGTTTTTGATATTCTCTTGCTATCCATAAAAATTTATCTTGTCTTAAAGTATTATTTTTATATGGGCTATTTTCTTTTTTATCTTCTATTATTTGTTTTAAATAATTTACTATATCTTTTTCTGGAATATTTTCTATATTTTTAGAGTTTATTTTTATTTTTGTATCTGAAAATTTTGCCTTACAAAAAACATATCTATAAATATAAACTTTTTCTAAGTTAGTAAAAACCGCCTGACCATCTTTTAGTAACCCTAAACTATTTCTTATTTTAGATATGTTATATTCTGAGTTTTCTAAATTATTTAAAATTAAATCTGCAAAATTAATAAAAGTATTATCATCTATTTTTCTTGTTAAATATTTACCAGTTAATTCACTATTTTCAAATTGTTTTTCAATTTCTTTTCTATCTTTTAAAATTGCTTTTTCTTGTTTTTCTGTAATTTTTAAACCTAATTTTTTAATGTAGTATAATGGATATTTAATTTGATGATATATTCCTAGAGCAATTAAAACATCTGGTGTTAAATTTGCATTCATGTGAGTATGCAAATCTGTTTTAAATTTGGATTTTTTAAATATGTATGATTTAACTATTGATTTTTTTATATCAAATTTATAATCTTTAGTTTGTGACATTAAAGTCTTAGTAATAGCAGGTATTTTAGCTTTTACTTCTATAACATCTTCATAAATATTTGCTATTTTCATACCTGCTAATCTAAATATATATACATCTTCATTATCACCATTGATTGAAGCTAGTATAGTATTAGTGATTATTTTTAAACCATTTTCATCCATTGAAGTTTCCAAGTTACATAATTTTGCCAAATTTGTTATTAAATTTCCGCTTTTTTGATTAGGAGTTCTTATAATATATGTAAGTTCATCTTCTACATTCGTTTTATACAATTCAACTACAATGTCTTTTTCTTTATCAATATAGAATTTGTTAAAATATTTTAGATTTTCCATTATTATAACAATCCTTCCTTTCTCTTATTTTAAGCAACTTGTTAATTCTATATTATAGCAGAATTTCAAGCATTTTGCAAGTATTTTACACAATTTTCATTTACCCTTCATATTATGACTTTTAAAAAATATAACTTTAAAAAAGTTTTCTGTTATATAAAATAAGAAAATAGAAATATTTCTATTTTCTTATTTTATATATTATTTTCATATTTTATAACTTACATTTCACTTTTAAATTTAATACTTTTTATTTTGTATTTTTAAACTAATATTTTAACTTTAAATTTAACTTCAATTAAATACTATTTTTTATCCTTTCTACTAAATATTCATTTGCTACTCTTCTCATATTACAAATTCTTTCAATAGTTTCAGAATTTTTATATTTTATTTTATCAAACATTTTATTTACTAAATCATTTTCTTTTAAATACATAAGTCCTTCAGAAAAATTATAATCAAATATAAATGAAATATATGAAACCCAGCTATCCAAATATGTTTTTCTATCATCTATTTTCAATTGTTTTTTATTCATAAAATCTTCGTATATTTTATCTGAAATAGTATCTGAATAAATTTTTTCCATATCTTCTGTTCCCAGAATAATACTTAATTGCTCAGTTAATTTAACTCTAAAATTATCTGTTTTATCATTATCTCTAATAAGTTTTGCATGTAATAATTCTTTTTCATTTAAATTATCTTCAATCTTATATTTATTATGATTTAAAATTGCTTTATATATTATATTATCATAAGAAGAATCTGCTATAAATTTTCTTATTAAATTGTCTTCGAATAAAATTTTAACTCCAAATTTGGCATGGTCAAAATATTTGGTATCAGCTTTGTCAAAAACATTTTCTATCACTTTAGATTGTTCAAATCTACCTATATCATGTAATAAAGCTATTAACTCAGATAATTTGGTATCTTCCTCATTTAAGTTTAATTTATTTGACAAATACCTACTTGCATCTACTACGCCATATGTATGTGTTACTTTTAATTTAACTCTTTCATCTTCTATATTATAATCTTTCAAATAATTCTTAAATTCCTTTTGAGCATTTAGCAAATCTATCATTTTAATACATCTCTCCTAATATCTTAAAGTTTAAAGTTAAATTTTTTATTTTTTATATTATCATCATTTTGTGATGCTTCAATCATAATTTTTTGTTCTCTTTCCTTATCTAATCTATTAGATATCATAAGCATATTTTCATCTATATTATTTATTACTCTTGCATATTTAATAAGGTTTTTGGATTCTGTTTTTCCTATATTGGGATTTTTATACTTTAATTTATGTTCTATACTTGCCCAAAAATCCATTCCTAAAGTTCTTAATTGTATTTCAACTTTTACAAACATTATACCTGATGAAAAATTTACTGGTACTTCTGTAATTAAATGGTAGCTCATATATCCACTTTGTTTTGGTTTTTTCATGAAATCTTTTCTATTTAAAATTCTTATATCTTGAAAATCTTCTATTATTTCTACTAACTTATATACATCTTTTTTAAAATTACAAACAATTCTGATTCCCGCAATATCATTTATTTTTTCAAACATATTTTCATAAGTCAACTCGCAATTTTTTCTTTTCAGTTTTTCAATTATAGTTTCTGGTTTTTTTAATCTAGTTGTAATATATTCTATAGGTTCATAATTTGAAAAAATTCTAAGTTCATCTTGAAGAATTTCCATTTTTGTCTTTATTTCCTTTAAAGCAGAACTATACAAAAACATTACCTTTTTAAAATTTTCATCATTTATATCTATCAATTCTTTATTAACAAGATTACCTTCCATATTTATTAAATATTCATTTTCATTTTCTGACATTTAATCACCCTTTCTTTTATTATTAAGTTATAAACTTAATTAATATATTTCTTCTGTATTTCTTTATGAAAGTATTTTATATATGATTTATTAAATTAACATTAAATATTTGTAAACTTCTTGTGAACAAATATATTATATTATTTATATTTTTTTGTATTCAAAAAATATAAGCACTTTTTTTCATATTTATTATATATTATTTTATAATAAATTAAAATGATTTATTAAAATAAATTTAATTATTTTAATAAATCATTAATAAATCATTTTAATCACACTATAATATAAATTATGCTCATTATAGTTAAAATAATTGAAGATATATATATTTGAATTTTTAATAACTTGCTCTTTTCCTTTTGCAACCCCATTCCAAGAAAAAATGTTGCTATAAAAAATGGTAACATCATATATCTAGAATGCATTGAACAAGTATATGGCATTGATATATTTAAATAAAAATATGATACCCACCATGCAATAAAAGTATATATAAGTAATCTATTTTCTGAGTTATATTTTATCATATAATATATAGAATTTATTGATAAAATTACTGCTAATATAGCCATAATTAAAAGATAAAAATTATTCTTTAATTCTGAAATATAAGTTATAGAAGAATATATCAAGTAATTCCAAATATTAATGTTACTAATCTCTAATAAATTAGGTATACCGAATCTATTCCAAATACTTTCTCCTGCAATACTTAAATAATCATATGGTTGTATTATTCCAATAGTATTTAATCCTCTAGCCAAACTATAAACATGGAACCACAATCCTAAAACCCCAACTATAATTGCAAAAAATAACAATTCAAATAATAATGTTTTTATGCTTTTATCATTATTTACAAATTTAGCAAGTTTTTTAAAATAAATATATACTGCTGGAATTATCATTACAGCTATAGATGTTTTAGTCATTAACCCAAATCCTATTGCTAATGCTATTATAATAGCATTTTTCATATCTGGTTTTTTATTCCATTTTATTAAATATAATAAGCATATTGTACAAAATAATGTAACAAGTTCATCATTATTTAACGATCCTGACATAATTACAAATAAAGGATAAAAAGAAAAAATTAACATAGGAATTATCTTATATTTATCTTCTATTTCTAATTCTTTCAAAATCTTATATAATACAAATAATATAATAATCGAATAAATTAATGGTATTATTTGCATACTTTCAAATTTAAAACTACTTACATCAGAAAAAACATCCATTATTTTAAGCCATGATGCCATTATAAAATGATGTAGAGGTGGATGGTAGAATTGCCCAATTATCCTATTTGGAAGTTCATTATAAGTATATAAGTGTAGTATATAGTTTATATGTCTTCCTTTATTTGGTTCTTCTGAAAAATTATGATATAAATTATCATAGTCTTCTTCAGAATTTAAACTTCCAATTCCCATATCTGATTGAAATTTTGATATATTAGTTTTATAAATAAAACAGATTCTAATTAATATTGCAAAAATAATTATTAAAATTAAAATTAATTTATATTTATCAATTACTTTTTTCATAGCATCTCCAAATGTTTATAAACTTTACTATATATTTTTAACTATAAAATCTATAACTTCATCATCATTATTATCGTCTTTTTCTTTTTTCTCTTCATCATTTAACTCAACCAAATACTTATTATATTTTGGTACAACACTTATAGAATCTAATGGATAACCAGGATTTCTTTTTTCACAAGGTTTTTCTACAAAATAGAAATTGCTCTTACTCCAAGAATATTCTTTCTTTTCAATACCATTATATACTACCATGCCAAATATCCATTTTGCAGTTAATTTTCCTCCATATTCTTTTACTAAATCTGTATAATATTTAATCATCTCATCATCTGTTAGTCTTTTTCCGTTTACTCTTCTTACATGTGTTCCTGGCTGCTTTTCTTCTGGAAGTTCTTCTATAAATAAATTATTATCCATTCCTATTGTTACTATATTAGTTGCATCAAAATATCCTTTTGCTTTTATGAATGCATTTTCTAAAGCATTTTTTCCATTTTCTTCTATTTTAACATTCACATCAATATCTTTTAAAGTTAATAATTCAATATTTTTTAGTTTTAATTTCTCAGCATATTTTTTTACTTTTGCTGGGTTTGATGTTGCAAATAATACTTTTTTTCTTTTCATAAAATTCTCCTTTTTATATTTTAATTTATATTTTTTATCCTAATATATTTTTTTGAATAATTTTGCTTTTTTCTTATCTATATACTTACTTAAAATAAAATTAATTAAAAAAGTTATAACAAAAATTGTAAATAAAAATATACTTGACCTAATAATTATTTTACTAATAACAAAAATGCATCCCGAAATAAAAAATGTATAAAAAAGTTCATACATAATATTAGTATTTTGTTTCATCATTGTATATTCACTATTCCAATTCATTTGTGGATTTTGTAAATCTATTAACAATTTACATTTTTCTCCAATAACATTTATAAAACATAAACTTAAAAATATTATAAACGTGAATAATAAATTTTTTGTAAATATTAAAAAAGCTATACTAACAATCAAACTTGCTAAAGTATTAATTAAAATTCCAATTCTAATTTTTATTTTAAATTGTTTATATAAATCTATAGGTAAAAATTTAATAAGTATTGCATTATTACTATCCCTTGAAATAGCAATAATTGAACTAAAATTTAACATATAAAAAACTTGTCCTACTATTAAAAATATCGATATTCCTAAAGAAGAATTAACAATACTTTTAAATGACTCAATTAAATCCAAGCCAACTAATTTTGCAAATTGCATTAAAAATAAAACTATAGCTAAAATACATATTGGATAAAGAAGTGGCATTATAACACATTCTATACAAAAAATTGGTGTTCTTAATAATGTTTTCCATTCTTTAATAATATAAGTTTTATTCATTTTCTTACTTTCAAAATCTTTTAAATTTAATTCTTTAAATTCACATTTTGTATTTTTATCACTATTTATTGTTGTTCCAATCGCACCTTTTAAATATATTTTTGAAATTATAAAAATTATTATAAAATAACAAATAATACTTTCTAGATAATATAATATTAAATTTTTTAATCCGTCAATATTATCATAATTTAATAAAGTGTTCATAATCGGCTTTATTAATATAAAATAATCAGCAATACTTTCTGCTAAACCATTTGTTTTTAATATTATATTCCTAAATCCAGATACAGATATTGTTTGATTATTACTAAAAATCATGGTCACAAATCCCATTAAAAACATTGAAATAATTATTGTTATATAAAGAACTTTATTTTTGTTTTTTATAAAATTTGTAAATCTCATAATGATTGCAATAATTAATGATGTAAGTAATATTGGAATTATTGGAAGTATTAAAAGTACTAAAAACATATATATATAAAACAAAAAAATTACCTTGGTTAATATCCCATATACTATCATTGGAATTCCAAGCATTATTACTTCCATTTGATATTCAGAAATTATCATATTAAAAAATTTAGCATGTAAAATATCTTTTGGATATATTGGCATTCTAAGTAATATTTTTAAGTCTTTAGAAAAATACAAAACATTCAAACTTTCAAAAACGCTTTTAGCAAATAATATAAAAAAATTCATTAGCAATAAAATATTTACAAAAGCATAAGCTTGATTAATTTTAATTAATTGTTTAGTTACAATGTAACTAAACAAAATCATCATTATACTCAAAAATAAAAAAACAATACTAAAAGCAATACCTCCTAATATTAAGCTTTTTTTAGAAGGATTTGTTCTTATAGAATTTTTTAAAATAACTTTAGTTAAACTTTTCATATAAAACTACTCCTCTATAATTTTTAAGAAAGATTCCTCTAAAGAATCTGGAGTTTTATACTTCTCTTTTAACTCTTCAGTAGTACCAACAAAAATAATTTTTCCTTTATCTATTACTGCAATTTTATCACATAATTTTTCAGCCACTTCCAAAACATGTGTAGAAAAAAATACAGTATTTCCTTTTTTACTATGTTCTTTCATTAATTTTTTTAAAGTATATGAAGCTTTAGGGTCTAAACCTGTCATAGGCTCATCTAAAATCCAATTTTTAGGATTATATAAAAGCACACTTATTATAAGTAATTTTTGTTTCATTCCATGTGAATAACTCTGAATTCTATCTCTAAGCTGATTGTAAATACCAAATTCTCTAGCAAGTTTTTGTACTTTATCTAGTCTTTCTGCTGGAGGTACTTTGTAAACATCAGAAATAAAATTTAAATACTCAAGTCCTGTTAATTTTTCAAAAGCATCTGGTGTATCCGGTACAAATCCAAACATTTTTTTTGCTTCTATCGGATTTTTCTTTATACTCTTTCCATCAATAAGTATATCTCCTTCATCAATATCTAAAACTCCTGTAATCATCTCTATTGTTGTAGTTTTTCCTGCGCCATTTGGTCCAATAAAGCCAAACACTATTCCATCATCTATTTTTAAATTCATATTCTCAATAACTTTTTCACTCTTAACATAAGATTGACTTACATTTTTAATTTCTATCATTTGTTTCTCCTAATTTATAATTTTTACACTTAATACTTTATTAAAATTTGTATTTGTTAACTCAATACTAACATTTTTATAATTTAAATTTTTTTTTTTTAGAATTTTCATATTATTAATACATTTAAAAAAATTATCATTTTTAATCTGAATTGCAAATTCTTTTTCGTGTCTGTTTGGAACAAATATTATTGTATACTCTTTTAAAGCTGCTTTTCCGTCAAATTCTTTAATAAGTTTAAATAATTCATCATAAACTTTTATTGTTAACTTTAAATCTGCTATTGTTCTCATTAGTGGAGCTGTATATCTCATTAATTTTATATCATACATATCATCAATAAATTGATTTTTGTCTATACTAAGTTTCTTTAATATATAATCTATTTTTATTTGTAGAGTATCATAATTAATACATCCTGTTGTATCACTTATCCTTTCAAGCGCTACCTTAGTTTTATTTCTTTTGTGAATTTTATTTTCTTCCACTTCTTTAAAAAATTTAAAACATTCTTTTACTCTTTTATATTTTTCACTATCCATCAGGATTTCATCAACTGCTACAATATCTCCGTATCCCATTATAAATAAAATTTCTGGAATTTGATTTTTTATTTCTACAACATTTGGAATATTTTTAATTAAATCTTTATATGTATTTTCAACAAATTCATCACTTCCTTCTGTTGATAAAGATGATATTAAAGTATGATATGAAATTAAAGTTTTTAAGGTCTGTATCAAATCTTTCATACTTATATGCATATCAATTTCTTTTAATTTTTCTTCTGTTAACCCTATTTCTAACAAAATTTGTAAAACATATTTTGCTCCAAGTATATCATGCTTTGAAATATCTTCTACTACACCAATATCATGGATTAAGCAAAATATTTTTAATATAAATCTTGATTCTTTAGTTAAGTTCTCATATATTTTATGTAATTCTTTAATCTGCTTTTTATTTTCTTCGTTTTTATTAAAGTTAACTAACTCTTTATTTTGTGGAATATTGTAATTTGAAATTTGATAAGCATATATAGTATGAGCCATCCAACCATTCATTTTATATGTATTTGTTCCACCTCTTATAACTTCATTCTCTTTTCTTAAAGTAGAACTAATTTTATCTATATAATTCTTTTTTCCGTCATATTTGCTATATAAAATCCACAATAATTTTGCAGAGTTTATATCTAATAATAAATGAACAAAACTTTGATTTAAAACTTTCAAATCAATTTTTATATTATCTAAAAATAAATTAAAATCATTTCGAGCTTTTTCTCTCAGAATATTTTGTTCTTCTTTATTTTCAGTTCTCTTTAATATTAACGCCATATCTTTATAATATTTATCATAATCAAATTCAAGTTCTTTTTGAGTTATATTTTTTATACCATAAATATCCATTTTTCCACTCTATATTTTATAAATTATATTTTCTTTAATTTCTTTTTCTAAAAATTTATTATCTTTATATTCTATTTTATATGCTTTAGCATTTTTAATGCTTTTTATAAGTTTAAATTCGTTGTTAATAAATTCTATTGCTGTTCCATTATCTAAAGCTATTCCTGGTAAGTTTTTATTTTTTATTGTTTCATAAAATTGTTTTCTCTTTTCTTTGCTTTTTTCATTATAATGCACACAATTTATTGCAGGTATTACTCCCATTCCCTCGATTAATTCATAATTATACTTATACCAACAATATGAGCCTGCACTAAAGCCAGACATCACTATTCCATTTTCATAAGCTTCTTTTAATATTTTTATTAAATTAATTCTATTCCATTCTGAAAGCATAAATTTTGTGTTTCCACCGCCTATATATATAATATCTGCGGTTAGAACCTTTTCTTTAAATTCTTCACAATTTTTAGCTTCTTTTCCGATTATTTCTAATTTATCAACTATACATCCAAAATTTTCGTAAATATTTTTTATTGCTTTATAATATAAAATATTTTCTTTTGAGGCTGTTCCTATAAATAATAACTTTGGATTTTTCTTATTAGAAAGTTTAACAATTTCTTTATCAATGCTTTCTGTTTGATAAAAAAGTTGTTTGTCATCTTTTGTTTCAAAGTTATAACCTTTAATTAATCCGCCTCCTATGGTAACTAGCTTTTTATCCATAAAACACCTCTTTTACAATTCATTCTGCATAATCCATTTAATATCTTCTATTGATTTACCTATATTAAACCTACCATTTCCTATTGGATAATATACTGAATAAAATTTATATTCTTTAGAATTAATTTCTCTTTTAAAAAGCTTTTTTCTACAAACAGATACAGAAATTTTTTCTTTTAAAACTATTGAACTTACCTGATTTCCAAACAAAATTATTACTTTTGGATTTATTATATCTATTTCTTTTTCAAGTAACTCTAAATATTCTTTATAAACACTATCTGGCAATGGTCTTGCATCCACCTGTGTACATTTTCCTAAGTTAGTAATAAAATATTTGTTTTTTTCTACATTTTTATAAACTTCATCAGCAAATTCTTCTGTCCAATCTATAGGTTTTAAACTTTTAATTTTTTTATAAACGGTTTCATCAAGTAAATCTAAATTATAAAACAAATCCCAAATATTTTTTGTTCCAATCCATGGAGATTTTCTTCCTTTCCAAGTTTTACTAGAAGCTATATTTCTACCTGTTGGATTCATAAAAACAAAACAAATATCTGGATTTATGGTGCAACCCCCATTATATATTGAGTCTAATTCTTTTGCACCATATTTTTCTTGAAGCTTATCATATTCTATACTTAACTCTTCTAACTTCATAATTCCACCAAATCATTTTCAACCTATTAATTCTCTAGTTTTTTCTTTTACTTCTTTATCAAATTCTAAAATATCTTCTACTGTTTTCAACTCTCTTTTTTCATACATATTCATAACTTTTTCTAGCATATTTGGAATATCAGTATATTTAATTTTTTTATTTAAAAAACTATCTACTAGCACTTCATTTGCTGCATTCAAAACTACTTGAAAACTATGTCCTTTTTCTATTGCATCATAAGCAAGTTTTAAACACTTAAATTTTTTCAAATCTGGTTTTTCAAATTTTAAGTCAACAATCTCAAATAAGTCTAATTTCTCAATATTATTTTCTAATCTATTTGGGAAATTTAAAGCATAAGCTATTGGTATTTGCATAGACTTTGGACCAATATTTGCCATAATTGTTCCATCTTTAAATTGAACCATTGAATGAACTAAACTTTTTCTATGAACTACTACTTCTATTTGGTTAGGCTCTACATTAAATAGCCATTTTGCTTCAATTATTTCAAATCCTTTATTCATCATAGTAGAAGAGTCTATTGTTACTTTAGGTCCCATATTCCAAGTTGGATGATTTAAAGCTTCTTCAACTGTTATTTTATCTGATATCTCTTTATCAAAAAAAGGACCACCAGAAGCTGTTAATAATATTTTATCAATTTTATTGCTTTCTTCACCATTTAAGCATTGCATTATTGCACTATGTTCACTATCTACTGTAAGTAATTTACTATTATTTTCTTTTGCAGTTTTCATTATAAGCTCTCCACCGGCAACTAATACTTCTTTATTGGCAAGAGCAACAGTCTTTCCATTTTTAATCATATTATAAGTTGGTCTTAACCCTGCAATACCAACAAGTGCAGAAATTGAAATATCAAAATCAGTTAACTTTGATATTTCTTCCATTCCAGCTTCTCCATAAAACACTTTTATATTTTTAAAAGTATCTTTAAGTATTTCAGCATTTTCTTTTGATATTATATAAACATTTTTAGGCTTGAATTCTTTAATTTGTTCTATTATTTTTTTTATATTTTTACCAGCTACTAAAGTTACTACTTCAAATAAATCTGGATTTTCTCTAATAATTTGTAATGTACTTTCTCCTATTGAACCTGTTGAGCCAAAAATTGCAATTTTCTTCATTTTTTCTCCTTTAATAATTTATTTTTTCAAATACAATCTTCCAAAATTTTATCTAAAATTATATTATTTTATTTCTATATTTTATAAACATTTAACCTTTTCATTTTATATCTTCTAAATATTTTCTAATTTAACCTTTATCTTTTCTAAAGCCTTTTTTCTTGCACTAATTTTATTTTTTTCATTATCTGAAAGCTCAGCTAAAGTTTTACCGTTTTCTAATTCAAATATTTCATCAAATCCAAATCCGTTTTTTCCTCTTACTTCTTTTGCAATATACCCATTTAATTCTTCTACAGAAGTAACTACTTCATCCCCTTTTGCTACAGCAATAGCAGTTATAAACTTTACTTTTCTATTCTCTTTTTTTACTCCATCTAATTTTTTGATAATTTCTAAATTTCTATCTCTATCTGTTCCACAATGCCATCTTTTTGTAAAGACTCCTGGAAATCCGTTTAAATATTCTATCTCAATTCCGGAGTCATCTGAAATACAAACTTTTCCATTTAATTTTTTTGAAATGACAGTTGCTTTTTTTATTGCATTTTCTTCAAAAGTTTCTTTATCTTCTTCTACATCTATATCTATTCCTGTTTCTTTTAAAGGTATTACTTTATAATTATTTAATATTTCTTCTACTTCTTTTATCTTTCCTTTATTTCCTGATGCGATAATCATTTCTTTTTCCATAATTCATTCCCCTTTTGCCTAAAATTTCTTTGTTTATTTTATCATATAAAGGAAAAAAAATAAACAATACTATAAATATTGTTTATTTTAAAATTTTTATTTATTAAATTATTATTTAAACTTATAAATTAAATCTCGCTTTTATTATTTTAGCAACTTCTTCTGCTGATAAATCTTCATTATTTATTTTTATATAATTCTTAAAAATTTTCTCGCCTTCTCCAGGCTCAGAATTTAATTTATGTTTTTCCATTGAACGAAATATATCTTTTTTGCTCCACTCTAAATCTCTTTTAGAAGCTTTATGTTTTAATCTATTTTCCGTTTTATTTCTTTCTAATCTTTTTTCTAATGAAGCTTCTAATTCTACTACATATGATTCTTCAAAAAGTTTCATCCAACTATCTGTTTCAGCCTTTTCTTTTTCAAAATCTTTTCCAAAATCAAAACAACCTGTAAAAATAATTCCTTTTTCATTACTTTTTGAAAACTCTTTAAAAATCTCATATCTCATTAATCTATTCATTTGGTGATATACGTTCTTATCATAATCAAATATTAATCTAACTAATTCCATTGTCATGTGATTATAAAAAAGTTTATATCCTGTAATTTTAGAAAGTTCTTGTCCTACGGTCATTTTTCCTACTGCTTGTGGACCAATTATTAAAACAAATTTAGGCATTAATCAAAGCCTCCTTCTTTATTTTTAGCATTATTTTATCCAATTAATATATTCTTCTGGATTTTCATTACCTTTAAATCTTTTATCACTTATAAAATCTAAGTTTTTATATGTATTTTTTAAATCTTTAAAACTTCCTTGTGAACTAGAACCTCCACTTGTTACAAATACATAAACATTTTTTCCTTCTAAATTATTTTCCTCTATAAATGTATTTATAATCGTTGGAGCAGTATACCACCACACAGGAAATCCAATTATAATAGTATCATATTCATCTATATTAGATACTGTATTTCTAATCTCTGGCCTTGATGTTTTATCTTGCATTTCTATTGAAGATCTACTTTTTTTATCATGCCAATTCAAATCTTCATCTGTATATTTTTGTACTGGCTCTATTTCAAATAAATCTGCTTTTATAGATTCTGCTACTTTTACTGCAACTTTTTTTGTAACACCACTTGCTGAAAAATAAGATACTAAAATTTTACTCATAAAAATTCCTCCTAAAAATAATAATATTATTGTAAAATTTCCTAAAATATTCTGTAATTTCTTTCATTATTTGTATTTGATTAACTGCTTTGCCTAAATAATTAAAGCTTTTTTATCAATTTCAGGACCTATCCAATTATCGATTATTAAATTGCTACATGCTGCTACTCTAAGCATATGCATTTGAAGATTTTCAGAAAGATGATATTTTCTATAAATTTCTAATATATTCATAAATTTTCCTTTCCGCCATTTTAGTTAATATATTATAAACTATATTTTCTACTAATTTAATGCATCATTCCCTTACAACTCATAATCAATATTCTTTTAAATCATATTTAAGTAGTGTATCTCCATCATATTCAAATTTTATAGTAAAAAACTTATCATCTTTTTGAATTTTATTTATGAAAATCTTGTCACCTTCCCAAGTTTTCAAATTTAAAACTTCTTTTTTATCAATCCATTTTAAATCTCCTTCATTACATTCTATAAGCTTACCACTAAAATTATCTGATGTGAATAAACATACATATTCTGTTTCCCAAGTTTTGGATATATATGTTATAATTCCTCTAAATTTATAAGAATTTAAAGTAAGTCCTGTTTCTTCTTTTACTTCTCTTATAATACATTCTTCTGGGCTTTCTCCAACTTCAAATTTTCCCCCAATTCCTATCCATTTATTTTCATTTATATCATTGTTCTTTTTAGTTCTATGTAACATTAAATATTTTTCATCTTTTTCAATATAACATAAACTTGAAAATATCATAAATTTCTCCTATAGTTAAATTTCCCATAAATTACTCTATTTCAATAGTTTCGTCATTTTCTAAAATTTCGTATTCCACTTCAAACTTCTCAAACATTTCTTTTATATAATCAATATCTGGCGGGAATTTAGAATTGTCCATATGAATTGGAATTGTTAATACAGCACCTACTTCTTTAGCATATAAAGCCGCTTCAAAAGCAGACATAGTTAACCCATGTCCTGTTACAGGAACACATAATATGTCTGTTTTATAATCATTTTTAAAACAAATTGTGTCACTTGTTGTGTATAATCTCGTTTTTCCATCATCTACTATAAATCCAATATTTTCGTAAATTTCTCCTGCTCCTTTTAAAAGTGGTTGATAACCATGAATTGCTTTTACAACTTCAATCTTAATATCATCTAACTCTATAATATTATTTTCTTTAACTACATTTATATTTAAATTTGGATTTGCCTTTTGTACTTCACTACTTGAATAAATTTTAATATTTTTATTTAACTTTTCTAAAATTTCATTATAACAATGATCGCCATGTTTATGAGTAATTAAAATAAGATCTACAGTATTCCAAATGTTAAAATATTCATCTTTATATTTTAAAGAACCTGGATCTATTAATATTTTTTTATCTTTTGTTTCAACTAATAAACATGATTGTGGAAATTTTGTAATTTTCATAATTTTATTCTCCTTTCATTTATTATGCTTTCCAATTTAGTACTGTATTATTTGTTATGTAGTTTTATATTATAATTCCTTAAAAACTTCTCCTAAACTTGAATTTATAATAATATCTGCTATATTATCATACGAAGTTTGAGTTTTATTTATTAAAATTAAGTTTTTACCTTTAAAAAAGTTTACTAAACCACTTGCAGGATATACTGTTAAAGATGTTCCTGCAACAATTAAAACTTCTGCATTCTGAATTGCCTGTATAGCACTGTTTAAAATATTTTCATTTAAATTTTCTTCATATAAAACCACATCTGGTTTTATAATTCCGCCACATTCACATTTAGGAACACCTTTTGAACTAAATACAAATTCCGCCGAATAAAATTTCTTACACTTAATACAATAATTTCTTAAAATACTTCCATGTAATTCTAAGACATTTTTTGAACCAGCTTTCTGATGTAAACCATCAATATTTTGAGTTATAACAGCCTTTAGTTTTCCTTCTTTTTCAAGCTCAGCAAGTTTTATATGTGTTATATTAGGATTAAAATTTAGCGAATTCATTTTTTCTTTATAAAATTTATAAAACTCTTCTGTATTATTTTTGAAAAATGTATGACTTAATATCATCTCAGGTGGATATTTATATTTTTGATTATATAATCCATCTTTGCTTCTAAAATCAGGAATCCCACTTTCAGTTGATACACCCGCACCACCAAAAAATACTATATTTTTACCATTTTGTATTATAATTTTAAACTGATTTATTTTATCTTGAATTTCTTTCTCTTCTACATTCTTCATATTTTTTCACTTTCCAAATTATTTTAACTGTTAATTTATTAAAATAAAAAATTCTTACATTATTGCTATTTTATTTTATGTTTTACTTTTAATTATTTATAACTTTTTTTATATCATCTCTAACATATTCCCATCTGTTTTTCATAAACATATTATTTTTATAAATCTCTTCTACTTCATCAAAACTTGCAAATTTTATTTCAGAAACTTCTTCTGGTCTTAATTTTAATTTATCTATATCTACATCTTGTTTAATTAAATAAACATCTTAATCTATTTTTATACTATACTTATTCTTCTATAAAATTTAATTTTTCTATTATTTCTTTTCCAATAATTTCATTTGCAAATTGAACAAGTTCTTTCCACAATAATATTTGTCCTTTATGATGTGCATCAATTCCATACAAAACTTTTATATTATAATTTGATGCTATTTTCCAAAATTCTTTGCATGGATATTTAACATTTATAAGTTTTTCTCTTTGTTTTTCATAACTATCATTATTTGGTTTTCTATTTTCATAATAAGTTTTTGAAAATATATTATTTAAATTAATTTCTAATGGAATACCATATTTTTCAGCACTTTTACAAATATTATTTGCTGTTTTTACTTCAATTTCTCCAAATTTTTCTCTTGTTAACATAAATATATCTGGATGAGCAATTATATCTGGCAGATTTATTTCCATTGCTTTTTGAATATATTCCGAATATCTAAGTAATTCTTCATCATTTAATACAGCATGTCCATTATATTTTAATTTTTTATTATTATCATAAATAAAATGTTGTCCTAAAACAATCTTATCACTTTCTTTTTTTAGTTCTAATAAATTTTCTTCATCATCTGGTAAATATTCAATTTCAAATCCTGTTTTAATTTCAATATCATTTTTATACTTTTCTTTTAGGTTCTTAATACTATTTAAATACTCATTTTTTTGCTCATATTCCATTCTTATTTTTGGTCTATTATCTATTCTATTTTTCTCAGGGCAATGATCAGTAAATGCAATACTTCTAAATCCCATCTTTATATATTCTTTTACATAATCTTCATCCTGCATATCTAAATCTGCATGTCCACATCTATATGTATGTGAATGGTAATTAAATTTCTGCATATCTTTCTCCTTATTTATAACCTATAAATTTTATATTTTTTTAATTATTTAAAAACTCTTTAACAAAATTTATATCTTCATAAGTAGTAATTTTTATATTTGTATAATCAGCCTCTATAATCTTTACATCATGATTATCTTTTTCAAGAAGCATACAATCATCTGTTACATCTGAATTTTGATATTTTTCATGTGTACCCAATAAAACTTTTCTATTAAAAGCTTGTGGAGTTTGAATTATCCAAGTATTAGCTCTTTGAGTTGTATTTACAACAATATTGTTTTCATCAGTTATTTTTATTGTATCTTTTGATTTCACACCAACAGTAACTCCTTTGTACTTTTGCAAATCTTGAATACAATTTGTTATATATTCTTGTTTTATAACCGGCCTTGCTCCATCATGAATAATCACCAAATCTGAATCAGATTTCTTAATACAATTATAAACAGAATCCTTTCTTGTTTTTCCTCCAATAACAAATTTCACATTTTTATTTATTTTTTCTTTTAAAACTATATCTTTTACTTTTTCAATTTCATCTTCTTTTGTTGCAATTATTATGTCATCAATATAGGTATTTTTGTCAAACGCACTTAAACTATATGCTAATACTGTTTTTCCATTTACATTTTCAAAATTTTTATTTCTATTTTGTCCATATCTTGTACTATTACCTGCAACTAAAATTATTGCTGAAACTGTTTTTCCGTTTATCATATTTTCCTCCAAACTATAAATTACTAGATATTGCGAAATATACTTCATATTTTTCTTTCAAATTTTTATAAGCTCTTTTTAAATTTTCTTTAGTATCAAAAATTCCGTATATACAAGAACCTGAACCAGTCATTAGACTTCCACAAGCTCCTTTTTCCATCAATTCATTTTTTATTTTATTTAAAATTAATTTATCTTCTATTGCTTCTTCAAAAACATTATACATATTTTTAGCCAATAAATTTATATTATTAGTTTCTAGAGCCTTAATTATTTCTTTAGTAGTATTTTTTTGTAATATAGAATTTTTCTCATCAATTTTATTATACATTTCTTTTGTACTACAAGACATATTTGGTCTTATAATTAAAATATAATATTTAAAATTAGTATTAATTTTTGTTATGACATCTCCAATTCCTTCTGCTAATATTGCTTTATTATATAAGCACGGAACAACATCAGCGCCAAGTTTTTTTGATATTTGTTCTATTTCTTCTTTAGATAAATTTAAATTAAATAATTTGTTAATTCCTAAAATAAAGCTTGCACAATCTGTACTTCCTCCACCTAATCCCGCTTTCATAGGAATTTTTTTATTCAAAATAACTTTTACTCCAGAAATGCTTTTATATTTATTTTTTAAACTTTCATAAGCTTTGTAAATAATATTATCTTTATTGTTTAATTCTGCAAAATTTGTTTCTAGAATAAACTCATCTGTTTTTAATTTGTATATATATAACTCATCATATAAAGAAATCTTTTGAAAAACAGAATTTATATTATGATAATTATCAGGTCTTTTTCCTGTTATTTCTAAATTTAAATTTATTTTTGCTCTTGGTTTTAAAAATATTTTTTCCACAACTCCTCCTACTTCTTATTCTACAGTTAAAATTGTAAACACACTTATTCCATTTCCTTTTCCAAATTCAGTTAGTCCCTCACCAGAAGTTGCAGTTATTCCAATACAATTTTCTTCTACATTTAGTACCCTAGCAATATTTTTTCTCATTTCCTCTATTTTAGGTGATATTTTAGGAATTTTGCATTCTATTGAAATAGATAAATGCACAATTTTTTCATCTAAATATTTTAATGCTTCTCTTAAATATACTTCACTATCTATTATTCCATTTTTGCACATATCATCTGAAATTTTTCCTAAAATATTTTTACATGTTATACCAGATATAGCATTTGTGATTGCATGAAATACAACATCACCATCACTATTTGCCAAAATTGAAAAATCTTCTTTAAATTCGACTCCTGCAAGTATTAATTTTTTTTCTTTATTATTATAATCAATTCTATGACTATCTTGTCCTATTGCTACTTTCATAAAATTCTCCTATTACTATATTTTTTAATATATAAATTTTACAAAAAGAGTCTATCATAAATTTACAAAAAAATAAAGCATATTATATCATAATACACTTTATTTCTTGTTTTACATTTATAGTTAATCTTTTTTCTCATATCTATCTTTTAAAAAAATTTTTAATTCTTTTTCATCTGAAAATATTTTGTCAAAAATTAAATATAAAGAATCTGTCACATCATATTCACCAATAGCATAACATTTTTTACCTTGTCCATAAGCAACTCCAGATTCAATATGTGCAGATTTTCCTGCTGGTAAAACTAGTAATAAATTTTTAGCATTTTCTAATCCTTCCATATCATATTTAAAAATTGTTTTAACAGTATCGCCATATAAATCTAGTTTTTCAAAAGTATCTGCTAGTTTTTGGTCATGCAAATTAAGTCCTGCTTCAGCATGTGATTCTTCGTTTTTTAAAAAACAATAGTATGAAATGTTAAATTTATCAAATATATCACAAATTTTTAATATTTTTTCTTTATTTCTAGTTCTTCCTGCTATAAAAAATTCATATTTCTTTTCCATATATTTTTCCTCTTTTTCTTATAATTTACTATTAAATTTATTATTACTATACATTATATTTAATAAAATAATATTCTTATTTTATTATTCTTTTACTTTTCCATACTTCAATATATTTTTTTATATAAGAATTCATGTCTCTATCGAAAATTTTTTTTGAAAATTCTAATCTTAATAATTTTTCCCTTAAAATTGGTAAATACACTTCTATAATCTCATCAAGTGCCTCTGGATTTTCTGCAATACATTTTTCCCATCTATTTTTTCCAATATAAGCAATTTTATCTGCATCTCTTACGATTTTTCCTTCATTTGTTGGTGGAAGACTTTCTCTTTTATGATTTATTACTGCTAAATAGCATTTTTCTATCATTGAACTATCGTAATCTAACTTAGTCATCTCTTCTTTTAACATTGTTCCGCTTTTCTCTTCATGTCCTTTATCTGTAACGCTTCTTCCTACATCATGCCAATAAGCAGATATTATACAAATTTCTTTATCGGCTGGTATTTTTTCTAATAATTCTTTCACATAATTTATAACATCTATTGTATGTCCCATAGAATGCAAAGGATCTTTCTCGCATAATTTTATTTTTTCAATAGCTTTATCTATTAATTTTTTATTTCTAGCATATATTTCTTCATAAACATCCATTTTATGTTCTCCTAATTTTATTACAAATCTTTATTAAAAAGTTTCTTTTTAATTTTTGATATATTATATTTCATATATCCAACCAGGTTGCCAATCTTTTGTTTTTCTCCAATCCCTATCTATAGCTTCTTTCCAAGTAATATCTTTAGTTATTACTTCTAATGCTAATTGTGGTGCTTTATGTGAAACTAAAGCTATAGTCTTTCCATCATAATCTTCTAATAAATACGAACAAAAATCTCTTATTCTATTTTCAACTTCTTTTAACGCTTCTCCACCTGGAAATTTAGTATCTATATGTTCTTCATATTTTACAAGTTTGCTATCACTTCCATTTAAATTTCCGTAATTACATTCTCTTATTCTTTTATCATATAATATCCTTTTTGATGTTCCAAAGATATATTTTGAAGAATCTATTGCTCTTTTTAAATCCGAACTAATAACTAAATCTATTTCATCTAAGTTTATCAATTCTTTCAATTTTATATTTTGCTGTATTCCTTTTTCGCTCAAATCTCCTTGTAACCAACCTGTAGCTTTATGATTTATATTGTCTGTAGTTGTTCCATGTACAAAATAAATTATTTTAACTGACATACTCTCCTCCTATAAGTTATTACTACATCTAATCTTTTAATTGTAATATCGTAACACATTCTATATGGCTAGTAAATCCAAACATATCACATATAGCTAGTTTTCTTAACTCATATTTATCTTCTAATATTTTCAAATCTCTACCTAATGTCGCTGGATTACAACTTATATAAATAATTTTCTTTGGTTCTATTTGCATTAATGTTTCAAGTGCAACTTTATCACAGCCTTTTCTTGGTGGATCTACAAAAACAACATCTGGTTTTATATTTCTTTTCTTTATGAATTCTGGTAATGCTTTTTCAACATCTCCAGCAAAAAATTCTGCATTTTCAATATTATTTAACTTAGCATTAATTTTGGCATCTTCAATAGCCTCTTTAATTGTCTCAATACCATATGTTTTTTTTACATTTCTTGAAGCAAATATTCCTATTGTTCCAATTCCACAATATAGATCAAATATAGTTTCATTTCCTGTTAAATTTGCATATTCTATTGCTTTACTATAAAGCTTTTCGGTTTGAACAGAATTTACTTGATAAAATGAAAGTGGAGATATTTTAAATTTGAAGTCTCCTAAGTAGTCATATATGTATCCTTTTCCATATAATATTTTAGTTTCTTTACCAAGTATAACATTTGTGTTTTTCTTATTTATATTTTTTACTATTGTTTTAATTTCTGGATATTTTTTTGTTATATATTCTACTAATTCTTTTTCTTTATTGAAATTCTCTGTATTACTAACTAAAGTTATCATTACTTCATTTGTTTTTTTACCTATTCTAATAACTATATGCCTTAGACTACCTTGCAATGTTTTTTCATTATAAACACTTATATTATTTTTTAATACAAATTCGTATATGTCATTTGCAATTTTCTGGCTTAAAACATCTTGAATGTTACAATTTTCTGTTGGAATAATTCTATGTGTTCTTTCTGCAAAAACTCCCATTACTGGTTTTCCATCATCTCCAATTCCTATTGGATATTGAAGTTTATTTCTATAATTATAAGGATTTTCCATTTTCAATATTTCTAATACTTCTACTTTTCTCCCTAGTGCTTTTTCCAAAGTTACTTCTACCGCATTTTTTTTCATTTCTATTGTAGTATCATAATTTATGTGTCTCATACAACAACCACCACATTTTGAATAAGTTTCACAATCTGAAATAGTTCTAAGTTGTGAAGGCTCTATAATTTCTATAATTTTCCCAAAAGCATGTGAACTTGTTACTTTTAAGATTTTTATCTTAATTTTTTCACCTTTTATAGCATTTTGAACAAATACAATAATTCCATCAATTTTAGCTATTCCTTCTCCTTTAAATCCATTATCTATTATATCTACAATATATTCTTGATTTTTAGTAAGCATAATTTTCTCCATTTTTATTATATTTATATTTACCTTTCTCCTCGTGTTCTTCCTCCACCACTTCTAGTTCTACCTTGTCTTTCTTTTTCTTTCTCTTTTTGTTTTTCTCCTCCTGATTTTACTCTTTCATCTCTATTTTGAATAAGTTCTTTATCTTCTCTTTGTCTTTCTTTTTGTTTATATTCCTTTCCTATAGTAACAATTTTATTTATTATTTCAAAATTGCATCTAATTCTTTCATTAAAAGTTTTACTATCTCTTTCAAGTATTTTCTTCTTTTTTCTTTTCAATTTTTCTAAATAATTTCTATCTACTATATTTAATTTTTCAAGTTCTTGCTCAAATTCTTCTAATTCTTCCATTGTTTTGATTTCTTTTATCTGTTTTTTTATTTTTTGAAGTTCCCTTATCTCAGGATTTTTGGAACTTAATAGGTTAGCAAGTTTTCTAGAATTTTTAATATTTAACAATTTTGAAATTAATCCATCGTCTTTTTTCTTTTTCATAAAATTCTTTCCTTAAATAAAAAATTTAAACTATACATAATTTTTCTAATATTTATTTTTACATATACTACTTTTCTTCTGTTTTTTCGTTAAAATACAATTTATATTCTACTTTATTTTAATCCTCTACAAGTTCAAAAGCAACTTTTCTTAACATTTTATTTGCTTCAATTACTCTTATCTTTACACTATCTCCAATTTTAAATATCCTTTTTGTTCTTTCTCCAACTAAAGTCTTTCTATTTTCATCATATATAAAATACTCATTTCCCATATTTTCAAATCTTATTAAACCTTCGACTGTACTTTCTAACTCAACAAACATGCCAAAAGATGTAATTGATGAAACAATACCAGAATATTCTTCTCCAATCTTATCTTCCATAAATTCTGCTTTTTTAATATCTTCAGCATCTCTTTCTGCCTTTGTTGCCAATCTTTCACAATCTGAAGAACTTTCAGCATATTTCTTAGCTTTTTCTTCTAATTCTTCCAATCTTTTTAATTCTAAATTATAATTTTTTTCTATATATTCTGAAATAACTCTGTGAATAAATAAATCTGGATATCTTCTTATTGGAGAAGTAAAATGGCAATAGTATTTACTTGCAATTCCAAAATGCCCTTTATTTTCACTTTCATATTTTGCTATTTTTAAAGTCCTTAATATTAAAGTTGAAATTACCTTTTCATATTCAGTTCCTTTTAACTTTTCTAAAACATCAGAAAAAGCTCTTGGTCTTATACAATCTTTACTTACTTTTATTTTTTCACCAATATTAAACAAAAATTTATTTGTTTCTTCTATTTTATCATAATCTGGCTCCTCATGAACTCTATAAATAAAAGGTGCTTCTAGCCAATAAAATTTTTCTGCAATAGTTTCATTTGCAGTAAGCATAAATTGTTCTATTATTTCATTAGCAAATGTAGTTTCATATTTTTTTACTTCTATGACTTTTCCAGTATCATCTAAAATAATTTTACTTTCTGGAATATCCAAGTTCAAATATCCTTGAGAAAGTCTCCTATTTTTTAATACTAGTGCAAGTTCTTCCATTAATTTAAATTCATCTATATATTTATTATATTTTTTGATAACTTCTTTATCTAAATTATTTAAAATTTTATTAACATCTGTATATGACATTCTCTCTGTTACTTTTATTACAGATTTAAAAACATCTGCTGAAATAACATTTCCTTTTTCATTTATTTCCATACTACAAGAAAGTGCAAATCTATCTTTTCCTGCATTTAAACTACAAATTCCATTTGATAGTTCAAAAGGAAGCATTGGAATAACCCTATCAAACATGTATATACTAGTTCCTCTTTTTATAGCTTCATTATCCAAATTACTATTTTCTTTAACATAATAACTAACATCAGCTATATGAACATTCAAAACATAATTTCCAATTTCATTTTTATAAACAGAAACTGCATCATCTAAATCTTTTGCATCTTCTCCATCTATTGTAAAAATTATATCTTTTCTCAAGTCTTTTCTATTTTTTATATCATCTACATCTATTTCTTGAGGAATATTTTTTGCTTCATCAAGTACAAAACTCGGAAATTCATTTGGAAGATCAAATTCTTTTATTACTGAAAGCATGTCTACTCCAGCTTGATTAACATTTCCAATTATTTCTGTTATTTCACCTTCAGCATTTTTTCCATTTTCAGGATATTTAGTAATTTTTACAATTACTTTATCATTATTTTTGGCTTCTTTACATTTTCTTTTAGGTATATAAATATCTGTTGCAAATTTTTTATCATCTGGAACAACAAAACCAAAATTTTTAGATTTTTGAAATATTCCTACTACATTTTCCTTTTCTCTTTTCACAATTCTAACTACTTTGGCTTCAGCTCTTCTGTTTTCTTCTTTTTGTTTATAAATTACAACTTCTACTGTATCACCATTCAAAGCTCCTTTTACACTTTTTTGTGGAACAAATAGATCTTCTTTTTCCCCTTCTATCTCAATAAAACCATAGCCTTTTTCATTAGCTCTAAAAATTCCTTCTATTCTTTTATTTTTCTTTTTTCCCATTTTTTCATCATAATCCTTTTATAATTTGTTAAAGAACAAAAACATAAGTTAATGTTAAAAACAAAGTTTTATGACAATGTTATAGCTTTTGTTCTAAGTCACAAAAATCTTTAATAAAACTTTTGTATATAAATTTTAATTTATATTTATATTATTTTTCCATAATATAAAAAGCAGTATTAAATAATACTGCTTCTACTTTATATTAATCTTAAACAACATATATAATTCCTAACGCAAGTGTTAGAACGGCAAAAACAATCATTAATGTAATTGTTGCTCTTTTCATTCTACCTTCTGTTGTTTTTCCTTTATTTTTTTCATAAAAATTATTTGCAGAAGCACCAACAATAGTTCCTGAAGCTCCACTATCTTCTTTAGATTGTTTAAATATTAAAACTATCAAAGCTAAACAGACTATTGCATATATTCCCATTATAATATATTTTACTATTTCCATTTCCGCATAACCTCCAATTTTCTTCCGTTTGTTAACTATTATAGTTTACCACATGAAAAAATAAAAATCAATTATTTTTAGTAAAATTTATAAAATAATATAATAATCTGCCTTATTTATATGAAATATTTTAGTTTTATTTAATTTTTATACCATTGTTTTACTATATTTGTTGGTATTTTAAGATTTCCTTTTCCAATTGCCATTGATATAAGTGGTTTATTGTCTCCATGATAATCACTTCCACCACTTTTAAATAATTTATTTTTCTCGCAATATTTATTTAGATATTCTATATTTTCTTCTGAAAAATCACTATGATAACATTCTAGCCCATCTATTTCATAATTATTCACAAGTTCATCTAGTTCTTTTTTTATATCTTTCATCCATTTATATATAAATATATGTGGTAAAAATACTAATCCATCACAATTTTTAATTGCATTAATTGCTTCTTTAATACTTGGATAATCTTCTGATTTATCTAAGTACCATATTGTTTTTGAATTACAATAATACTTTTTAGAAAAAGTTTGTACACCCTCATTCCAAAAATCTTCTGGTAATTTTTCTTGATTTTCCGCATGTTTTTTTATTTCATCATATATTGTTTTTCCTCCCCAATCATTTTCAGGATTCCATATAATTTTATCTCTTGGTGACATAATTAAATTTAACTTTTCACATACATCATATAACTTATTAAAATATTTTCTCTCTATAGTTTTTCTGTCTTTATCTTTATAATATTCATCTACCCATTTTTTCATTTTCTCATAGTCGTAATTATATCCTAAAACTTCTATTGTACTTCCTTTATAAAAACATTTTATTTCTATTCCTTTTATAATTTTTCCAGAATAATATCTATCTATATCAATGTTTTTTAGCTCATCATATGCTGAACATTTATCATGATCAGTAATTGAAATATAATCTAGTTTTAACTCTTCTGCTTGTTTTAAAATCTCCTTTACAGTTTTTGTTCCATCTGAATATGTAGTATGTAAATGTAAATCAATCATTTTACTTTTCCTCTCCTTCTTTTTCCTTTTCTTTTCTAACAGATAATTCAATTATAGATTCTAATTTTTTTAATTCTTCATTTTCTTCCTCAGTCATACCAAAGCCTTCCATCTTTTCTCTAATTAGTTTTACTCTTTCTTCATAACCAGAAACATGTTCCTTAAAATTCTTAACTCTAAGTTCTCTCATAGCTTCACTTGCATTTCCGAATCTTTTTACATTACTTGAATTTGAACTATCATATTCTAAATTTGGAAAATCTACTTCTCTTTTTCCCCTTGAATGAACTAATAATCTTATATTTCTTTTTTCTAGCTCAGGTACAATTTTATCTAATGCATAATATCTTTTATCATGTGCGGCAACACTAACTAATCTTGCAACTCCTCCAGCTTCCTTCATTTTTATGTATCTTTCAAAATCTGATAATAAAGACTCTTCTCTTGGTACAGCCATTAAAGTTACCCATATATCATGTACTTTACTTTCTTCCATTTGATCTAAAGCTAACGTATCGCCTAGTGTATTTTCTATTATAATACTTTGCTTTTGTTTTATAGATTCTTCTATTAAATCTTTTCTCATTTCTTTTACCACTGGATCAGTAAGTTCAGAAGCACTTTCAGGAAAATCCATAGCTATTTTGTAACTTCCAGGAATACAAAATCTATAAAAATCCGCATTATTTACTACAGCATTCATTTGATAAAGAGTTCTTAAAATACCTTTATACATTGGTAATAAAGCTGATTTTCCAGCACCAGGTTGACCTCCTGTAATTACTGCTATTGGTTTGTTTTCAGTGCAAGCTTTATTTTTTGAAGATTTTGTTTCTAATTTGGCTAAAATTGAACAAAATGGCTGATAATATTTTTTTATGTAATCTCTCCATTCATCTACTGTTGTAATACTATTGGCGACTTCTTCCATTCTCTTATCTATTGTATAACTAAAATTATTAATTTCTGCTTTTTTTACTGCTCTACTATTTTCCATTATTTCGTACTTCCTCCCTTAGTTCTTTTCCATATTCTGTTATTACTTTATTTATAGTATATTCATCTCCAGAATATACTAAATCCCTTTCTTTCAATAGTTCTTTCATCTTTTTTGAATTAAACATATTTTTTGAAAATTCCATCGCTAAAATTTCTGTTGCAATAGAAATATCTTTGGTGTTGATTTTCATAAGCCATCTCCTTTTCTAAATTTATTTTTCTAAATATTATCACAGTAAAAAATTCCTCTCAATAATTTTCACCAGCATTTCATTTTTCTAAACTTTTTTTCATTTTTTAGACATAAATAATTCAATAAAATTTTACATTTTTTTATAATTTACCGAACTTTAAAATTAAATTTTCATAATATATATTATATAAACTAAAAAGGAGGTTTTTTTATGTGTAATTGTAATCGTAGACGTAGATGTAATTGCAATTGTACTGCATATCAAAATTCTAATTGCAGAATGAATTCATGTAGATATAATAATATTAGAAATCATTGTAATTCTGGAATTTATGCTGATATATGTAATGAAAATGATTCTACACCTGTATTCCCAGAAAATTATTTGTATGGTCATGCTTATACACCAAACCAGACAATGAAAAATATATTTGTTCCGGAAATTGGATTAAATAATGGAACTATTTTTCCTGAATTAGTTAGTCCTTACTCACCTGGTCAATCAATGGATTTTATTAACTATTTAAAAGAAGGAGGTGTTCATTGTGAATAATTGTTCTTGTAATAATATGAGTAAAGAAAGAATGCTTCACGAAATAATGAGTCTAAATTTTGCAGTTAATGATTTAGTCTTATATTTGGACACTCATCCTTGCGATAAAAGAGCTCTTTGTATGCACAATGAATATAGTGAAAAAGTTGTTTCTCTTACGGAAGAATATCAAAAATTATATGGTCCATTAAGCGTTAATTTTACTTCTGATACTTGGGATTGGATAGACAAACCATGGCCTTGGGAAAGGGGGGCTTATTAATGTACTATTATGTAAAAAGTTTACAATATCCAATAAATATCAAATGCAGAAATCCAAAACTTGCTAAAAATATAATTTCACAATATGGTGGACCTGATGGAGAGCTTGGAGCATCTCTTAGATATTTATCACAAAGATTTGGAATGCCAGACCAAAAATCAAAAGCAATATTAAATGATATTGGAACTGAAGAATATGCACCAATAGATTATCAATTGTCATTAGCTTTATTAATTTTAGGAAATATTCTTAAAATAAAATTTGTTGGTTCTGAATCCTTTTTTATTGATTTTTCATTTTTTAAATATACAACTTGTGAAACCACTAATTTAAGTAAAGTATTCTTATCTTCTGGCGTCCTTAAAAAATCATATATATCGCCAAAACACTTAAAATCTGGAATAAAAAACTTTTCTTCTAATTTTAGTTTTTCTTTTTCTAATTCTTTTTTTAATTCTAAAATTGATTTATTTATTTTTTCTATTTTATCTAATACTTCTTTTTTTCTTTTCTCAAATATTTCTTTTGTATATATTCCCTCTTCAAAAAAATCATATATATTCATCTTTTTTATATTTTCTCTTTTTATTTTTTGTTCTAAAGCAATAATCATTTTTAACATAGAATTTATTTTATTATCATTTATTTTTTTTATATATTCTCTATAATCAATGTTGCATTTATTAAACCAAACATTTAAAGATTGTATAATTTTTTCTTCAACATAGCAAAATTTTGAACTTATATTATCACAGGTAGGATTTGTACAATATATAATAGGTGGTAATCCATTTTTAGTAAATGTTTTTCTCTGCATTTTTTTTCCACATTTTGCACAAATTATTAGACCAGCTAATGAATTTTGCATTAAATTTCTATGTGTCACAGGATTATTTAAAATACCTTTTTTAGACAAAACTATTTTCCAAGTTTTCTCATCAATTATAGGTTCATGTATTCCGTTTACTAATATATAATTTGAATTTCTAGGTCTTGATTTTATTAATTTATCATTTTTGTAGCTTATAATTTCTTTTCTAGCATTCCACTTTATTTTTCCTATATAAACTGGATTTAATAATATTTCTCTTATACTAGAAGTGGACCATTCTATACTTTTTCTTGGCTTTATTCCCATCTCATTTAATTTTTGAACTATTTCATATATAGAAAAATCACTATAAGCATATAAATTAAAAATAGTTTTTACAACATTTGATTCAGAATTCTTTTTCAAAGTATATCCTTTATCTCCTTTTATTTTTACTTTATCATAACCAAAAGGAGATACACTTCCAACATATTTTCCCTCTTTTACTGATAACATTCTTCCTCTTTGTAGTCTTCTATTAATTACTTTATACTCTCTTCTTGACATAAATAACCCAAATTCAAAATATTCTTCATCAAACTCATTATTGGGGTCATAAGTTTTAACAGGCGTAATTATTTTAGTATTTGAAATTCTAAAAGCCTTTGCTACTATTCCTTGGTCAATAGTTTCTCCACGAGCTAATCTTTCAAGTTCTACAACTAATACGCCTACCCACCTACCTTTTTTTACTTCACTTAACAATTCTTGCATTTGTGGTCTTGCCTCAATAGTTTCTCCACTAACAATTTCTTTATAAATTTTTCCAATTTTATAATTATTTTTATCCGCAAGATCTAATAAAATATGTTCGTGTCTTGATAAAGTTTCTCCTTCTCCTTTTTTCTCTGCCTCCATATCCGCTCTAGATTTTCTTAAATATATTGCATATTCACTAAAACTTTTGTTTTTTTCTTCACTAGAAGAATATTCTTTAAGTAATTCTTTCAAAATACCTCCTTAATATTTTATATAATAGTAAATTTAGAAAAATTTATTATATAAAACTAATGCTTTGTTGTTTTTGTTGTTATTATTAAAATATTTTTTTATAAAAATATTAAACTTAATAAGTATTTTTAATTATTAAATTTAATAAAATATCTATAATTGGATCAGTAAGATTCTCTTTATTTATATCTCTATCATCAAATTCAATTAATGTAGCATCTATTTTTAATTCTTTAACTTTCATCCTATTTTCATCCTTTCAAATAAAAGTATCTTTCTAAAATATATGCAACAAAATCATAAAAAACAAATTTTTTTAATTTGTACGTAATTTTTCATGATGTTTATGTAATAGAATAGAAAAATAACTATAAACCTAATTGTTTGGTTTATAGTTATTTTAATCTTTTATTTTTCTTCCAACTACAGCAAATCTCCCATCTTCAACATGATATGAACAAGTAGACAAAGTAATAAGCTCATCTCCAAATTTTGCTGTTTGTGGAATTTCATATAAAGAGGCCCTTTTTGCATTTTCTATAAATTTATTATATTCATCTTCACTTTCTGAATTTATAAAAAAATAATATCTAAAAACACCTTTTTCTGACTTATAATATACCCTTGATTTAAAAACAGCTATAATTTCGTATTCAGAATCATCATCAATAGTTGTAAACCTAATTTTAGGATGTTCTTCGTAAAATTTCTTATCTGAATATTTTAATAATTCTTGAAACATTGTACCATTATTCATGTTATGTCCATAAATTAATAGATTATTACTTGGAATTTCAAAATTATAATCTTTATTTAAAAATATAGCTCCATTTTTAGATTTTTCTTTTTTATAATTATGTGTCATATAATATTCATTATCTTTTCCTTGTAAAACTGGATAATTAATTTTTGTATTTGGAATTTCTAACCACCCAATAATATCTGTATTTATTTTTTTTAAATCTTCTACTTTAAGCATTCTGTCTGTCTTTTCTAAAGTAACCTCTTCTTTTACAGTTTGTGTTTTTTCTTCTTCACAAGAATTTGTTCTATCCTCTATAACATAACTATTTAATAAATTTCTTTCTTCCAAGTCCTCTTGTTTCAATTTAAAATAATTGATTATATAAATAATTGATAGAAAAAATAATAATATAAAAAAAGCATATCCACATAAAAAATATAATTTTATTTTTTTGTTATACATATTTTATAACTACTATAAAAGGATAGTTTAAAACTATCCTTTTATCTCTTTCTTATTCATATAAGAAATTAATGCTGCTGATACTACCATTGTTAATATAGCAATTCCTAAATAATTTTCCACACCGGTTTTTGGAGTTTCATCTTTTGCTGGAGTTGTCACTTCAGGAACTGGTTCAGGTACATTGTTTTCTACTGTAGAAATTTTAGCATATATTGTTTTATCTTCTGTTACTGGATTATCAAAATTAAATTCTGTAACAAAATTTGCTTCTGCAAAAAAACCATCAATTACTTGATTTTCTCCTAATTTTATATGTGTTTTTAATAAATCAGCTGTAATTTTTTCTCCTGAATCAATTGTAAATTTATTAGTTATATCACTTGCAACTATAGAAATTATAATTTTTTTAGTATCTGCATTTGTAGTTACAGAATCTGGAACTTCAGTTTCAGATATGACATTATTAGAAGCATCTGTTAAAACTACTTTATTTCCTGCTAAAACCACTTTATTTGTTGTTGTTTCTGTATTTGTAATAGTAAATTCTTTAAGATTTCCATTCTCTGCTGGTCTAATTACATTTTTATTAGAATCAGATGTTAAAATTCCATTCATAACTAAAGTTGGATTATTAGTTGCCGCTGCACCTTTATCTATCTCTATACCATTATTTTCTCCTGTACCATTTGTTCCCAAGTGTAATTTTTTAACTTCTACTTTTCCTCCGTTTGCTAAAACAGCACCATATTTAAATCCTGTAATTGAAACATTGTCTAAAATTAATGTTGCACCATCATAAGATTGAGCACCATATTTAGGACCATTTTTTAAATTTATATTTTTAAGAGTAAGTTTACCAGCAGAAAGTTGTGCCGTAAACATTGTTTGGTTTCCTGAAGTTGAAGTCCAATCATTAGATCCAACTACATTATGACCATTACCATCTATTATTAATTCTTTTTCAATTACAATAGGTTTTGTTACTGTTATATCATTTTCTAAAGTTATTGTTGCTCCAGAATCTGCACTTGAAATTTCGTTATTTAAACTTTCTTCATCATGAACTGATGTTGCAGCTTTACTATAGTTAGGAAGCATTAAACCTAAAGTAATTGTTAATACAAATAATAAAACAAATTTAATTATTTTATTCATTTTTTTCACCTCCATCAATTTCTATTCTTTCCTTTTTAATTTTTAATATTAAGAAAATTTTTTCCAAATTTGCTTTTTATATTTTACAAAAATTTTATTTTATATATATTTTTTATATATTTATTTACATTTTTTACATATTTATAAAAAAAAGTTAGGTAATTAAAAAATAACTACCTAACTTAAATTTTATAAATTAATTTATACTTACACTATGAATTAACTTTTAATTTCATCCCATCTTTAAAAGCATTTCCTACTCTTTCACCTATTTTATAATATCCGTGTGTATATGGATCAAAAGCAATTGCATCAACTAAAGCAATATCTACATTATCACCTTTCATTACATTTTCATCTGCTGTTACTTTTACTACTTTTCCAATAACTCCACATCCATACTCATCATCTTGATATTCTATAAACTCACATTCCATACATATTGGAAATTCATTTATAATTGGTGCATCTACTATACTAGATTTTGTAGCAGTCAATTTACTATTTTCAAATTTGTTTTTTGTATTATTACCTGATGCAATTCCAAAATAATCTGCTTCTACAACATGTTTACTATCTGCTATACTAACAGTAAATGCTTTTCTTTCTTTTATATTTTTAACAGTTTTATGTGATTCTGTTAAATTTAATATAACATGATCTCTTTCTAACATAGTTCCCCAAGCAGCATTCATAACATCAATAGTTCCATCTTCATTATATGTTGCAATCATTAGTACTGGCATTGGAAATATTGCTTCAGTTGTTTTAATTTCTTTTCTCATTATTTTCTCCTCCTTATTTTTTTACATTTTATACTTTGGAGCTTGCTCTAAGTCAATATAATTTTATAAAATTTTATATTTCTTTATATTGTTCTACTTTCATGTGAAGATGATATTTATCTCTTAAACTTGCTATCTCTTTCATCATTGGAGATTTATGGTGTTCCTCTAGAGCTTCTTTATTTTCCCATCTATCTATCAATAAAACAGTTTCTGGGTCATCCATTGGAAAAAAGTATTCATATTTTTTATTACCTTTTTCAGCTCTTACTCTGTCAACAACTCCTGTTTTTACCATTTCCTCTGCAAATTTTTTTGCATTTCCATTTTCACCAGTATAATATATATTTATTGTTAAACTCATAATAAAACTCCTCCTTAAAATTATTTTATACCGCACCTACAACTTTATGTGGTAAATATATTTCTTCTAATTTACTCTTTCAATAGTAACTTCAAAATTTCCATTCATATTTTCTAGTATTTCTGTTCCAGATTCTACTCTTCCTAATTTATATAAAGAATTAGAATATCTAAAATCTTTGTAAAATACTGATATATTGCTCCATGGAGCATAGTAAGAAAAATCTCCTACTTCTGGTGTATATCCAGAAGGTAAGCCTTCTGTTGATAATTCATCTGGTAATGACGCTATTTTTTCTGTATTATTAAAATCTTCAAATGTTAAAGTTAAAGGTAACATTTCTAAAAATTCTCTTGATGCTTGGCTCTCATCTAAGTTTACAAATATTTCATTTCCATCCACTGTTAATTTTATTCTAGCATTCTCCATAGTATTATCTTCCCCCTCATTTTGCAAATTTTCTACTATATTATTTGTAATAACATTTTCTATATTATTAGTATTTGAAAAATTTTCATTTTCTTGAATTACTATATTTGATTGCTCATTTTGATTTGTCTGATTTTCTTCATTGTTAGTAAGATTATAAGTTATATATACTACTGCAACAACAATAACTACTACTAATAATATTATTAATATATATTTTTTCATAAATTTTCTCCAACCTTAATTCTTTTTATTCAAATTTTTAACTATTTAATCTTTTTCCCTAGCTCATAAGCTTCTTTATAAAAACGCTTTGGCATCATTCCTACTGTTCCACAACCTTTTCCTACAATCATTCCTTCATCTTTGTAATTCATATAACTTACTAGTTTTTTATAAGGATTAATCTACAAATGAGCAGTATCAAATCTTACAATTTCATGACTATTTTCTTTTGCTCCTTTTATAAATTCATCTACTAATGTATTAGATGTTCCATGTAAATTATAACTTCCTGTAAGTATTACTATTTTCATGATATTCACTCCTTTATATTTAATTTAATAATTTTAATATACCTTTGTATGTAATGTCATAAATTGTTAAGTATTCAAATTGAACTCCTGCTTTTTCCATTGCCTGTTTTTGTTTATCTGTTACAAATGTATATGGATATATTCCATACATAAATGGAAAAAATGAAAATATAAAATCATTTTTTTTCTTTTCATTCATGTTTTTAAAAAATTTATCAAGACATTTTTTTACTGTTTTTATTGATGTGCCATAAGACATTTTAAATTCTACTAATCTTTCAATTCTACTATTTTCTTCCATATCATATAAATTCATAGATAATAATTTTAATAATTTTTTTCTTTTTTCTATTGTATGTGCTAACTTATTTGCGAACATTTCTTTTGTCATTTCAGAATTATTTTCACACATTTCTTCTAATTCTTCTATCCATCTTTCATATTCTCTTTGAAAAAGTGCTAAAAATATTTCTTCTTTTGTGTGAAAATAATTATATATTGATGTACGAGAAAATGTGGTTTCTTCACCTATTCTTTTCATTGTTATTTCTTTAAAATTTTCTTTTTCATAAAGCTTTTCACAAGCATTTATAATTTCTTCTCTTCTTATATCAACTATTTGTTTTGCCATATTTTTCTCCTTAATTTTATTGACACAGTGTCAGTATATTTTTTATATATCATTTTTCTGACACTGTGTCAATATTTTTAAATAAAAAAATGTTATCTTTTTGGAACATACGAATTAGCTCATTTAGAAATGGTTGGTACTTTGGTTCACCAATTAACAGATGGTGCAAGTGTAGAAGAATTAATGCAAGCTGGTATGGGAGATTATTATACAGATCATGGTTGGGGCGTTTATCCTCAAGCTGCTGCAGGTTACCCCTATACAGCTGCAAGCATGGCTGTAAAAGGTGACCCTGTTGCTGATTTAACAGAAG
The DNA here is from genome assembly GCA_900553685.1 of uncultured Clostridium sp. GTDB lineage: Bacteria > Bacillota > Clostridia > TANB77 > CAG-508 > Scatovivens > Scatovivens faecipullorum. The sequence continues at coordinate 88,343 of USEI01000005.1, forward strand.
ACTTAGCAGCAGAGCAAAAAGCTCGTGCAACCTATGAAAAACTTATAGATATTTGCAGGGATGATCCAAATGTTGTTGATGTTTTGCGATATTTAAGAGAACGTGAAGTTGTGCATTTTCAAAGATTTGGAGAAGCCTTAAATGGCGTTCAAGAAAAATTGCATCAAAAAAATAAATTCTATATGAATAATTGTAATGGAAATTATAACTATAGATAAAATTTTAAATAATAAACTATTTGAATTTTATATTGATTAAATACTATAAAATTTAGAATTTAAAAAATACACCTTGCAATTAGTATGGTTATAGCTTAGATCATGCTATTAGCAAGGTTATTTTAATTATTTCAAAAAGATTTTACATTTCATATATTTTACATTTTATTTTTAAAAATTATTGCCTAAAAAAATAATAAATTATATAATTTATTTGATTTGGAGAAATATGATATGAAAAAGATAAATAATAATAAATTTCAAAAATTAACAAGTTTTTTTCTAAAATATAGCACACTAATAATTTCTTTAATTATTGGTATTATTGGTGTTTTATCAATTTTTATAACTGCATATTTTAATTCTACTTTTTACCACCCTGAAGAAAAAACTTCTTTCAAATACAGTTTTGGAATTATAGAAATCGTTTTAACTATTTTTGTAACAATATTAATTTTAATAATAAATAAAAAAATATTAAAAAAAATACCGTCTATTGTTATCTTAATCCCTATTAGTATACTATCTCTTATATTATACTTTTACTGGGTAAATGCACTAAGATTGAATCCTGAAACAGATCAAAAGTTAATTCATGAAATGGCTGTTACTCTCTTAAGTGGTAATATAGGAAATTACAATAATGTTTCTCAATATTTATTTTTATATCCATATCAATTTGCATTAACTTTTGTTATATCTATAATTTATAAAATATTGGGAGAAAATTTCTTATATGTAGAATACTTAAACTGTATTTGCTCCTTTATTAATATGTTTTTGATTTTTTATATTTCAAAAATAATTTTTAAAAAAGAAAATATTCAAAAAATTTTAGCTTTATTAATTGGTGCTTTTTCTCTTTACTGGATGTTTTTTAATGTTCATTTTTATGGAAACATTATCGGATTAACATTAGCTCTTGCTGCAATTTTATTTGCACTTTTATATTTAGATAAAAATAAATTTTACTTTTTAATTCCTGCTGGAATTTTTTCTAGTTTATCAATATTAATAAAGACTAATTATTCCATATTTTTATGTGCAATTATTTTAATTTTGCTCTTAGATATAATTAAAAAATGGAATTACAAAGTTTTATTAATTGTGCCAATCTTTATATCCTCTTTTCTTATAATAAATTTAGGATATAAACAAATTATAAAGTATTATAATATTAATGATTCTTGTGGAGTTCCAATGATTAATTATATTTATATGGGAATGGCTCCACAAACTAGTTTGTCTCCTGGTTGGTACACCGGAGATAATGTAAAAATTTATACAGATAGTAATTTTGACAAAGAAAAAAATAATGAAATAGCATCAGAATTAATTCTTAATAGATTAAATTATTTTATAAAAAATCCAAAAGACTTATTTAATTATTATGGTCAAAAAATTGGATCAACTTGGCTTAATCCAACTTTTCAAACCATTTGGTGTTCACTTCCTGGAACACGATATAGATGGTATCCAGAATATGCACACTATTTAGGTTATCATGAAAAAGTTCTAAGTATGGTTGGTGGTAATTTATATAAAATAGAAGAAAATTACTTTAATATATATCAAATATTAATATTTATTTTTGCGAGTTTAGGAATTTTCAAAATAAGTTCAAATACTGATAACTTAAAACTATATTTATTACCAATAACTTTTTTAGGTGGATTTTTATTCCATATATTATGGGAAACTAAAGCAATTTATGTTATTCAATATTACTTTATTTTACTCCCTTATACTGCCTTTGGAATAGATTATTTATCAGAAAAAATATCTAAAATTAAAAGTAAAAAATCTAAATCAAACCTAAATAATAATAATAATAATAATGATAACATCACTAATTCTGATAATATATAGATTTTATACAAAAAGACATAAAACTTTCTATATTTTATAGTTTCATGTCTTTTATTTTTTTTATTATGTTACACTCCGATTTTTATTCCACTTATTATTTCAAATTACTCTATAATTATAGCTTGTGAAAATAATGTTTTCCAATTACTTATAAATTTACTTCTGCTTTGCTTTACATTTTTTCCAGCTGATGGATCATTCAGATAAACATAATTTTCATCATATCCTATCAAAACTGCACAATGTTCACCAACTAATTCTTGAAAGGTTCCACTACCATCTTCATAATTCCAAGTCACTCCCTGAGTTAAATTACCTCCATTTTTTACACACCAAACTACTACTGGATTTCCATTACTTACTTGATTAAATAATTCATTTTCAGAAACTCCAGATATATTCTTTACTCGAGAACCAGCATAAACTTGCATTGCTTCAGTAATTGGTTTTGCAAAAACTCCATAAGAGCCTTTACTTAATCCTCTACTTGGATGTCCGACAAATTCTTCAAAAGGATTTGCTCCGTACCATAAACCATTTTCAGCTTTATACTTTTTACTACCATTTCGAGTATTATCAATAATATTTTGTGCAGAAACATCATAGCCTTTATATTTTAATAACATAGCTGCTGAAACAGCTTCACAACCTGTTGGATACCCCAAAGAAATTTGGTTTAAATATGGTACGTTTTTTATATGATAACTTGTAATAGTATTATCACTAGATATTTCAAATGTATTGTCAGTATTTGTTGGTTTCTCATCCAAATAATAATTTGATTTTATTAATGTGTAGCCAACTATACCATCTGAATTTCTAACTTTTTTCCAACCATTTTTACTATCTTGAAGAAATTCTATTTCCTCATATCTTTTTGTAGTTGCTAAAATTTCATAGTCTGTACTCCCACCAGTTCTTATATTATAATTACCATTAGCAAATTTTTTATCATTATCTGGAGCATTTTTCTTTACTTTTATACTACAAATTGCCTTTTTATCTCCTTCATCTGTGCTTGCAATTATTGTAGCTGTTCCTTCTGCTATCGCTTTTATCCTTCTGTTCTTAATAGTTACAACATTATTATCTGAACTTTCCCAATTAACATCTGTAAAAGTTGCCTCAAGTGGTGTTATTTTGGAGTTTATTATATATTCTTGACCTTTTCCTAGTGTAACTTCTGTATCATCTAATTCAATTTTATCTACTGGAATTTTAGTTACTTCAATGTCAAAAGATTTTAAAAGATTTTCTTTGTAATCCTTTATTTGTATAGTACTCTTACCTATAGCATTTGCAATCACATTTCCATCTGTATCTATATTTAATATATTTATATCACTTGATTCAAATTGTAACTCTTTATAAGTTGCATTTTCAGGTAATACTGTAATGTTTAATTTATAAACATTACCAAGTGTAATAGCTTCTATTGGATTTTCGATTCTAACTTCTTTTATATTTACTAGACACTCTATCTCAATTTAATTGCTCTTTAATTCATCATTTTCAACATAAATTATAGTTTTACCTGCTGATTTTCCCACTAACTTTCCTGCTTTTATTTCAGCTACTTCTTTATTAGAACTTTTCCAGGTTAAATCATTTTCATCAAATATTTTTCTATTATTTTCCGGAAAAAATTTTACATTTATTTTCAAGTTTTCTCCAACTTCAATATTGGATTTTTCAACAGAAATTTCAATTTGCTCTATTTTAGTATTTTTAACTTTCAAAATCAATTGTTGTATAACAGAAAATCTAAAACAAATAAAAATAACACAAATAGTAAGAAAAAGTAAAATTACTTTTTTTATATTCAATTTTCGTTCATTTTCTGAAAAACTTCCTTTGTATTTTGACAAATTTCTTTCTCCAAATTTAATGTAACTTTGGTATTATTATACTACATATATAAGAAAATAAAAACAAATTCTATATCAAATATCCATAAAATGCAAAAAGTGCAAATTCAAAATTTCTTTGAATTTGCACTCCTGCTTTTTAACTACTAGTCGTTAGTTTGCTACTTTTCACTTCTGAATTATTTTTATGGCCACTGTTTTAGTCGCCCATGGTTTGTGGCTCTCACCTTCTCTACATACCTCCCCACAATATGGCTCTTCTGCCGAAAAATATACCTCTTCAACACCTGTGGGATGACTATGAAGTTCAATCTCACCTTTTGTAGTGTCCAGATATTCAATCTCAACTTTGTAATCGTAGCCTAAAATATCAATGGAATCAAAATAATGAAAAACGCCTTCATATCCCGGTTTTGGAGAAAGTTCTTTTTCGTTAAACCGTATTTCTGTTCTAATGTCTGGTTCATAAAGAGCAATATAAGTCTTACTGAATTCTACTTTCTTCCGTTCAAAATCAGCTCTATATGAGCCAAATGGAAGTGTAATTGCTACAACCTTTCTTTTATTGTTCACTCTCACATTTACTTGCAAATCAATCATACTGCTTCCTCCTTGTTTATAATTGTGAATAGTAGCTACAAATTTATAAATTACTTTTTAATTATACCATATTTTCACTTTAAAATCAAAATTATTAAAGGTTTCAAAATTTTCTATGTGTGGGTTAGTCAATCATATGTCACACTTTTTTGAAATTAATACTGTTTGAGC
>USEI01000006.1 GCA_900553685.1 uncultured Clostridium sp.
AGCAGTCGCCTCCTAAGCGACCGATGGGGGTTCGAGTCCCTCTGGGCACACCAATTTAAATTTTATTTATGAATAATTTAAAAGTAAAATATTTGTGTAGATTAATTTATATATTAGATTGCTAAGTAATTTTAATATATCAAGTTAAAGGAGAAAATTTTGGAAGAAAAATTCATGAGAGAAGCATTAAAGGAGGCAAAAAAAGCTTTAGATAAAGAAGAAGTTCCAGTAGGTGCAATAATTGTAAAAGATGGAAAAATAATTTCAAGAGCTCATAATATTAAGGAATGTAAAAAAGATGCCACTTGTCATGCCGAGATTTTAGCAATACAGAAGGCTTGTAAAAAACTAGGATCTTGGAGATTATTAGATTGTGAAATGTATGTAACATTAGAACCTTGTCCAATGTGTACTGGAGCTTTAATTCAATCTAGGATAAAAAAATTATATATAGGGACTGATGATAATAAAACAGGAGCGTGTGGTTCTGTTTTAAATCTTTTAGAAGATTATAAATTTAATCATAAAATTGAAGTAAAAAAATATATATTAAAAGAGGAGACTGAAAAAATCCTAAAAGAGTTTTTCAAATATTTAAGGGAGAGAAATAAGAGTGAGAAAAAATCTATTTAAGAGATGTTTGTTTTTAGCAATTATTGCAATTTTGCTTATGATTGTTATATCAATTATAATTAAATATGATGTTGAAGGAGAAAAAGAATTACCATTTTCAATTAGTAAGATTCTTTTAGTGAGTACTATAAATGGAAAAGTAAATGATGATCCAAACAATATTTGGAATATAAATGTTGAGCAAGTTAATGATATATATATGTATATTGATAAAACGATGGAAACAGAAGAAACTATAAAAGAAATAAAGTTTGAAAACTTTGTAGTTAATAAAGCTCCACAAAAGGGACAAGTAAAGCTTTTAAGACCAACAGGAGAACTTGATAAATTGTATGATTATAGTGAGCAAGATTACCTAAAAGATAGTCTTACTTATATAGGTTCTAGTATTGATGATTTAAAATCTTTGGAAATAGCAAATACAGGAGGAATGCTTGGTTTTAGATTTGCTTTAAAAGATTTAGGAGATTTTGTTTCAAATGAAAATCAAGAAGTCACTTATGATGGAAAGTTGCTTTCAAATTTAGGTATAAAAATTGAAGAAATTAAATTTAATGTAAGTTTTGATATATTAATTACTACTAGTGATGATATAACTTATAAAGGTACTTTAAATTTAGACATGCCTTTAGATACTGTAATAGAAGAGGGCTCTTCTAGCAAAGAAATTACAGACTTTTCTTCTGTTGTATTTAAAAGAATATAATTTATAGATTTTCTTTTAAATAAATTATATAAAAAATTAAATTAATAAAGCAAACGTAAAAAATATATTATATAAAAAACAAATATTTTATTATTAACAGATAAAATATTTAAAAAGTATTGCCAAATAAGAAAATCCATTATATAATTATTTAGAATTTTAGTGGCTTTTCTTAAGGAAGGTATGCTTCAATAAAAAGCTATGAATCTCGTCAGGTTCGGAAGAAAGCAGCGATAAGTAGTGTATTTATGTGAGCTCTGCATACCTTCCTTAAGGAAAGCTATTTTTATGAAATATAAGGAGGTAAAAATGTCATATACTGCTCTTTATAGAAATTTTAGACCACTCAAATTTTCAGATATGGTTGGTCAAGATCATATAACTAAAACTTTAAAAAATCAAGTAATCTCTGGTAGGGTTGGTCATGCATATTTATTTAATGGCGGTAGAGGAACTGGAAAAACTACTTCAGCGAAAATACTTGCAAGAGTTGTAAATTGTTTGAATCCACAAGATGGAGAACCTTGCAATGAGTGTGAAATTTGTAAAGAAATTTTAGCAGGTTCGCTTACAGATGTTGTTGAAATGGATGCTGCTTCAAACAATAGTGTAGAAGACATTAGAACTATTAGAGATGAAGTTAATTTTTTACCTACAAAGGCAAAATATAGAGTATATATTATAGATGAGGTACACATGCTTTCAACAGGTGCTTTTAACGCATTACTTAAAACATTAGAAGAACCACCGGAACATGTTAAATTCATTTTAGCTACTACAGAGCCACAAAAAATACCAACAACGATACTTTCAAGATGTCAAAGGTTTGATTTTAAGAAAATACCTGAACAAGATATTATAAAAAGATTAAAAATAATTTGTACAGAGTCAAGCATAAAAATAGATGAAGAAGCTTTAAAAATTATAGCAGTACTTTCAGAAGGACATATGAGAGATGCTATTAGTATATTAGAAAGATGTAGTCAAGAAAATTTAGAAAATATTACAGTAGATATTGTAAAAGAATTAGTTGGACTTCCAAGTTTGGAATATATCAATAAAATTTCTAGGGCTATTTTAGAATATGATACAATAAAAGCACTTCAAGCAATAGATGAAGTAATTGAAGATGGAAAAGATTTATATAATTTCTTATGGGAAGTTATTAAATATTTTAAAGATATTTTGGTTTATAAAACTACTAATAATTTAAAACTATATTCTGAAAATGAAATTATAGAAATAAAGAGTTTATGTGATATAACTGAAGAAGAAAGGTTATTGGAAATAATTTATCAATTATCAGATTTAGAGAATGATTTAAAATGGTCATCACAAAAGACTATAATGTTTCAAACAGGAATTATAAAAGTTTGTAGAAGAGAAAGTATATCTAATTTTACTGGTGGAAGTTCTATAGAAAAACGATTAGAAGCTTTAGAAAATAAATTAGCTAATTTAAAATTTGGACAAGATACGACAATAGGGATGCAGGAACTAGCAAATACTCCAAAAACTACATCCAAAAAGGAAATATCCGTAGAAAAAAGAGTAGAAAAAACATCTATTGATAAATCTAAAGTTAATGAAATTTGGAAAAAAGTTATAGAGAATTTAAAAAGAAATGGAAAAATTAGATTATATACTGCTTTAATAAACACAAGGATAAATGAACTAAATGACTTAGTATGGGAAGTAGAATTTCCAAATGGATTAACTTCATTTAATCAAAAGATTTTGGAAAATTTAGATAATCAAAATGAATTAGTCAGAGAAGTTTTAAAAATTGCGGGAAGAGAAATTCATTTAAAATATAAAGATGGAAAGAATGCAGAAAAAGCACAAGAAAAATCAAAATCTGCAATAAGTGATTTAGGAATAGATATAAATATTATAGAATAATTTATAATTATAAAATAAAAATAAGGAGGAATTTAAAATGGGTAAAAGAGGAGGATTTCCAGGAGGTATGGGAGGCTTCGGAGGAATGAATATAAATCAACTTATGAAAGAAGCTAAAAAAATGCAAGCTGATATGGAGAAATCACAAGAAGAATTGGGTTCTAGAGAATTTGATGCAACAGCAGGTGGTGGAGCAGTATATGTAAAAGTTACAGGAAATAAAGTTGTTAAAGAAATTAAGTTAACTAAAGAAGTAGTTGATCCAGATGATGTAGAAATGTTACAAGATTTAATTTTAACAGCTACAAATGAGGCTTTAAGAAAAGTTGATGAAGCACAAGCTGCTTCACTTGGTAAATACAATATACCAGGTTTAATGTAGAATATTTTAAATAATTTATTCATTATAAAATTAATAATGATGTATATAAAGGCGAGGAGAAAATATGTCATACTATTCACCTTCAATAGAAAAATTAATTGAAAGCTTTGAAAAGCTACCTAGCATAGGTCATAAAACAGCGCAAAGATTAGCTTTTTATATGCTAGATTTAAATAATGAAGAAGTGGAAGAATTTACAAATTCTATTTTAAATGCAAAAAAAAATTTACATTTTTGTTCGAAATGTTTTAATATATCTGATACAGACCCATGTAATATTTGTTCAAATCCTAAAAGAGATGAGAGTGTAATTTGTGTAGTGGAGGATGTTAGAGATGTAATTGCAATGGAAAGAACCCATGAATTTAATGGTGTATATCATGTTTTGCATGGCTCAATATCTCCAATGAATGGAATAGGTCCAGATGATATAAAAATAAAAGAGTTATTAACAAGGGTAATGAATGGAAATGTTAAAGAAATTATATTAGCTACAAATCCTAGAGTTGAAGGAGAAGCAACTTCTATGTATATTTCAAAATTAGTTAAACCTTTAGGTATTAAAACTACTAGAATAGCAAGAGGAATACCAGTAGGAGGAGATTTGGAATATACTGATGAAATAACACTAACTAAAGCATTAGAAGGACGAAGTGAAATATAAGTATCAAATTTATATATTTTAGAATAAGATATTATAATCGCTTATGCGTAGCTTAATTTTAAGGAGAGTTATTATGCAGAAAAATAAAAAAATAGTAATTTTAGGTGGTGGAACTGGAACGTCATTTGTTCTTAAAGGTTTAAAATATTTCCCAGTAGATATAACAGCAGTTATTACTGTTTCAGATGATGGAAGTAGTACTGGAAGGCTTAGAAAAGAATTTTCTACACCTGCTGTAGGAGATATCAGAAAAGTTTTAAGTAATTTATCTACTTTACCTGATGAGGTAAGAGATGTTATGGAATACAGATTATCTACATATAGTGAATTAAATGGTCATGCACTTGGAAATTTAATCTTAACTTCCTTAATTAGAGAAACAGGTAGTTTGAAAACAAGTATCGAATATTTGAGTAAGATATTAGATGTAAAACATAAAGTATTACCTCTTTCAGAAGAATATTTAACATTAATGGGAGAAACAACTGATGGACAGATAATAGAAGGTGAAGAGGAAATAACAAAGGCAAATAAAAAATATAAAAAATTTTTCTATAAAGAAGATCCACATGTTTTACCAGAGGTAATAGATGCAATAGACAATGCAGATTTAATAATTTTAAGTATGGGAAGTCTTTATACAAGTGTAATGCCACATATAATATGCAAAGATGTTGTAAATGCAATAGAAAAAGCTAAGGCAAAGGTTATGTATATATGTAATGCTATGACTCAGCCAGGTGAAACTGATGGATTTGGAGTAAGTGATCATGTTAAAGTCTTAGAACAATATTTAGGAAAGAATTCCATAGATGTTGTTATTGCAAGTAATACAGTTATACCTAAAGATATGCTAAAAAAATATGAAACCGAAGAACAAAAAGAACAAGTTCCTATTGATTATGAAAATATACGAAAAGGGAGATTTGAACTTATAGAAGAGGATTTATTAACTACTGTTGATGGAACTTTAAAACATAATAGTTTAAAATTAAGTTCAGTAATTTTCTCATATTTAATGAGATAAAATTCTAGTAAGATAAAAAAACTCAAATTGTAGTAATTTGCAATTTGAGTTTTTTGTTTTATTTATGTATTTTAATTGTTTTTTTTAGAATTAATCTTAATTTTTTCAATTTTCTTATCTATTTTTTTTAATTTAAAATTAGCCCAGAACCCATTTTCTTCAATAATTTTGTCTTTTTCATTTAAAAGTTTTATAACTTCTTTAGAATCTTCTTCTGAAAGACCATATAATATTTTTGCTCTGGAAATATTTTTTTTAACTAATTCTTGATAATCAGACTTATCACCATATAATCCCATATCAAACCTCTTTAAAATAATATATTTAAAGTATAGTATATTTTAAAACCAAAGTCAAATTTGAAAAAATTCGTAATTTATTTTATTATGGATTTTTCAAGATAATTTATAATAACTATTTGTAAAACTCTTTTTAAATACTTATTTGAAAAGATTATTTAGGATAATTATTTAAATAATCCATTATTCCGGATATAAATACTCCAAGCTATTTCATCTTGATATGAATCTGTTTGAAGTAACTTATTTTCTTCTGTGTTAGATAAAAAACCACATTCAATTAATACAAGTGGAATTTCTACATGTTTTGTTAAATATATATTTGAAATGGATTTTATTGTTCTTGTATTTTCTTTTTTTATGAAATAATTAAGACTTGTTTGTATATTTTCAGCAAGTTTTTTGCTTTCTTCATCTTTATTTTTATAAAAAGATTGCCAGCCAGAATACTGTGTTTGTTCCAATTTGTTCATGTGAATAGATACAAATAATTCCGCCTCAGAATTATTTGCAATTTTTACACGGTTTTTCATATCAGAGATCTTTTTATTTCTAATAGTATCACTATCTGCATCATATATTCCATTCTCATCTGAACGAGTTAATAGAACAGTACAATTTGCTGCTTCTAATAAATTTTGAAGTTTTAGGACAATATCTAAATTTAATTCTGATTCTAAAGAACCATCTTCTCCACTTGCTCCGGCCGATCAGGTTTCCCATGTCCAGCATCTAATATAATGGTATGACCTGAGACAGGAGTAGAAGAAACTAATTTAATATTATTTTCTTTTTGAAAACTTAAACTGTAAAAGAAAATCGAAAAAACTACTAATATATTTATAAAAATTAGTCTTTTTTTATTTAAAATAATCATAATAACCTCAAAAATTTAGTTTTTCTAATTTTATTCATAAAATTAAGTTTTATAACTTAATTTTAATATGTGATTTTAAATAAGATTTTGAGTTAGAAAAATTATTAATTACAAATAAAAATTAAAAATTTTCAAGCAATAAAAATAAAATTTTATATAAAAAAGCACTTACCAAATAAATGTATAATTCGTAAAAAAGTGGCAAAAATAAGATAAAAATGCACAAGGGGAATTTTATGAAAAAGTACAAAAAGTTAAATATTAGAGGCACACTTTTAGATAGAAGTCAACTGTCTAAACATATAGAAAAAACTGCTTCTGAACACAGTATAAAAAGTTTTTCAAATAAGGATACTTATCCAATACCTAAATTAATGGAAGATTACAAATTTATTCTTGAAACATATAATTTATTAAGTAAACATTTGAAATTAGGTATAAAAATTCATGCTGCAGGTGAATGGATATTAGATAATTTTTATATTATTGAAGAAGCTGTAAAAGTTATTCAAAAAGAGATTTCATTAAAAAAATACAAAAATATGATAGGACTTTCAAATGAAAGGTATTTTGGATTTGCTAGAAGTTATGTTCTTGCAGAAGAAATTGTTGCTTTTTCAGATTGCAAAATAGATAGGGAATTAATTGATATTGCTCTTAATTCATATCAGAAGAAAAAACTTTTGAGTATGGAAGAACTTTGCAATATTGGAGTATTTCTTAAAATTTCACTTATCTCCAATATTAGAGAACTGTGTGAAAAAATATATTCTTCACAAATTCAAAAGTATAAAGCTGAAAGTATTATTGAAAGAGTAATTGAAAATCACAATTATCCAAATTTAAAATTTATAAATCCAGATAAATATATAAAAATTTCTGAAGAGAAGTTCAAATATCCATTTATAGAATATATGTCATATAAATTAAAAAAGTATGGCAAACAAGCTGTAGTTTACCAAGAGATTTTGGAAAAGGAAGTTCAAAAATTAGGACTTACAATTTCTGAAGTTATACAAAAAGAACATTTTCATATTGCTAATATCAAAATTACTATGGGAAATTGTATAACAAGCATTAAAGAGATAAATAGAATTGATTTTTCAGAATTGTTTAGCTATATGAATGCATCAGAAGAAATTCTAAAATTAGATCCTTCTGGAGTTTATGAAAATATGGAAGAAGAAAGCAAAAGCTATTATAGATCTATAATTGAAAAAATATCTAAAAAAAGTAAAATATCAGAAATATATATTGCAGAGAAAATTATAGAACTTTGTCAAAAACATGTAAATTCAGAAAATCCAGACGATTTAAAAAAATCACATGTAGGATATTATTTAATTAAAGATGGAATAAAAAATTTAAATGAAGTTTTAGAATTAAAAAATCATAAGGTGTTAAATTATAAACAAAAAGCTAAATTATATATTTCATTAAATATAATTATACCATTATATTTCTGTTTATTAATTTATATTAGTGCATGGATTTTTACAAAAGATGTTTTAATTTCTTTAATTGTAAGTATTCTAACATATATTCCAATATCAGAGATATATTTAAGAACTCAGAACTATTTAATGGGAAAATTAAAAAAGCCAAGAATAATTCCTAAAATGAATTATGAAAAAGGTATTCCGGAAGATAAGGCAACATTTGTGGTTATACCAACTATTTTGAAATCAAAAGAAAAAGTTAAAGAAATGATGGAAAAATTAGAAGTATATTATCTTGCAAATAAATCAGAAAATTTATATTTTGCATTATTAGGAGATTGTTCTGAAGAAGAAACAAAAATTAAAACTTTTGACGAAGAAGTTATTGAAGCAGGAAACGAATTATGTAAAAAATTGAATGAAAAATATAAAAGTGATAAATTTAGTAAATTTCATTTTCTATATAGGGAGAGATTGTGGAACGAATGTGAAAGCTCTTATATAGGCTGGGAAAGAAAAAGAGGTCTTTTATACACTTTTAATAGATATATAAAAAATAAATTAGAAAATAATTTCTTACAAAATACAATAGAAAAAGAAAAAGATAAATTACCTAATATAAAATATATAATTACATTAGATAGTGATACTAATTTGAATTTGGAAACAGCTTCTAAATTAGTTGGAGCAATGGGGCATATTTTAAATAAACCAATTATTAAAGATTATAAAGTAATAGATGGATATGGAATTATGCAACCAAGAATTGGAATGGATTTATCTCTTTCACAAAAAACTCTTTTTGTAGAGTTATTTAGTATGAAAGGTGGAGTTGATTGTTATACAAATGCAATTTCAGACATATATCAAGACTATTTTGATGAGGGAATTTTTACTGGAAAAGGTATTTATGATGTAGATGTATATAACGATATTCTTCAAAATGAATTTCCAGAAAATACAGTTTTAAGTCATGATTTGCTTGAAGGAAATTTTTTAAGATGTGGATTATTAACAGATGCAATGTTACTTGATGGATATCCTTTAAGGTATATACCATACATTTTGAGAAATCATAGATGGACAAGAGGCGATTGGCAAATAATTAGATGGCTAAAAAATAGTAGGTTAAACGAGATTTCAAAGTTTAAGATTTATGATAATTTGAGAAGAAGTTTATTACCAATATTTTCATTTATATTAATATTACTAACTAGTTTCAATATTTTTAAAAATGATCACTTAAAAATTCTAATTTACTTAGTTTCTTTTATAAGTATAGTAATACCGTTTTTATTAGATATTATAAATTATATTATTTTTAAAGAAAGTAATATTACAGGTGCTGTTTATGCATATAAAAAATTTTCTAAAGAGTTAAATAGCGTAAAAATAAGTTTTTATAGAATTTTACTTCAAATAAGTTTTTTACCTTATGAAATGATGAAAAATTTTGATAGTATTGTTAAAAGTTTATATAGAATGAAAAAAAAGGTAAAGTTACTTGAATGGGTAACAGCAGAAGATGGTGAAAAAAATTCTAAAAACGATTTAATATCTTATATTAAAGAAATGACTATAAATTTAATTTTTGGATTTTTATTTTTGATTTTACCTGGAATAACTACTAAAATAATTGGATTTTTATGGTCAATTGGTCCTTTTATTGCCTGGTATATAAGCTTAGATTCTAGCAAAGAAATAGAAATTTTAGATAAAGATAAAAGATATTTAAATGAAATAGGTAAAAGAACTTGGGCTTTTTTTGAAGATTATATTAATGAAAAAAATAATTATTTAATGCCAGACAATTTTCAAGAAGATAGAACGAATAAGATAGTACGTAGAACTTCATCTACAAATATTGGTTTAGAATTACTTGCAATAATTTCTGCATATGATTTAGGATATATAAATTTTAAAAAGACTATAGAGTATTTAAATAAAGTTTTAACAACTATTGCCGGACTTAGCAAATGGAATGGACATTTATATAATTGGTATAATACAGAAACTTTGTTACCATTAATTCCTAGATATATTTCGACAGTAGATAGTGGCAATTTTATAGGGTATTTATATATAGTAAAAACATTTCTTTGTGAAAATAGAAATAGAAGTGATATAGAAAATTTGATAAATATTGTTAATGAATTAATTAATAATACAGATTTTTCTAAATTGTATAGCGAGAAAAATAAGTTATTTTCTATTGGATATAACTTAGAAGAAAATAAATTATCAGATTCATATTATGATTTTATAGCTTCTGAAGCAAGACAAGCAAGTCTTGTTGCTATTGCAAAAGGGGATGTTTCTGTAAAACATTGGAATAATTTGAGCAGAACACTTACTAGTCTAAACGGATATAAAGGGCTTGTTTCTTGGACGGGAACGGCTTTTGAATATTTAATGCCTAATATTAATTTTAAAAGATATAAAGGTAGTTTAATTGATGAAGCAAGTAAGTTTGCAATTATGAGTCAAATTGAATATTGTAAGAAACTTGGTGTTCCTTGGGGAATATCAGAAGCTGCTTTTAACCTTAAAGATTTAAATAGCAATTATCAATACAAGGCATTTGGAATTCCTTGGCTTGGATTAAAAAGAGGTTTAGAGGAAGATATAGTTGTTTCACCTTATAGTACTTTTTTGTCTTTAGAAGATGAATTTGAAAATGGAATACAAAATTTAAAAAATTTAGAAAGTGATGGAGCTCTTGGAAAATATGGATTTTATGAGTCAATAGATTATACACCTTCAAGAGTAAAAAACAGAAAAGCTGTTGTAAAAACTTATATGGCCCATCATCAAGGTCTAATTTTACTTTCTATAAATAATGTGTTAAATAAATATATTTTAAGAACAAGATTTAATAAAAATCCTGAGATGGAAGCAGTAGATATATTACTTCAAGAGAGAATGCCAATTCAAATGATAATTACAAAAGAAAAGAAAGAAAAAATTACTAAAAATAAAAATGTGACAACAAGTGCTTATATAGAAAGAGTAATTGAAAGTCCAAATAAAAAATATAGAAATATTAATGTAGTTTCAAATGAAAAATATAAAATTAGAATTGATGATTTTGGTGATAGTATTAGTGAATTTGAAGATGTAATGGTAAATAATTATAAAGAAACTTCCGAACTAAAGCAAAGAATTAATATGTATATAAGAAATGTAAAAACAAAAAAAATAATAGATACAAAAGATAATGTAAAAGTTGTGTTTGCCCCGGATAAATCAAGATTTCTAAAAAAGGAAAATAATTTGAAAATTGAAGAAATAGTAAGTTTAGATCCGAATAAACCAATAGAAATAAGAAGATTAGAAATTGAAAATATAGGAAATTCTGATGAAGTTTTAGAAATAATAACAGATTTTGAACCATCACTTTCAAAAAAATTAGATGAGTATTCTCATCCCGCTTTTAATAAATTATTTATGAAGATAGATGAAATAAATGAAAATATAATTTTTGAAAAGAAAGATAGAAATTTAGTTAATAATAAATATTTAGCTACAACATTATACACAGAAAATGAACAACTTGTGGATTTTGAATATGAAATTGATAAAGAAAAATATTTAGGTAGAGAAAATTTGGGAATTTCTAATATGATAAAATTTCAAAAATCTTTTTCAAAAGAAACTCTTCAAGTAACAGATCCTATTATTGCAATGAAAAGAACCATAAAAATTAGAGCAAGAGAGATTGCAAGTATAAATCTTTTAATTTCTGTGTCTAATGACAAAACAGAAGCAATAGAAAATTTAGAAAATGTAAAAAGTGAGGAAGAAATAATAAGGATTTTAAACATTGCAAGGGCAAGAAGTGAGGAAGAAAGCAAGTATTTACAAGTCGATGGAAATAAAATAGATTTATATGTAAGACTTTTAAAATATATATTGAAATTAAATCAATTTAAAACAAATAAAAAAATAGAATATGCCCAAATAGATAGTTTATGGAAATATGGAATTTCTGGTGATAGTCCTATTTTACTTGTAAAAATAAAAAATATTGAAGACATCTATGTTATAGAAGAAATAATAAGTGCGTTTGAATATTATAGAGCAAAAAATATATTTATGGATTTAGTAATATTAAATCAGGAAATTGATGTATATGAAAGATTTGTAAAAGAGAACATTAATGAAGTAATATATAATAAACAACTTGCATATTTAAAAGATATCCACAATGGTATTTTTATTTTAAATAAAGATGAGATTTTAAAAGAAGATTTAGAGGTAATAGAATTTAAAGCAAGAATAATTATTAATGCTTCAAACGGAGGAATAGAAACTCATGTAAGAGAATTAGAAGAAAAAGAGTTACAAGAAGATAACATAAAAAGAGATAGAAACACAAATTTGAATTTGGAATTATATCCATTAAAAAAAGAAGAACTTTTATATGATAATTCTTATGGTGGTTTTAAGACTGATGGTAGAGAATATTTTATTTATAAAAATTATGAAAATAAATTACCTTCAGTTTGGTGTAATATACTTGCAAATAATTTTTTTGGAACGGTAGTAACAGATAACTTAGGAGGATACACTTGGAGTAAAAATAGCAGACTAAATAGATTAACTGCTTGGAATAATGACAGAGTTATTGATTTTCCATCAGAAATTTTTTATCTAAAAGACGAAAATAATAAATTAATTTGGACGTTAAATTCTGGTGTTATACCAAATAAAAATTATTATTATATAACTCATGGTTTTGGTTATACAAAACTTAAAAATTTAAATGATAATTTAAATCAAGAAGTGGATATATTTGTACCAAATGAAGAAAGTGCAAAAATTTATAAATTTAGATTAAAAAATCTTGTAAATGAAGAAAGAAAAATAAAATTAATTGT
Source organism: uncultured Clostridium sp. (assembly GCA_900553685.1). Taxonomy (GTDB): domain Bacteria; phylum Bacillota; class Clostridia; order TANB77; family CAG-508; genus Scatovivens; species Scatovivens faecipullorum. Next base: position 12,810 of record USEI01000006.1, read on the forward strand.
GTATATAAAAACTGTACTTGGAGAAGATGAATTCTTTAGCAATGGAAATTTATTTGTTGAAAGAAAAGACAATTGTTTATTAGTAAAAAATGTATTTAGAGAAGAAAATTTTAAAAATAAGATAATGTATATAATAAGTAATTTAAAAATTAATACTTTTACAGGGGAAAAAGAGAATTTTTTTGGAAGTGGAAATATTTTAAATCCAGATAGTTTATATGTATCTTTAAATAATTGTAGTGGAATTGGAAAAGATTCTTGTGTGGGAATTGAATTCAATATAAGATTAGATAAGTTTGAAGATAAAATTTTTAACATAATAATAGGTGAAGCAAATGATATTGAACAAATAAAATCTATAAAAGAAAAATATGAAGATAATATTAAGGTAGATGAAGAATATGAAAATACTAAAAATAAATGGAATGATATTTTAAACACTATTACAGTAAAGACACCAAGTAACAGTATGAATATAATGATGAATGGTTGGCTGGTATATCAAACTTTAAGTAGTAGATTATTAGGAAGAACAGGATATTATCAATCTGGGGGAGCTTTTGGATTTAGAGATCAATTGCAAGATACAATAGGTATTAGATATATAAACTCAAAATATTTAAAAGAACAAATAATAAATTGTGCAAGACATCAATTTATTGAAGGAGATGTTTTACACTGGTGGCATAATGAAACCAAAAGAGGTATAAGAACAAGATTTTCAGATGATTTATTATGGTTAGTTTATGCATTAGTAGAGTATGTTAATTTTGAAGGTGATTATAATATTTTAGATGAAGAAATTGAATATTTAAATGGTGAAAAGTTAAAAGAAGGAGAAGATGAAAAATATAATTTATTTCATGGTGGAAATCAGAAAGAGAGTTTGTTTGATCATTGTATAAAATCAATCGAACTTGTAATATCAAGAGGAATAGATCCATTTCCTAAGATTGGTTCTGGTGATTGGAATGACGGATTCAACAAAATTGGTCAAAAAGGAAAAGGAGAAAGTATTTGGCTAGGATTTTTCTTTTATGATATTTTAAATAAATTTATAAAGTTATGCGAATATAAAAAAAGAGATGATTTAGTAAAAAGGTATACAGAGTATAAAGAAAAATTAAGAAGAAATCTTAACACTAAAGGTTGGGATGGGAGATGGTTTAAAAGAGCTATAACAGATGATGGCGTAGAAATTGGAAGTATAAATTCGGAAGAGTGTAGAATAGATAGTATTTCTCAAAGCTGGGCAATAATGTCTGAAGCAGGAGATAATGATAAAAAGTTTATTGCTATTCAAGAAGCTGAAAATTATTTAATAGATAAAGAAAATAAAATTATAAAGCTATTTGATCCTCCTTTTGAAAAATCAAGCATAAATCCAGGATATATTAAATCATATCCACCAGGAATTAGAGAAAATGGTGGACAATATACTCATAGTGCATGTTGGTTTTTAATTGCAGAAACAATACTTGGTTTTGGGGATAAAGCATTAGAAATTGCAGAAATGATAAATCCTATTGAACACTCAAAAAATAGAGAAGAAGCAAAAAGATTTAAGATAGAACCATATGTATTAGAGGCAGATTTATACACTAATAAGGACTTGACAGGGAGAGGAGGATGGAATTGGTATACTGGCTCTAGCAGTTGGTATTATAAAGCAATTTTAGAATATATTTTAGGACTAAAAATAGAAGAAGGATATTTAAAAATAAATCCGTGTATTTCTAAAGAATGGAAAGAATATGAGATACAATATAAGTATAAAACAAGTTTATATAAAATAAAAGTAAAAAATAATAACAGAAAAAATACTGGAATTGAAAAGTTTGTATTAAATGGAGAGGAAATAAAAGAAAAGAAAATATTACTTCAAGATAATTGCAAAATTTACAATATTGAAATTTTTATGTAATTAAAAAAAGTTCTTGTAATAATTTTGAAAAAAACTTGTATTAAATTGTTAAATATGATATAAAGAATAAGAGCTTATAATAATTTCTTTTAGAAAGGCGGTAGTTTTGTGGAAGAAATAGTTGAAAAAGATAAAAAAACTATATTAGTAGTTGATGATGAAAAAAGTATAATGGAGTTATTAGTATTTAATTTACAAAAAGAAGGATACAATACTTTAGAAGCTTATGATGGAGTTACTGCTGTAGAAATGGCTATGAATGAAAAGCCAGATTTAATTTTGTTAGATGTAATGATACCAAAATTAGATGGAATATCTGTTTGTAAGAAAATAAGATATGCTTTAAATATTTCCAATATTCCAATCTTAATGATTTCTGCAAAAGATACAGAATCTGATAAAATAGTTGGATTAGAAATGGGTGCGGATGATTATATTACAAAGCCATTTCAAATAAGAGAAGTTATGGCTAGAATTAAAGCCAATTTAAGAAAAGCAGAGTTAAATGCCAATATGGATAGTATGAATTCGCAAAAAAATGAGGATAAAGATGATATAATAAAGGTTGGCGATTTAACTTTAGATTTAAAGAAGATAGAAGCTAGAGTTAAAGGTGAAGTTATTAATTTAACCAAAAAAGAATTTGATGTTTTAAAATATCTAGCAAGTCAACCAGGACAAGTTGTAACAAGAGAAATGCTATTAAGAGAAGTTTGGGAATATGAAGAATATGTTGGAGCAATAAGAACAATAGATGTTACAATGAATAGAATTAGGGATAAAATTGAAAAAGATAAAGCTAATCCTAAAATCCTTATAACAAAAAGAGGAGTAGGATATTATGTAACAGATAAAAATTAGAGATTAACTAGATACTTAAAATTTAAGTATCTAGTTTTTTATGTATAATAGAAAATTTTTTATTGTATAAAGCTTTGAAAAAATTATATATGAATTTTATGAAATAAAACTTATTTAGAACAAAATGTGGACATTTAAATAAATTTTCAATTTTTCAATTATAAAAGAGTTTATTGTTGTTCTTTTTAAGGAGAATAGGAGAAAAAATGGAGTATGTTGATGTTTATAATAAATTTGGGGAAAAGACAGGAGAAGTAGTTCCAAAGCTTAGAGCTCATGAACTTGGATTATACCATAAGGCAGTTCATGTATGGATTGTAAATAAGAAAGGTGAACTTTTAGTTCAAAGAAGAAACTATGATAAAAAAGTGTTTCCTAATATGTTAGATATATCTTTTGCAGGACATGTAAGTAGTGGGGAAACAAGTATAGAGGCATTATGTAGAGAAGGAAAAGAAGAAATAGGAATAGATATAAATTTAGATTATTTAACTTATTTATTTTCATACAGAAAAGAATTTGTAATAATTCCAGGAAAATATTTTGAAAATGAAATAGATGATGTATATTTGTATGAAAAAGATATAAATATAGAAAATTTTAGATTTGAAGATAATGAAGTTTCAGAGGTAAAGTATATAGATTTTAGAAAGTTAGAAAAAATGTGGAAAGAAAAAGATCCAGAATTAATAGATCATGAGGTACACTTAGCTGGTTTATTTTATGTTTTACATGAAAAATTTGATAACAAAAATTAATTTTTTAATAACTATTATAGAGATTATTTTATCTTTTACTTTATTACATATTTGATTTTTTCTTAAGGAAGCAGCTATTAAAAATGATAGAAAAAAGTATAAAATCTGTTATAATTGCTTGAATAAATATTTGCTTAAGTATATAATATTTACAATAGTGATAATATAGGAGAAAAGGATGTTAAAGAGTATACAAATAAAAATTATTATTACTTTTATTGTTGTTGGAATTGCTATTATTTCTGTATTTGGGGCATTTAATATATATAATTTAGAAAATTTAGGTAATAATATTTCTTCAAGCATTGACAAAAACGAATTTAACAATATTATAAGTAATCAAATATATCAAACTAAAATGACAATGCTTGCAATAGGAACAGTTTTTACAGTATTAATGTCAATAATTGGTTTAATTATTGTAAGAGCTGTAATATCTCCAATTTATAGTTTAGTAAAAACAGCAGAACAAGCAACAAGAGTAGAAAGAATAAAATATTTAGGAGAAGGAAAAAAGAAAAAAGGAATAAATGACTTAGTTTTTGCTTTTGATTCTATGAATAATGAATTAAAAGAAAATTTAAATGAAGCTACAAGACAAAAAAAACAAATGGAAACTATTTTGCTTCATATGACAGATGGAATTATTGCTTTTGATATAGATGGAAAATTAATTCATATAAATCCAGCAGCTAAAAAGTTTTTAAATTTAACTGGAAAAGAAAGTTTTGAAGAAATTTTTGATAAATATAATGTAGACATAAATTTAGAAAAGATAATTTATTTAGAAAATTGGACATCATCTGAAAAGAAAATAAGTGTAGAAAACAGAACAATTAATTTGTTTTTTGCACCTTTTAAAAATGAAAATGATAGGCCTGCAGGATTAATTGTAGTTATACAAGATATTACAGAACATGTAAAGCTGGATACTATGAGAAAAAGATTTGTTGCAGATGTATCACATGAACTAAAAACACCCATTACTTCTATAATGGGATATGCAGATACCCTTCTTGAAAATGAAGTTGACGAAGAAACTAATAAGAAGTTTTTAGAAAGAATTTCAGCAGAAGCTGGTAGAATGTCTAAACTTGTTCAAGATTTATTAACACTTTCTAGATATGATACTTCTAGAGTAAAAATAGAAAAAACAGAATTTGATTTAGGGGAACTTGTAAAATATACTTTTGATGTTTTAGATTTAGAGATGAAAAAGAAAAATCAAACAGGAGAATGTTTTGTTACTTCTAATGTTCCGCTAGTATATGCTGATAGAAGTGGAATAGAAAGAGTTGTTTTAAATATTCTTACAAATGCCATAAAATATACTCCAGAAAACGGTGCAATAAAAGTTTATGTAGGCTTTGTATATAATGATGCTTATATAAAGATTATAGATACAGGAATAGGAATTCCAAAAGATGACTTGGACAAAATTTTTGAAAGATTTTATAGAGTAGATAAAGCTCGTACTAGAGAAATGGGAGGTACTGGGCTGGGACTTTCAATAGCGAAAGAAATATTAGATCAAAACAATGGGATGATAGATATAAAAAGTGAGCAAGGAAAAGGAACAGAAGTTGTAATTAGAATACCAACTAAACAAGGAAAGTTGAATAAAGAACAAAGCATAGAAGAATAAAGGAGAGATACAAAGTGATAAAAAAATTAAAAAAATCTTTTATGAGTTTAATATTGTTTTTAATGTATGCTAATAATATTTATGCTACAACAACTGGTACATATACTGTATCTGAAAATAGTAGCGGAATAGGAAAAATTGTTCTTTTATTTATTGGAGTACTTTTAGTATCTTTAGTACTATTTGCAGGATATATTATGGATAAAAATGAAAATACTAAAAAAGAAAGAGAAAGATTTATAAAGAAACATAAGGAAAAAGAAGACTTAGAGAATGATAATGAAATAAAAACAGCAGAAGATAAATATGAAGACTATGATTCAGAAGAAAATGATGATTATGAAGACGATGGAGAAGATGAAGATTATGAGGATGACAGTGAAGATGAAAATTATTATACACAAAAAATAAATTTAACTTCTGAATATGATAAAGAAGAAGAGGATAGTATAGAGTCTCTAAATGAGCTAGAAAGAAATTTGATAGAGAAATATATAGATGAAGATGATTTAGAAGAGAATCGAATAGCAAATGAAGAAATAGAGGATAATCAATTAGATAATAATAATTTGAAAAATAATGAAGAAAAATATACCGAAGAAGATAACGATACAGAAGATTTGGAAGATGATGATGATGAAGAAATACTTATAAAAGATAACTCTTTTAATGAAGTAGCAGATAATTTAATGAATTCTACTATGATTTTTAATACTTCGGACTTAAAAGAAGAAAGAAATGAAAATACAGTAAAAGGTTATGATTATGAAGAAGATGATTTATCAGAAATAGAGTCAATGATTAAAGCTGCAAATATAAAAAGATATACTAGAAAAAAAGCAAAAGGAGAAGAAAGATTAAAACCAAGAAAAAGAGTCATTGTATTTAAAAAAGCGAAAAATGATAATGATATTATAGCTAAAACAAGAAAGAAAATGGCAGAATTAAAAGAGACTCAAAAACCAAAAAGAGGAAGACCACCTAAAAGTAATACAGAAGAAATTCTAGAAAAAGATTCACAGGAAACAATTGGAGATGTAAAAGTACCAGCAAAAAGAGGAAGGAAACCTGGTAGTAAAAATAAACCAAAAGAACCATCAAAAAGGGGAAGAAAACCTGGTAGTAAAAACAAATCAACTGCTAAGAAAAGGGGAAGACCACCTAAAAAGACTACCAAGAAAAATAATAAAAAAGAGTAATAAAAAACATATCAAAAGAAATACAATTGTAACAAAATTAATATAATTCAAATATTAAATATACTTGAAAAAATGAATAAACTAATATATAATTCGTTTGAAAATTAGAAAGGTAAATGAAAATGAATGAAAAGGTAAAAGATATATTAGAATGGGGTTATTGTATAATAATAGCCTTAGTTTTAGCTTTGCTGTTTAGATATTTTATTGGAACACCTACAATAGTAAAACAAAGATCAATGTTTCCAACTTTACAAGAAAATCAAAGATTAATTTTAAATAGAACTTTTAGAATAACCAAAAAGCTACCAGAGAGAGGACAAATAATAACTTTTGAAGCCCCATCAAGAGAATATCAAAAATGGGAAGCAGATCAAACAAATCCCGTTGCAATTTACGATAACCCAGTAAATGGAATTTTTAATAAATTTGTTTACTATAGTTTAGAATTAACAAAGAAAAGTTATATTAAAAGAGTTATTGCACTTCCTGGAGAACATGTAAAAATTGAAGATAATAAAGTATATATTAATGGGAATATATTAGAAGAAGATTATCTTCAAGACGATGTTGTAACATATTCAGAGGTATTTTATGATTTTATAGTTCCAGAAGGATATATTTTTGCTATGGGTGATAATAGATTACATAGTACAGATTGTAGAGCTTTAGGATGTATTCCAATAGATAAAATTGAAGGAATAGTTTGTTTAAGATTTTGGCCATTTAATGTATTTGGTAAAGTAGATTAGGAGATAGAATTGAATTTTAATGGAATTATAGGCAATAAAGAAGTAAAAGAATACTTAGAAAAAAATATAAAACAAAATAATATATTGCATAGTTATTTATTTTTGGGAACTGATGGAATTGGTAAATTGTTAATTGCAAAAGAGTTTGCTAAAGCTATCTTATGTATGGAAGAAAATAGTGATACTTGTACATGTAAATCATGTACTTGTTTTAATGGAAAAAATCATCCAGATTTTTATTTAATAAATGAAAATGGAGATAACATTAGAATAGATACGATTAGAGAAATTACTGAAAAAGTAATAGAAAAACCTATTGTATCTAATAACAAAGTTTATATAATAAATGATTGTGATAAGATGACGAAAGAGGCTCAAAACTGCTTATTAAAGACTCTTGAAGAACCACCAGAATTTGCTATAATAATTTTAATATCTTCAAATGAAAATCTTATACTAAATACAATTAAATCAAGATGTATGAGTATAAAATTTAAAAACATAGATGATGATGAATTATTAAATTTTGCAATAAATCATTTAGGATATGATAATATATCTAGAAATTTATTAAAAGTTTTTGATGGTAGTATCGGAAAAGCAATAAAATTAAAAGACAATAAAGAAAAATATGATGAAATCGAAAACTTAATATCAAATTTTACAAGAAAAGATTTAATAGATATTTTACTTGATGCTAAAATCATATATGATAAGGAAAATATTTTTGATATATTAGATTATATAATTGTTTGTTTATATTCAAAGAAAAATGAGAATGAAAAATATATAGATTGTATAAAATATGTAAATAAGTGCAATTTAAGAATTAGAAGTAATAGTAATTTTGATATGAGTGTAGATGATATGCTTTTTAATATATGGGAGGAATTAAATGAAAATAGTAACAGGTGTTAGATTCAAAAAACCTGGAAAAATATATTATTTTGATCCAGATAAGTTACAAATAGAAAAAGGTATGAATGTTATAGTAGATACTGCAATGGGAGAAGAATTTGGAGAAGTTGTAATCGATAAAAAAGAAGTAGAAGATAATGAAGTTACTGAGCCATTAAAAAAAGTAATAAGAATAGCAACTGAAAAAGATGAAAAAATGCGTTTAGAAAACAAGGCGAAAGAAAAAGATGCGTTTAAAACTTGTTTAGAAAAAATAAAAAAACACGAACTTCCAATGAAGCTTATTGATGCTGAATACAAATATGATGGTTCAAAATTAATATTTTATTTTACAGCAGATGGAAGAATTGATTTTAGAGAGCTTGTAAAAGATTTAGCAGCAGTTTTTAGAACAAGAATTGAACTTCGTCAAATTGGTGTAAGAGATGAGGTAAAAAGAACAGGAGGAAATGGAATTTGTGGTAGAGAATTATGTTGTTGTTCATTTTTAGGAAGTTTTGAGACAGTTTCTATAAAAATGGCAAAGGAACAAAATATTTCTTTAAATCCATCAAAAATATCTGGAAATTGTGGAAGACTAATGTGTTGTTTAAAATATGAACAAGAAGTATATGAAGAAAAGTTAAAAAGTTTACCTAAAATAGGAGCTATTGTTAAAACTGAAGATGGTACAGGAGAAGTAGCATCTGTAGAAACTCTAAAAGAAGTTATTAGAGTGAAATATGAAGATGGCGAAGATACTTTTTTTAAGAAATATAATGCTAAAGATGTTGTAGTTATTAAAGATGCTGTAGTGGATGATGACAAATTAGAAGTAGATAATGAAGAGGATTTGGAAGAATTAAAAGAACTTGAAAATTTAGAAAAAGCAGACAAAAAAAATACTGTTCAAGACGATATTTAAAGTAGTTATGCTTTTTTAGATATGAAAAATCGAAACAAAAGAATAAAACATGATAACTTAAGGGGTAACAATAGTAAATGAAAACACTTGTAAAAAATGCTTATGTATTAGACATGATAGGGGAAGTTGCTAATATTGAAAAAAAAGATATATTAATAAATGATAATGTCATAGAAAGTATAGACAAAGATATAAATTTAGAAGTTGATGAAAAAATAAATGCCAGAAATATGCTTGTAATGCCAGGTTTAGTAAATACACATACACATTTAGCAATGAGTATTTTTAGAGGCTATAAAGCAGATAGAAAATTAATGGATTGGTTAGAAAATGCAATATTTCCTGTTGAGGATAAATTAAAACCAGAAGATATATATTGGAATTCATATTTATCTTGTTTAGAAATGATAAAATCAGGCACAACAACATGCAATGATATGTATTTTGGAATGAACAAAACTGTTGAAGCAATAAATGATACAGGACTTAGAGCTGTAGTTGCATGGTGTATGAAAGATGATTCAATAAAAGATAAAGTAGAACAAACTAGAAAATATGCTAAATTATATAATAAAAAAGATAGTAAAATAAAAATATATGTATCAGCAGATGCACCACATACTTGTAATCCAGATACAATAAAATTATGTGTAGATTTAGCCAAAGAATTGAAAACAGGAATGCACATACATTTAGCGGAGACTATTGAAGAAGAATCAAAGATAAAATCTAGATATAATAAGAGAAGTACAGAATACTTAAATGATTTAGATGTTTTTGATGTTCCAGTTGTTTTAGCTCATGGAATATATGTATCTGATAGTGATATTGAAATTTTAAAAAATATAAAAGGTGGGATATCACACAATCCAATTAGTAATTGTAAATTATCTTCAGGTATATGTGATGTTGTAAAACTTAGAAAAAATGGCATAAATATAGGACTTGGAACAGATGGAATAGGAAGTACAACGACAATGGATATGTTTGAGGAAATGAAAACAGCAGCATATCTACAAAAGGTAAATACAATGCAACCAAGCTCAATTTTAGCTTATGATATATTGAAAATGGCAACAATCGAAGGTGCAAAAGTATTAGGAATGGAAGATGAAATTGGAACATTAGAACCAGGAAAAAAAGCAGATATGATTTTTATTAAAACAGATAAATTACATTTATGCCCTGAAAATGATGTATGTGCCAATTTAGTATATTCAGCAAATGGAGCAGATGTAGAATCTGTTATGATTGATGGGAAAATAATAATGCAAAATAGAAAAATGATTAATTTAGATGAAAAAGAAGTAATAAGGCAAGTTAAGAAAATTGCTAAAAGACTATTATAATTCTATGAAAATAGATTAAAATAGAAATTGGTATAACCAATAATTTTATGAAAGGAGGAGTTTTCAAATGGCATACAGAATTAATGATAAATGTATTTCTTGTGGTGCATGTGCAAGTGCTTGTCCAATGAGTTGTATATCTCAAGGAGAAAACAAATATGTAATAGATGAAAGCATATGTATTTCTTGTGGTTCATGTGCAGGAGTTTGTCCAGTTGAAGCACCTGAAGAGGTAAAAGAATAATATTTATACATAAGAATTTATTTAGTTGATATTATTAGGAATTTTCCTAATAATATTTTTTTATTATATTGACAAACAAGTGTTCTATATGCTAATATATGTTTCACTAGAATTGATATAAAAACTATATTTATTTTGAAAGGATGATTTTTATGAAAACTAAAACAGCTGATATTATTAAGGTAAATGAATATTTTTTAAAACATAAAAAAGATTTTAATGAAGAGATTGGAAAATTAATAAAAAAGTCTAGAATAGAAAAAAATATTAGTATAAAATTATTTTCAGAAAGAACAATGATTTCAGAATCATATATAAAGCAGATTGAAGCAGGAAAATATGGATTAACTTTATCAAAATTTTTAATTCTTTGTAATGCTATAGAAATTTCACCTTATAAAATTATAGATGATTTTATTTTTAGTTCAAAAGAAAATGAAGATTTGTTTTATAATAAATTACAAGAACATAAAAATATCTCAAAAAATATTTTAAATTTTATGAAAGAAAAATCACCTGGAATTTTGATATTATAAAATAAAATAATTCAACGCTAGAAATTAATATTTTATTATGATAAAATTATAAATATAATAAATTTATAAAATTTAAAATAAAAGAATGAGGTAAGAAAGTGAAAGAAGAATTTATAAAATTATTAAAAAATACAAATAGAGAGGGAATGGACAAATTAATAGAATTTATAAATAAAACAGATTTTTTTAAAGCTCCAGCGAGTACAAGATATCATGGAAATTACGAAGGTGGATTATTAGAACATAGCATGAAAGTATATGAAATATTAAAAGAGAAAGTAAAAAATTCATCTATTCCAATTAATACATCTGAGGAAAGTTTAATAATAATTGCTTTATTACATGATATTTGTAAAGTAAATTTTTACAAAGTAGATTATAGAAATGCTAAAAACGAGTTTGGAGAATGGGAGAAAGTACCATATTATACAGTTGACGATACAATACCTTATGGACATGGAGAAAAAAGTGTTATGATGCTTACAGAATATATAAAATTAACTAGTGAAGAAAAGTATTGTATTAGATGGCATATGGGTTTTACAGAACCTAAAGAACTATATGGAACTTTAGGACTTGCTTTTAAAAAATATCCACTTTCTTTATTAGTGCATGAAGCAGATTTAGAGGCTACATATTTTTTTAATATTTAATTGATATACAAAATATCTAATGATATAATAAAAAAGAATATAAGAAAAACATTACTTAATTTCAAGTAATATTTATTATTTAAGAAAGATTTTATAGGTGGGAAATGGTTACAATTTATGATTTATTGGAAGTAGATGAAAATGCTACAAAACAAGAAATAGAAAAAGCTTATCAAAGATTGCTATTAGAATATCATAAAGATCCAAACTTAAGTGTACAAGAAAATCAAGAAAATGAAATGATTTTAAATAAATTAAAGATTGCTTATGATATTTTAAGTAATGATGAAAAAAGAAAAAAATATGATAATGATTTAGCTAAAAAAAGAGCAGAGGATTTAATAAAAAATGTTTCTACTTCAAATGCTATAAAGGATGAGAATAATAGTGAAAATGAAAAAATAAAAACTACTGAAAAAAATGACAATATAAATACCACTATAGAGGTATCATCAAATAATTCAGCAACAAATTCTAAAATCGTTTCAGAAGATATTTTTGCTAATCAAAATAATGTAGAAAAAGTTACAACACCTAGACAAGAACAATTTTCTGATGAATATCAGGATGATGAAGTTTCATTAAGCAAAGAGGAACAAGAAAAACTTAGAAAAGCTGCGCAAAGAGAATTTAAAAATAATCTGAAAAAAGCTCAAAAAGCTGAAGAAGAGTACAATCAAGCCTATAATGAAGCATATAATAATTACTTAAGAAAAATGGGATATAATGTAAAAGAGCCATGGACACTAAAAAGAGTTAAGAATGTTGTTATAACATTAATAGCGATAGTACTAGTATGTGTAATAGCTTGGATGATTACTCCAGTAAGAGAAATCTTAATAAGTATCTATGAAGATAATATCATAATAAAATCAGTAGTAGATATTTTTGGAATGTTTATAAATGCAATATTAAGTATATTTAAAAAGTAGAGAGTGGTGATAGACATTAAAATTTCTAAAAAAACAAAAGTAAATAAAAAGTCTAAAAAAAATTCAAATGAAAATAGATGGGTTAATGTAAGATTAGTTGTAACTGGAATAATTGCAACTATTGGTTTTCTTGTAGTTATAAGTCATTTAGCAATTATACAATTTGTGGAACAAAAAAAATGGAGTCAAAGAGCTTATAATCAGCAAGTAAATGCACAAATACTTAGTCCAAATAGGGGAACAATATATGATTCAAAAGGAGAAATTTTGGCACAAAGTATTGCAGTAGATACCATATCTTTAAATCCTGGAAAAATCACTTATTCAAATAATAATGATGTACCAGATGAGGTAGTAGCAGAAGGAATTTCTAGCATTTTTAATATGACTTATGAAGAGGTATTAAAAGAACTTAATTCAGATAAGTCTGTAGTTGTTGTTGAAAAAAAAGTAGAAAAAGATAAAGTAGATAAATTAAAAGAGTGGATGCAAGAAAATAAAATATCAGCAGGGGTTAATATAGATGAAGATTCTAAAAGATATTATCCATATAATGATTTAGCTTCAAATTTAATAGGTTTTTGTGGTACAGATAATACTGGACAAGTTGGAATTGAAGAAAGATGGAATGATGTTTTAACAGGAACAGCTGGAAAAGTTGTTACAGTAACTGATGTTAATGATAATGCAATCTCAGATGAGGATGAACAATATGTTCCTTCAGAAAATGGAAGTAATTTGTATTTAACTATAGATGCTAATATTCAAGGAATAGCTGAAAAATACTTAGATCAAGCAATGCTAGAACATCCAACTGCACATAGTGGTAATGTAATTATTATGAATCCACAGACGGGCGACATATTAGCAATGGCAACAAATCCGGATTATAATTTAAATGATCCATCAAATTATATTAATGCTGGATTTACAGAAGAAGAATGGAAATTATTAGAACCAGTTGCAAGAACAGAAACATTATTAAATTTGTGGAAAAATAAGGCTGTATCAGGAACTTATGAACCAGGTTCTACTTTTAAATTAATAACAGCTTCGGTAGGACTTGAAGAGGGAATTGTTGAACCAGATACACAAAATGATTTTTTGTGTGAAGGAAGCTACAAAGTAGCTGAAGATCATGGAGAACCTGTATATATAAGTTGTTGGAGAGATAATCCACATGGTTCACTTTCTTTAAGAGGAGCATTGTGTAATTCATGTAACCCGGCATTTATGCAATTAGGTGAAAGAATTGGAAAAGATTTGTTATATAAGTATTATAAAGCCTTTGGAGTTTTTGAACCAGTTGGGAATGATATAGCAAAAGCTTATAAAGGTATTTTTACTGAACTTGATAAAGTTGGACCTGTGGAACTTGCTACAGCCTCTTTTGGTCAAAGATTTGAAATTTCACCATTACAATTAATCACAGCTGTATCTGCTATATGTAATGATGGTGTATTAGTAGAGCCTAAAATTGTAAAACAAATAGAAAATACAGATACAGGAAGCATAGAAGTTGTAGAAACAAAAAAGGTAAGACAAGTTATCTCTAAAGAAACTGCAGATACAGTAAAAGGTATGATGCAATCTGTTGTAGAAGAAGGAACCGGAAGAAATGCAAAAGTAGAAGGATATTCTATTGGTGGAAAAAGTGGTACGTCAGAGCCAAGGGATGGAAAAGAAGATGAAGGATATGTAGCTTCTTTTATAGCAATATCTCCAATAGAAAATACACAAGTAGTTGTTCTTATAGCTTTATATGGGGTACAAGAAGATTCAGAGCATCAAGGGGGAGCTGTAGCAGGTCCAGTAGCAGGACAAATTTTAAAAGAAGTATTACCATATTTAGGTATAACAGCAAATACAACAAATAGCGAAACTACTTCTGAAAATACAGATGAATTAAAAATATTACAAGATGTAAAAAATTTAACTGTTTTTGAAGCTATGCAACAGTTAAAAAATTCTGGATTTGAAGTTATAACAAATACTAATGCAGATATTAATTCAATTTTAGTAACAGATCAACTACCAAAACCTGGTACAATGCTTAGAGAAGGATCAGTAATTTCTTTATATACTGCACAAGACGAAGAAAGAGCAAAAGTACAAGTACCTAATGTAAAAGATATGACTGTAGCTGAAGCTATAAACTCATTAAAATCTAAAAATTTAAATGTAAATGTAGATGGTACAAGTGGAGTTGTAGTTTCTCAAGAGCCAACTTATGGAACAGAAGTTGACGAAGGAAGTGTAGTTAATATAGTAGTAAAAGAAAAATTAGTTGATGCACAATAAAAATCATAAACTAAATTTATGAACATACAATTAACTTAAGAGGTGATTGTATGTTCTTTTTTTCTAAAATGCAAGCTACAGGTAATGATTTTGTTATAATAAATTATCTTGAAGAAAAATTTCAATACAGTTTTAAATTATTATCTGAATTTTTATGTGATAGACATTATGGAGTTGGCGCTGATGGAGTAATAATTATAGATAAAAGTCAAAAATGCGATTTTAAAATGAGGATTTTTAATAAAGATGGTAGTGAAGCTGAGATGTGTGGAAATGGAATAAGATGTCTTGCAAAATATGTATATGAAAAAGAATTAATAAAAGAAAGAGAATTTAGTATAGAAACTATGTCAGGAGAAAAAAGAGTTTTCTTAGAAGTAGAAGGAAATACTGTATTATCAATATGTGTAGATATGGGAAAGCCAGTTTTAAAGTTTGAAGAAATACCAGTAAATTACATATCAGATGATGAAGAAAAAGGAATTAATATTGGTGAGTTTACAGGATATCCAATTTCAGTTGGAAATCCACATCTTGTAATATTTATTGATGATGTAGAGAATTTTAATGTAAAAAAATATGGAAGTATTTTTGAAGATTATAAATATTTTCCAAATAAAATTAATATAGAATTTGTAGAAATAATAAATAATGAACATATAAAAGTAAGAGTATGGGAAAGAGGAGTAGGAGAAACTTTAGCTTGTGGAACAGGTGCATGTGCAGCTGCTTATATCTTTTGTAGAAATAAATCCACATCTAAAGAATTAACTGTGGATTTATTAGGAGGCAAATTAAAAATAAATTGTTTAGAAAATATATTTATGTCAGGTCCTGCTGAATTTGTATTTGATGGTAAAATAAATATCTAGTTAATTTTTAAAAATTAACTAGATAAAAAATAGGTTTCGTGTGAAAATGATAGTTTAGTTAATTGGTTTTCTTTCCCCAGATTTAATCATTTCATCTATGATATTTTTAATTACAATTCTTTCATCATAAGGATATTTTACACCATTTCTTTCTAAATATAAATCATGTCCAAGACCAGGAATAACAATAATATCTCCTGGTTTTGCTATTGATATTGCATATCTTATTCCCTCTGTTCTATCAACAACTATTTTATAAGGTTTTCCAGTTGGGATTATTCCAACTTCAATTTCTTTTAAAATTTTTAAAGGATCTTCAGTACGTACTTGGTCAGACATTAAAACAGTATAATCTGCTAATCTGCCGGAAATTTCTCCCATTATAGGACGTTTAGCTGCATCTCTATCTCCACCAACACCCCATGCACAAATAACTCTACCTTTTGCGTAAGAATTAACTGCTGTAAGTATACTTTCTAAACTTGATGGAGTGTGAGCATAATCTATCATAATTGTAATTCCAAGTTTGTTTGGAACCAATTCACTTCTTCCTAAAACTTTTAAATCTTTTAAAGCAAGTCTAATTTCATCAGCTGTTACTCCAAAGTGAGATGAAACGGCTATTGCTCCTGCGGCATTATATATACTAAATCTACCTGGAATACAAGCTTCTATTTTTTCTTCTTTTCCATTTAATAAAATAGAAAAATCAATATAAGAATCTGTTATAACAACACTCTCAGGATTTACTTTGAAATCTGCAGGATTATCTATTGCAAAAGTTTTTATGTTTTTATCTGGTAATAAAGATTTAATTGTTGAAACAATTATATCATCATTATTTATTACTCCATTTCTAGCCATTTTAATAAGATTTAATTTACAGTTAAAATAGTCTTCCATATTAGGATGTTCTTTAGGACTTATATGATCTTCTGAAAGATTTGTAAAAAGAGCAATTTCAAAATCACAACCTGTAACACGTTCTAGTTTCATTGCTTGAGATGAAACTTCAATAATTGCAACATCTACATTTTTTTTAACCATAGTTGCTAAATGTTTTTGAATTTCTATACTTTCAGGAGTGGTTCTATCGGTATCCTCGATTTTTTCGTTATTTATATATACTGCGATACTACCAATTAGACCTACATTTAGACCATGAGCTTCTAATATAGATTTTACCATAAAAGTAGTAGTAGTCTTTCCTTTTGTACCTGTAATACCAATAAGTTTTAATTTTTTTGATGGATTATCATAAAATTCACATGCAACTTGAGCTAAAGCTCTTCTTGTATTTGAAACTGAAATAATAGGTATATTTTTTGAAATGTTTAAAGAATTTATATCTACATCAGGTTCAACAATTAATGCTTTTGCACCATTTTTTATGGCATTTGGAATAAATTCTATACCATTTTTAGTAAAACCATTTATTGCTATAAAAAGTCCACCTTCTTTAATTTTTCTTGAGTCTGAATGTATATTAGTTATATCTAAATTTAGATCACCAACTTTATTTATTACTTCGACTTTAGAAATTAATTTATTAAGTAACATAGTCATCCCTCCATTTCTAAAAGATTACTATGTGTGCATTATATAACTAAATAAATAGATTTGTAAAGATAAAAAATTATAAGTTTATTTATAAAATTTATTATATATTAGTTAATATAAGAAATTAGTAAAAAGCAAAAAACTACTAATTAAAATGTTGATTTGTGATAAACATAAAAGTAAATTATAGTACTACTATTAATGTTAGAAATTAAATTTAATTAAATAAAATGTAAAATTTTAATACTTAATATGTTAAAGATAGTTAAAACTAGTAATTTATGTAAATTTATGTTATACTATATATATAGTATCATTGTTTTTTAACAAATTTAGAAAGGGGATCATATGTATGGCATTTTTAGAATGGCTGGTAAAAACCGTGATACTCTTCGGAGTAGTGCTCCCAATTGTAGTTGGAGTGTTTTGGCTTCTTATGACACCACTTCTTTGGCTGTTAAGTTTTTTATGGGAGCATAAAGGATGGGTGTTCGCAGTGATAGTCGTTTTAGTTGTGCTATTTTGGATTTTTTGATTCAAGATTTAACCCCAGAAAAAAATGCGACTGCAAAAAAAAGTATCTGTCACAAACTATTTAGAGAATCTCTCTAAAAAAGTAGTGGCAGGTATTTTTTGTCTTTTTTTGAGATATTTTGTTAAAAATACTATGGACATTTTTGATAAATTTTTATATAATGATAAAGAATTTACTTGTAGGAGGCAATTTTTGATATGTATGAAAGAAGTGCAATAGTATTAGAAAGATATTTTGAAAATTTATTAGGATACAGAAGAGAATGTAATTTGAGAGATAACTTTAATTATTATTGTGAATTAGTAGAAAAACTAGAAAAATATCAAACTAACTATCAAAAAGAACTAATTGCTTCACAAGAATATAATGTTTCTCTTAAAAAAATAAAAGCTATACAATTAACACAAGAAAAATTGTATAAAAATAGTGCTAATTTAGAATATAATAGATATTTGTTATTTAGTAATGTAGAAGCTAAAATTGATGACACAAGGAAATGTATAGAAAAAATTGAACAAGATGTTGAAAAAAATAATGCTGCAATGGTTGAACAAAAAGAAGAATTATTAACAGCTTTAGAAGTTTTTAATGATAAAAAATTTGAACTTTCTAAGTGTAAAAGATATAAGAAGATGGCTGAAAATGATTATAATGAAATATTAGAAGTAGCCACAAAAAATTTTGAAGGAATAACACAAGAGGATGTAGAAAATGCAAAGAAATTTGCAAAATTTGACGATATAGATGATATTATAGAAACTTTAACTAACAATGGCAGTGGAGAAAAAATACCTTTTAATGAAGGTGTAATTCAAAATGCTACTGTTTTTGGAGTAGATATTGCTAAAAAAGAAGTTTTATCATATATAACAATATATGATAAAATGAAAAAATTATTAGCTGATATTAGTGAAGGTGTAGCTAAAATAGAATTACATAAAAAGTATTTGAGAAATGAAAAAGCTAAAATTGATTTTATATTAGCAGTAAAAGAATACATAGTACAATTTTTGGATTATGAGAGAATGACTGTAATCCACGGCAGAAAGTCTCATAATAGATTAATGAGTGAAGCATGTGAGAATTTTAATACAGATATAATTCAAATAAATAATTTGTTCGAACTATTAGTTAGAGAAATAAATAAAAAAGCAACTAAAAAAGCATATAAAGAATTATACAATAAATCATATTTAACAGAAATAAAAGAAAAAGAAGAGAAATTTAAAAAAGAAAAAAATAGAGTAAATTTAAATACTGCTACATTAATTAATTCAAATTATTGGAGAATAGAAGGAATTAAAGGTATATTTACAGTATTTTATAAAAATGTTTCAGAAGTATTTGGAAGGGATGTTGCGGAATTTGATATTCCAAAAGACTTTGATGAAGAAATATCAGATGATGTAGAACAAGAAGAAGTGACAGAAAATGTAGAACAAGAAGAAATTGTAGAAGAACAACCAAAAATACCATTTGATTTATCAGGAACTTTTTCTGATGAAGATGACGAAATAGAAGAGGATTCTTATGATGAGGATGAAAATAGTGAAAAAGTAGAAGCTTATGACGAAGAAGTAGAAGAAGGCGATTCAGACGAATTTGAAGGATTTGATGAAGAAATAGAAGACAGTACAGAAGAAGAGTTTGATATTTTTGGAGAGAAATATCAAGATATAGACTTCTTAGAACAACCTATTGTAAAAGCTAAAATTAAAACAAAAAAACAAAATGCAATGGACGAAGAAGATATACCTTATGAAGAAGAGGATGAGGAAGAAACTTTATTTAATACAAAAACAGTAAAAAATGATGAAGAAATAGAAGATTTTTATCCAGAGAGAGAAGTAAAAAAAGTGGGAAAAATCTTAAAAAACATTAGAAAAATAAGTGGAGCTAAAAAGAAAACAGATACAACTAATATATGGTAACTTTTAGATAAATGTAGATATGAAAATTGTCTACATTTATTTTATATAATATTTTAGGAGTAGTATATGTCAAATTTTAAAAGCAATAATAGAGAAAAAAAATCTTATGATCAGCTTGAAAAAACTATTTTAAAAAATGGGTTTAATACTTCAATTTTTAATAATGATATAAATTTATATTTATCTAAATTATATAATAAGTTAGCTGAAAGAATGAGAAATAATCAAATACGAATAACAGAAGCTAGGATTCAGAATGAGGATTATAGTGAAATTTTAAGTGAAAATTTAAGAATTTTATATGAAGAATTATTATCTAAAACAGCAATGCTAGAATCACTTAGATATAGTCATAATCAACAATTTTCTATAATTGGAAATAGAGTAAAAAAACCATTAATTTTAGAAGAAAAAGATGTCGCTAAAATGTTTTTAGAAACAAATGAAAATAGTTTATTAGAATTATTAGCAAAAAATATGGATTGGTATAGTAAAACTTCTAAAGAAGTAGAAGTCGTATGTAAAAATATACTTGAAAAAATTCCGGGAGATTTAGAAATAAATTGGTACACAATGAGGTATATTTATGATTATATTTCAAGTGTTTGTATTGATGGAAAAATAATAAAAGAACATTTATTAAATTACAATGGAAACTTAGAAAATAGTGAAGAAATAGAAAAAGATATAATTTTAAAAAGATTAAAAAGCATGTTAGATATTACAAACCGTGAATTTAAAACAGAAATAACATTAACAGATATATATAAATTTGCATCTTGTAAAAGATTAGAGGAATATTTATATAAAGGAAAAGCTTTCGCACAAATTGAGCTTTATAGACAGGAGACTCAGAAAAGAAAAAAAGGAGAAAATACTGGAATAATTATAGATATTGAAAGAGATAAAAATATGAGTGGTACTAATTTCAATACAGGATATAATGTTTATATGCCTTTTTATACGAATAATTTTAGAGATCATTCAGATGTTAGTGAATTCTCATACATTATGCATAAACAAGTATTAGATGGAGATGATCCTACGAAATTTCCTTTAGATTACTTAGAAGAAATTCCGTTTAGACCATATATAACTTTTAAGCTTACACCTCAAAGAATTTTTGATATATATGGAATTCTAGAAGAATATGATAATCCAAAAGTAAACTGTTTTATAAGTGATGATAATAGAGAGAGGCTAAATAAAGTATACGGGTATTTTTCAGAGATACTTCATTATAGTATTAATGGTAAAAGTGAAAATTTAACTAGACTATTGGAAGAAGGAAATATTGGAGAATTTAAAACACAAGTAAAAAAAGATAAAGAAGCTTTTTCAAAAAAAATAGAAAATGCAGATATTCAAAGAGTTTTTGAATAAATTAAAAGGAGATTATAATGATTGATAAATTTGAAATTAAGAAATTAATAGAAAATAAGAAATTTGAAGAAGTATTTAGAAGTTTTTATAAGGAATATTTAGAAAAACTAAAATTGATATTAGACAAAAATAATGTTAAATATGATGAAAATATAACATTAATAGATGCTATTATGCTAGTAGATATTAGTATACAAAATTCAGAAATTATAACTCATACACCTATGGAAACTATGTTTGTAGAAACAAGAGAGCCTGAATCTAGAGCAAATTATGCTCTTAACTGGCATGATCGTTGGTCAGAAAATGTTCAAAAATTGTTAAGCAAATAAATAGATTGTATTATTATAATATGATGAGTAAGATTTATAAATATAGTACATAAAAAAATGTTTTACACAATAAAATTTTACATTTATATAAAATTTATGTAAATATGACGAAAGTGACTTGATTAGCTTTTAATATAATGTTATAATGTAAATGATATTTATATAGAAAGGAAATAATATGAACCAAATTTTAGTTTCTGAAAAATTGTATATTACTCCAGAACTAAAAAGGAAAAAAAGAATGTATAAAATTGACTTCTTTATTTCCATTTTTTTAGTGTGTATTTTGTTTTCTTATTATATATATGCTGAATATGACAAAAATAAAAATGAAGCAATTTCAAAAGAAATATTATCAAATATGTCATTTAAAGATAAACTTGCAGATGATACAACAATTAAATTTGAAGACAATTCAATTGTTGTTATATTAAATACTGAAGATCCTTTTTATGTAAATTATTCAGAGCCAGTTGAAGATGAAAATACCGAAGATAATATTGAATGGTTTGAAACAGAAAGAGGAACTAGATATTATACTATAGCTAGAATAAATATACCATCAATAGATTGTGATTATCCTATATTAAATATGATAGATCCAACAGAAGAACAGATGGAAGAAGTTTTAAAAATTTCACCAGTTAAATTCTGGGGAGCTGATCCAAATGAAGTAGGAAATTTCTGTATAGTTGGACATAATTATAGAAGTAATAAATTTTTTAGTAATGTCCCAGATCTTTCTATAGGTGCTGAAATAGAAATAACGGATTTAAGTGGAAGAACTTTGGTATATAAAGTTTATGATAAATATGTTGTAGATCCAGATGATACAGATTGTACTTCACAAAAAACCAATGGTTTAAAAGAAATTACCGTAATTACTTGTACAGACGATAGTAAACAAAGAGTAATAGTAAAAGCAAGATTAGAAGAATAAAATAATATATACATATCAAGCACTTTAGATACAATCTAAAGTGCTTTTTATATTATTTTTAAAATGTAATATTAATGAAATAAAAAAAGAGGTAATACTAGAGTAAACGGATGTTTGAAAATTTATAAGATTTTAACAAAGAAAAATAACGTAAAATGCAACTAGATATAAAGATTGAAGAAACAGAGATTGAAGAATTTGGCAACATAAAAACTACAAATTTGACATTACTTTTATAAGTGGTAAAATAAAAACACAAAAGATGTACGGAAGAAAAAATTTGGAGGTAAAAATATAAGTTCATAAGTTTAGAATGCAGGAGGCAAGACATAATGGAGACAGTAGAAAAAATAAGTGATAGATTAGAAAGAAAATTTAATTTTGAAAAATTAAAACCAATAGACAGAAGTATTTTATCATTAGTAAAAAACGCTAATAAGGAAACTATGGAAGAAAATAGTAATAAAAATGCTGTAGTAGTTTCAACTCAACGAGATTTAATAGCAGGAGAATGTTCAAAAGATATATCAGATAGATTATTACTTCCAAAAGAAATAGTAGATGCTCATAATAATGGAGTTTTACATTTTCATGATAAAGATTATTTTATTCAATCAATGCATAATTGTTGTTTAGTAAATATTGGTGATATGTTAGATAATGGAACTGTTATGAACGGAAAAATGATAGAAAGTCCAAAAAGTTTTCAGGTTGCTTGTATAGTAATGACACAAATTATTGCATCAGTAGCAAGTAATCAGTATGGAGGGCAATCTTTAAATATATGTCATCTTGGAAAATATTTAAGAAGAACTTATGAAAAAGCTTATAAAAAAAGATTTTTAGTGTATTCTGAAAGAGGCTTATCAAAAGAAGAATGTCATGAAAGAGCAGCAGAAGATGCAATAGAAAGAAGACAAGAAGATTTAGAATCAGGGGTGCAAACAATTCAATATCAGATAAATACTTTAATGACTACAAATGGACAAACTCCTTTTGTTACATTATTTATGTATTTAGACAAAGAAGATGAATATATTGAAGAAAATGCAATGATTATAGAAGAAATTTTAAAACAGAGGTTAAGAGGAATAAAAAATGAAAAGGGTGTTTATATAACACCAGCTTTTCCTAAATTAATATATGTCTTAGATGAAAATAACTGTTTAAAAGGCGGAAAATATGATTATTTAACAAAACTTGCTGTAAAATGTTCTTCAAAAAGACTATATCCAGATTATATTTCTGCTAAAATAATGAGACAAAATTATGAAGGAAATGTATTTAGCCCAATGGGCTGCAGAAGTTTCTTATCACCTTGGAAAAATGAAAAAGGAGAATATATATTTGAATCAAGGTTTAATCAAGGTGTTGTAAGTATAAATTTGCCACAAATAGGAATTATTGCAAAAGGAAATGAAGAAATTTTTTGGAAATTGCTTGATGAACGATTACTTCTTTGTAAAAAAGCTCTAATGTGCAGACATAATGCACTACTTGGAACTTTATCTGATGCTTCACCAATTCATTGGCAGTATGGTGCAATAGCAAGACTTAAAAAAGGTGAAACAATAGATAAATTATTGAATTCTTGTTTTTCAACAATTTCTTTAGGATATATTGGATTATATGAGCTAACAAAATTAATGAAAGGTGTTAGCCATACTTCAAAAGAGGGGGAAGACTTTTCAGTAAGAGTAATGAAATATTTAAAGGATACAGTAGATAAATGGAAAACTGAAACCGGTCTTGGATTTGCTTTATATGGAACACCAGCTGAAAGTTTATGTTACAGATTTGCAAAGATTGATAAAGAAAAATTTGGTGATATTAAAGATGTTACAGATAAAGGATATTATACAAATTCATATCATGTAGATGTTAGAGAGAAAATAAATGCATTTGATAAATTAAAATTTGAATCAAAATACCAAAATATTTCATCAGGTGGAGCAATTTCTTATGTTGAGATACCTAATATGAAAAATAATTTAGAAGCTTTGGAAGAAATTGTAAAATTTATATATGATAATATTCAATATGCTGAATTTAATACTAAATCAGATTATTGTCAGGTTTGCGGATTTGATGGTGAGATTATTATAAATGATGAAAATGAATGGGAATGTCCACAATGTGGTAATAAGGATCATAGCAAAATGAACGTTACAAGAAGAACTTGTGGTTACTTAGGAGAAAATTTTTGGAATGTAGGAAAAACCAAAGAGATAAAAGCAAGAGTTTTACATATTTAATTATAATTAACATATAAAGATGTTAAATAATATTTTTTAAAAAAACATATGTGAATTTAGTAATATACGATAGAAAAAAGTAAATTTTTTATAGAAATTTAAGTAAAGGAGCCGTTTGAATAAAATAAAATAAAAAATATTCATACGGCTCATATTGTGTAGAGAAGTATTTTAAGAAGGTGAAACAAATGAATTATGCAGATATAAAAACAGTTGACATACAAGATGGAACAGGAATTAGAGTTTCTATATATGTGAGTGGTTGCCATTTTCATTGTAAAGGATGCCATAATAAAGAAGCTTGGGATTTTAATTATGGAAAAAAATTTGATGAAACTACTATTAATTATATAATAAATGCTATGGATCATGAATATATTTCAGGTTTATCTATACTTGGTGGAGAACCAATGGAGCTAGCAAATCAACAAGCTTTAGTGGGACTTGTGAAAAAAGTAAAAGAAATATATCCACAAAAAACAATTTGGTGTTACACAGGGTATAAATTTAAAGAAGATTTATTAGAAAAAATGTATAAAGAATATTCTTATACAAAAGAACTTTTAAATAATATTGATATAATAGTAGATGGAGAATTTATTGAAGAAAAGAAATTAGTTGATTTAAAATTTAGAGGCTCTACTAATCAAAAGAAAATTGATGTAAAAGCTAGCTTAAAAACAGGAAGAATAGTAGAATTGAAATTTGGTGATGAAGAAAGATATGAAAATATTGAGAAAAAACAGGAAAATTCTAAAGTATTAATTTTTAAAGAATTTAAAATTGATGAGAAAAGTTCATCAAAGAAAAAAGAACCAGTATATATAAATGTAGACAATAGGGCTTATTTTGATTCTCAGCAGGAACCTACATTAACATATCAAATTCAAGAAATGAAAGAGAAAGTCGTAGCAGAAAAAGCAAGACATGCATAAATAGAGATTAAGGACAAAGTCAAAAATAGACAGTAAAAAGTTAAAATTATAACTTATAGAAATATAAAAACTATATTAATATATTAAAGTGTATATTAAAAATAATATAAAAATAATATTGAAAATAATATAAAAACTTTATAAAATATATATGTAAAAATTATATACTAAAATTTAAGGTTTATAGATATCCTAAAAAATCTAAATTTTATAAGAAGGAGATACATTAATAAATAATTAATGTAAAGAGGTAATGGAGAACTTAAAAATATTCTCATGTAGTAATTCGGCAGAAAAATTTACAGATGAAATCTGTGATTATTTAAAAATTGAAAAAGGAAAAATTCAAAGAATGAAATTTAAAAATGATAACAATTTTATTCAAATTCTTGAAACAGTTAGAGATAAAGACGTATTTTTAATTCAAACAACAGAGCCACCAGTAAATGAAAGAATAATGGAACTACTTATAACAATAGATGCAGTTAAAAGAGCTTCAGCTAAAAGAATTACAGTAGTATTACCTTATTATATGTATTCAAGATCAGATAAGAAAGATCAGCCAAGAATACCAGTTACAGCTAAACTATTAGCTCAACTTTTAGAAGCAGCAGGTGCTAATAGAGTTTTAACTTGTGACTTACATAATAGAGCTATACAAGCTTATTTTAACATTAACTGCGATGTATTAACTGGACAAAGCTTATTAGAAAAATATTTTGATTTAAAAGATATTGAAAACAAGGTTGTTGTGGCAACAGATGCTGGAAGTTCAAAAAAAGCATATAAATATGCAGAACATTTTGGATGTCCTATAGCTTTGGTAGATAAAAGAAGAGATGGAAATGATGATAGGGCAATAGCAACAAGTGTTATAGGAGAAATAAAAGGAAAAAATGCTTTAGTATTTGATGACGAAGTAGATACAGCTGGTTCAATAATGGAAACAGTAGAAGTTATTAAAAAATTTGGTGCAAAAGATGTATATGTAGGATGTACACACGGAATTCTTTCAGGGCCTGCAATAGATAGAATTAAAAATTCTGAAATAAAAGAATTAGTCATGACAAGTACAGTTCCGCTTTCAAAGGAAAAACAAATAGATAAAATTGTTGTAGTTTCTATTTCAGAACTTTTTGCAGAAGCAATAAAAAGAATACATGAAGAGACTTCAATAGGAGAGCTATTTGATGTAAATTAACTATTGACAATTTATGACTTTGTAATGTATAATATTAAACAGTTAAGCAAAACAAGAGGATTAATTACATAAAAAGAAATCAATCCCACGAAATGTTTTTGAGCTTCGGAAGGAGGGGAAAAATAATGTCAGAGGTTAAAGTTAATAATGATAATATAGAAGATGCACTAAAAAGATTTAAAAGACAATGTGCTAGAAATGGAGTTATACAAGAAGTTAGAAAAAGAGAGCATTATGAGAAACCTAGTGTAAGAAGAAAGAAAAAATCAGAGGCTGCAAGAAAAAGAAAATTTTAATAAAATAAAAGGACAGTTAACTGTCCTTTATTTTTTTATTTGAATGTATCAAATTAATAAATTATTAATATATAATTTATTAATATAAAAAATATAATTTATTGATAATAATGTAATTTAAAAATATCAATATTATCTACCAATAAAAAGTTCTACTATAATTTTTCCGTATGCAATACTATCAACAACTCCAATTCCAGTATAATTATAATCATTACTTAGAATATTGGCCTTATGAGAGTCTGAATTTAACCAACTTTTTAAAGCAGAAGAAATATCTGAATTACCAGCGATATTTTCACTAGCTGTTTTATAAGTGATATTATTACTTTTTAGCATTTCAAAAGGTGTTCCATATGTTGGAGAAGTATGCGAAAAATAGTTATTATTCACTAAGTCTTGAGCTTTTAATCTTGCAACATTTTGCAAATTTTCATCTATTTGTAATTCAGGTAGATTATTTTTTTTCCTTTCTTCATTTATAAGAGTGAGTAAAGTGCTTTCATCATTAGTTAAATTTATGGAGGAGACTTCTTCTACTATTTCTGTATTAGTGACAGCAGCTTTCTCTTCATTAGTTGGAGTTATATATTGTATATTTGCTGTTCCAATTTGATCTTCTTCATTTTGAATAATATACCAGTCTCCAATTTTTCCGAATATACGTACATATTCATTTTTATTTAAAAGATCAATAGCTTTAAAATTTATTCCAGCTCCACTCCTCATATTTAAATATTCTGTGTTAACAATTCCAAGTGAAAAATCAACGGGTTCATAGTTTTGCATACCAAAAGCTGTAGCAAAAAGGCTTATTGCAAGAAGTAAGATTATGAAAACAAGGCTAATTACAAGTTTATTATTAATAAAAAAGTCTTTCATAAAATCAATCCTTTCTTTTGTAAAAATTATAATAATGAATAATTCATTATATTTCAAAGAGATTGTACCCTTTGGAAAGTAAAATATACTTAAATTTGAAAAATAAAAAAATTATTTATTTAAATTTTTATCTTGTTTTGAAATAAAATCAGATGAAAAAAATACAAGTAATAAAATATAAATTACTTGTATTTTACTGTAAATTAATGTATGTTATTAAATAGATTACAAACAAGATATTAAAAATGTTTAATTTAAAAATTGCTTAGAGATTTCAAAATATTGTGAAAATAATAACTCCAAGAGTTTTTATTTAAAGTATTTTCTAAAATAATGTCTGTTTTACACAAAAGTTCATTATTATTATATAATTGTAATGTCCCAATTTTAGAATTAGTTAAAATATTAGGGGAGAACTTATTTATCATGTATATTTTAGTATGAAGTTTAACATCACCATTAGTTTTTAGTGGAAAGTCATAATTATCCAATTTTTGTAATTTTAATTTAGGAATAATAGTTGTTTTTTCAAGAATAACATGTTTATTAAAATAATGTATATAATCATTAAACGCACTTTCTATTGTATTTTGAACATTTACGTATTTATAAGTTCCAAATACATATTTTATTAAATTAGAACTATCTTGTGTTCTAATTTTTTTTGTATCAGCTCCTAAAACAACTACAATAATATCTAAATTTCCTCTTTTACAAGATGAAACTAAACATCTTCCAGCACCGAATGTAAAACCTGTTTTTACACCATAAACTCCTTCTAAATTTCCAAGTAATTCATTAGTGTTTGAAATTGTTCTAGGAGAATTATTTAGTGAGATTGTGCAAATTTTAGTTGAAACGATTTCACGAAACTTAGAATTCTTTAATGCATAATCAGTAAGCATTGCTAAATCATAAGCTGTAGTAAAATGATTTGAATCATCAAGACCGTGAGGAGTCACAAAATTTGTATTTAATAGTTTTAAATCTTGGGCTTTTTGGTTCATTAAAGTTGCAAAATTCTCTAAAGATCCACTTATATATTCTGCAATAGCAATAGCGCAATCGTTTCCGGATCTTAGCATTAATCCATACAATAGATCTTGCATAGATATTTTCATATTAGTACTAAGTCCTAAAGTTGAGCCTTGAACACTTGCAGCGTTTTTTGAAACAGTAACAATATCATTTAAATTTGCATTTTCTAAAGCTATAATACAAGTCATAATTTTTGTAGTAGATGCCATTGGAACTTTTTGATATGGAGATTTTTCATATAGAATTGATAAAGTTTTTCTATCTAATACTATAATATTTTTTGAATTGGTTTTAGGTTCTTCTGTAAGTAAATTTGCAGTTTCAAAAATTTGAAAAGTGTCTAAATCGTCTACTAATAAATTATCATCAGCAAAAGAATATGTAGAAAAAAGAACAATAAAAAATAAAATTAAAAACTTTTTTAAAAATTTCATTTTATTACACTCCTAAAAAAATGTATGATAATTTTTAATATTTATTCTAAATATTAAAATAAAATGTGAACAAAGTGTGAAAACCCTAGAAAAATGCTGAAAAATTAACATAATCTATTGATTTTGAGACAAAATTGTAATATAATTGATATGTAATGCGAAAAGCATACAACTCTAAGACAAAATGAAATATGACAATACTAAATATGTTGACATACTTTATTTTAGAGTTACAATATATTATATAATAATATAATTATGTGAAAATGTATTAAGGAAGGTAGATTTTATGTTGAAAAGGAAAGTTTTAAAAATAGCTCTTGTATTAGCATGTGTTATGGTATTAATTATGCCATATACATCAACTGTACTTGCAGCAACATTAACACATGAAGATACTAAAGCAGATTTACAAGTTCTTGTAATGCACGAAGGAGGAGAAGAGTCAAGCGGAACTCTTACAGAAGAACAAAGAAAATTATATGATGAAACACCATATGGATATAGAATTGGTGGTACAAGAATATTTAAAATTATTACTAAGGGAGATGTTGATTATTCAAATACTTTCTATTGTTTGAATGCAAATAAATCTTTTCCAGGAGTAACAAACCAAGGATACAATAGTTTAGAATATACTAATGTAGCTGATTTTAAAGATTCAACAGATTCAAATGTAAAATCTTTACATTTAAGCACAGCTTATTCAGATGATAATGCAAAATGGACAGCAAATTATAAAGCTTTAGTTTGGCTTGTTAATAATATGTTTTTAGAAAAACAAGCTCCAGAACAAAAAGATGATTATTTAGCCAAAGCTTTTGCTGATTATGAAGATTATGATTTAGAAACAGTTAAAGCTTTGTTGACAGATGATGATATAGATGTTGTTCAACAATATGCTATTTGGTATTTTACAAACAATGATACAGATAAATTTAATGTTGAGACATTACCTGCTGTTGAATTATCAAAAGTTGAGTTAAATGAAAATAATGAAACTGTTGAAACAAATGGTTCTTATAAAGATATAGTTGGAGAATCATATCGTCAAGATATGGCAAATCACTTATATCAATATTTAATAAGATCAGCAAAAGAAGCAGTTGAAACTGCAGTAACTTATCCAGCAATAGAAGATATAGAAGCAGTAGCTGAAACTAATGAAGAATACTATATAGCAGGACCTTTTAAAGTAAAATCAGGAACAGCTCCTGAATCAGAATACAAAATTTCTTTATTAGATCAAAATGGAGAAGAAATTTCAAGAGATGCTTATAGTATATTAATAGATGGAGAGGAAGTATTTACAGATAAAAATATAAATGAAATTTTTAATCAAGAATATTACATATATCTACCAAAAACCAATAAAGATATAACAAAAATTTCTTTGAAACTTTCTTATTCAAGTTATGAATCAGAAGCTTCACTTTGGGAAAATAAAACAGTAAATGAAGAAGGTGTTGAAGTTTATCAACCTGTTGTTTTAATAACAAGAGAAGAAACACCTCATATTCAAAATAAAGATGTTGAAATTAATAGAGACGAGGCAGATTTAGCTTTAAGAAAATATATTATAAAAGTAAATGATGAAAATATTGATAGACAACCAACTGTTGATGTTACAAACTTAAAAAATGGAACAGCGACTACAGCAGAATATAAACATCAAAAGTCACCAGTTAAAGTTTCAGCAGGAGATACAATTATTTATGAAATAAGAGTTTATAATGAAGCAGATATAGATGCTCAAGGAACAGTAATTGTAGACTCATTACCAAAAGGATTAGAATATGTTGAAGATAGCCAAATAAATAATACTTATGGATGGGTGAAATCTGAAACAGCTGGAGAAAACAACACTAAATACACTACAAATTATTTACAAGATAAAGTAATTAAAGCCTTTGACAAGGAAAATGATGAAACATTAGATAGCGCTTATGTTCAAATAGAATGTAGAATTTCTGATACAGCAAAGGCTTCAGCAGTTTTAACAAATGTTGCAGAGATTGCTGAAGATGGTATTGATGATAGAGATTCAACTCCATTAAATAATGATTATATAAATAATGACTATGACTCTTCAAATTATAAAGGACATAATGATAATAAGGATGATTTAACAGATAAAGATTATTATTACAAAGGAAGAGAAGATGATGATGATTTCGAAAAAGTTGAAATCGAAGGAAAAGTTTTTGATTTAAGCTTACAAAAATTTATCACAAAAGTAAATGGAGATACACCAAAAACAAGTAGAGAACCAGTAGTTGATGTAACAGATTTAAAAAATGGAACAAGTACAGATGCAAAATATACTACTGTTAAAACTCCAATGGTCGTTGAAAAAGGAGATATAGTAACATATACAATAAGAGTATATAATGAAGGGGAAATTTCAGGATATGCTGAACAAGTTTCAGACTATTTACCAGAAGGGTTAGGATTTTTAGTTGGATATAGAACAAATGTTGACAATTACTGGTCAATTCCTGAAGATTCTAAAACAATAAAATTAAGTGAAATAGAAAATGGAAAAGCAAATTTATCTGTAGAAGATTTTACAGATGTTGAAAATTTAGATAATGTAGATGTTGTTACAGGAAAAGTAAAACTAACATCAACAAAATTAAAATCTACTGATGTAGATGAAAAGAATTTAATACAAGGCTTTGATAAAGAAACAGGGACAGAATTAAGTTACAAAGATATACAAGTTACATGTATAGTTTTAGCTGATAAAGTTTCAAATAATAATTTTAAAAATATTGCTGAAATTGTTGATGATTCAGATGAAGATAAAAATCCAATTGATGATATCGATTCAACTCCAGATACAGTAAATCCTGATGAATATCCTGGAGAAGATGAGAATCAAGATGATAATGACTATGAAGATTTAACAACAGTTGAAAAAGAATTTGATTTAAGCTTACAAAAATTTATTACAAAAGTAAATGATACAGAAATTAAAGATAGAGTACCAAGTGTAAGTAAAGACTCAAATGGTAAAGTTCAAATAGTTGGAAATTCAGAACCACTTGCAGTAGAAAATAATAATTTAATTACTTATACAATAAGAGTATATAATGAAGGAAATATAGCAGGATATGCAGAAGAAATTTCTGATGATTTACCAAAGGGATTAGAATTTGTTATAGACAATGAAATAAACAAAAAATATGGATGGGTTTTATATGACAAAAATGGAAATGAAACAACAGATTTAAGTCAAGCTGTAATGGTAAAAACAGATTATTTATCAAAAGAAAAATCAGAATCAAGAGGAGAAGATTGTTTATTAAAACCATTTGATTCAAATGGAGATGCAAAAGACATATCATACCAAGATGTTCAAATAGTGTTTAAAGTTGTTGAAAGCATTGCAAAAGAAAATGAAGGAAGAATAATAATTAATACAGCTGAAATATATGATGATGCTGATGAAAATGGAGATCCAATCGAAGATATAGATTCAACACCAGGAAATGATAAAGATGGTGAAGATGATATAGATCAGGAAAAAGTATATGTTAAATATTTTGATTTAGCATTACAAAAAGATTTAGTTAAAATAATTATAACAGAAGATGGAACAACAAGAGAAATTTCCGTAGCTTCAACTGATGGGTTACAAAAAGTTGAAATTCATAGAAAAAAATTAAATTCTACAACAGTAAAATTTGTTTATAATATAACTGTAAAAAATGAAGGCGAAATAGCAGGATATGCTACAGAAGTAACAGATTATATCCCAGAAGGGTTAGAATTTATTCCAGAAGAAAATAGTCAATGGACGCAAGCTTCATCAAATGTTATTACAACAAATGCATTAGCAAATACTCGTTTAGAACCAGGTCAAACAGCCTCAGTACAAGTTGTACTAAAATGGATAAATGATGAAAATAATATGGGAATAAAAAATAATATTGCTGAAATTAGTAAAGATGACAATGATAGTGATACACCAGATATAGATTCAACACCTAATAATAGAGTTGAAACAGAAGATGATATTGATAATGCAGAGGTAATGTTAAGTATTTCAACAGGTAAAGCACCAACTTATATAGGATTAACAACAATTGTACTTGCAATACTTACAACAGGAATTGTATTAATTAAAAAATATGTTTTAATTTAATATGATAAATAAGAATAATGAACCCTAAAATGGGTTCATTATTTTTTGAAAGATATACCAATATATGATGGATAAAATTGTATAAAAAGGTAAATAATTGTGTTTACAACAAAAATGCTATATGATATAATTTAGCATGAAGTAAATTAGGTGAGGTGTTTAAACAAATGAACCAAATATTAGATTATAACCCAAATAAAAGTTCAAATGGTAATTCATCAAATTCAGATAAAATTGTTAGAGTATTTGCTGTAATTTTAATAATATTTGCCCTATGTTTATTAGGAAGTGGAATATATAACTTAACAAAAAATAAAGAGGCTGAAACAGAAAAAACTGCTGCTCCAACTGAGGCTAAAATTGATGTAGAGCAAACAGATACAGAAATTATAATAAAAGTAAGTCATGACAAAGCGATTAATAAATTAACTTACAAATGGGATACAGACAAAGAAGTTACTAACACAGGAAATGGTGAGTCAACAATGGAAGTGAAAGTACCACTTTTATCTGGAGAACATGTTTTAGATGTAAAAGTTACAGACATAGATGGGGTTGAATCAACATATCAAGGCACATTTACTTCAGAAACAGGAGTAGATAGTACATATCCAGAAATTACTTTAGAAGTAACTCCTGAAAGCAAACTAAAAATAACCGCTACAGATGAAACTGAAATTAGTTTTATTACATATAGATGGAATGAAGAGGAAGAAGTAAGAGTTGAAGCAACAGAAGAAGGACAAAAAGAAATTGTAGAAGAAATAGAAATATTAAAAGGAAAAAATGACCTTACAGTTGTTGCTGTTGATAAAGCCAATAATTCATCAAATAAAATGGAAAGTTATACAGGATTAACAAATCCAGAAATAACAATAAATGTAGCAGAAGATAAAAAATCAGCAGAAATACACTGTTCACATGAAAATGGAATAAAAGAAATAAAGATTAATTTAAATGGAGAAAATTTTGAAGTTGATATGTCTGCATTACCAGAAGAAAATCCAAAAGATGTAACAGCTCCTATTGAATTTTCAGAACCATCAAATAAATTGGTAGTAACTGCAATAAGTGTTGATGGTACAGAAAAAGTTGCTGAAGAAGAAATACAAAGTGAAGAAGTTCAAACAGAAAATATAGAAATTTCTATGGAGCAATTGGAAGATGATCCAAGCAAAGTAACAATATCTGCTAAAACAGAAAGTGGAATAAAAGAAATGAACTTAAATATAAATGGAGGAGAATTTACAGTAGATATGTCAGCATTACCTGAAGATTCAAAAGAAGTAGTTTTAGATCCGATTGAATTAACAGATGATGTGACAAAAATAAAAGTAACAGTTATTTCAAAAAATGATGTAGAAAAAGTAGATGAAAAAGAATTTACTAAATAGTAGTGGGAGTAAATATGGTTCAAGAAATTTATATAATTGATAATCAAAATGAGCTGATTACAAAGCTAAAAGAAAGTTTTAAAAGAGAATTAGATGAGTATAACTTTAAGACAATAAAGACTTCTGAGATAGAAATAGCACTTAGAAATATACCTGCACTAATAATTATTGATGAAGATACAACAGATGTAAATATAGTTGAATTTTGCAAGAGTATAAGGGCAAATGAAGATAATAGTATAACACCTATAATTGTAGCTAGCTCTAATATAGATAGACAACATAGAATAGATGTCTTGAAAACTGATGTTGAGTATTATATAAAAAAACCAATAGATGATGAATATTTTTACTATACTATAAAAAATGTAGTTGGTTTGTTAACTAAAAATAGAAGAATAAGTCCATTAACAGGACTACCAGGAAATGTCCAAATACAAGCAGAAATGAAAAAAAGATTATTAAATAAAGAAAAATTTGCTATTCTTTATTTTGATTTAGACAATTTCAAAGCATACAATGATGTATATGGATTTTCTAATGGAGATGAAATTATAAAATTTACTGCAAGAACAATTTCAAAACATGTTCATCAAATTCCAAATAGCGATAATTTTTTAGGGCATATTGGAGGGGATGATTTTGTTGCAATTATAGGTCCAACAGATTATGATAAAGTATGTCAAAATATAATAGCAGAATTTGATAAATATGCTGTGGATTTTTATAATGAAGTTGATGTTGAAAGGGGATATGTTGAAGTTGCAAATAGAAGAGGTATTATTGAGCAATTTCCACTTACTTCAATATCAATAGCAGTATTAGAGGTAGATTCAAAAATATATAAAACTACACTTGAAATTGGAGAAGTAGCAGGACAAATAAAACATCAAGCAAAAACAATTTTAGGAAGTACTTATGTTATAAATAGAAGAAGATTTTGAGATTAGTAAATTTTAGAAAAAATATAGAAATTTTAAATGTATAATAAAGAAGAGATTACATTGAAGTGAGCCAGGTATGGTTTCACTTCATATTTTTGTAGTCTCTTTTTATTTTAAAATTTTTTTAAAATTTAATTTTTTTTTTAAGAATTATTTTTTATAATTCCTTTAGAAAAAGATTTTATGTGAAAACATAAAGAAAGGGAGGAAAGATGAAAGACAAATTACTATATTTAATACTTGGAATATTAATTGGTGCAGTTATAACAGCAGGAATATTTTTGGTATTCTCAAAAAATTCTAGACCAGATATGGATAGACAAAGACCAGATATGGAACAAATGGAAGATATGAAAAGACCAGAAGATGAAAATATTGTACCACAAGATAGAGTTGAAGAAACAAATATAACAGAAACCAACTCTATAGCAGAATAAGATAAATACCTTATTAGTTATAAGATTATTTCTAATAAGGTATTTAAAAATAAAAAACTGAAAGGGATACATATATGAAAATAGATAAGAAAAAAATAATAATATTTTTTATTATACTAATAAGTTTTTTAATAATATTATTATTTGGAAAATCTTCTAATGCAAGTGAAGATAACATAGTAGAAACTACAGAAGAGACAGTAGAAGTTTCTAATCAAACTATTATTACAACACTTACCGCTCCAGGAGAAGTTCAATCAGCTAAAACAGAAAAAATATCTTTGAATACTAATTATTATTATTTAACAATGTGTGCAGAAGAAAATGAGTATATAAAAAAAGGAGATAATTTGTTAGAGTATACAAATGGAACTTATATAACAGCTCCGTATGATTGTATAATAACAGAATATTCTGTACCAAATGCAAAAGATATTTGCACTTCTGATAATTACATTCAAATTTCTTCTGTTGAAGATTTATATATGGAAATTAATATTGGAGAAGACAAAATAGGTAAAATTTCTTCTGGTCAAGAAGTTAGTATCGTTGTAAATTATGATGAAACAAAAGAATATACAGGAAATATTAGTAAGATAAATGCTATTGGAACACATAATACAGGAGGAAGTACTTTTACTGCAATTGCTTCTATAAAAAATGATGGAAACTTAAAGCTAGGTATGTCAGCAACCTGTGAGATTATAATTGAAAGAGCTGAAAATGTAGTTGCAGTTCCTGTAGAAGCAATTCAAACATCTGATGAAGGAAAATATGTTATAGTAGTTAACTCAGATGGCAGTACGTCTAATGTATCTGTAGAAACAGGAATTTCTAATGATGCCTATACAGAAATAAAATCAGGAATTAGTGAAGGAACAACTATACAAATGACAGAAAGCTCTGAAAATTCTAGAAATGGTTTTAATATGAATTTTAATGGAAATGCTCCTGGAGGAAGAGAAATGACAAGTAATTTTGAAAATCCGGCGAGCGGAGGAAAAATGCCTAATTTATCAGAAATGCCGGAAACTAATAGATAATAGTACTTGAAATTTTTTTATTATAAGTTAATATATATTTCTGTAAGAAGAAAAATTAAGGAGAGAACAATACCAGGTACAGGAGCATGGACTGGTTCTTTAATAGCGTCAGTTTTAGGAATGGAGAAAAAGAAAATGTTTATATCTGTCTTTTTAGGAGTGATTATGGCAATTATAATAATGATGATTTTATCTTTTGGAATTCTTGCAAATGTAATACATTAATGAAATATTGAAATTACAAGTAATTTGTGGTATTATATTATTGTATAGTTAAAGTGAAAGAGGGATTTTAATGTCAGAAAAAACTACTATGAAAAATTTTGAAGATTATTTTAAAATAGTAAAACACAAATTACCATATTGGGATGAATTACCAGAAATAGATTTGTATATGGATCAAGTAATAGCTTTAATGGATAAATATTTATCTTTTCATAAAACAGATGATAATACTACAATTGTAACACATTCCATGATTAATAATTATGTAAAATTGGGGATGATGCCAGCACCTATTAAAAAGAAATATTCAAGAGAACACATTGCATATTTAATAATAATTTGTAGTTTAAAACAAGCATTACCAATTTCAGATATAAAAGATCTAATAGAAATTAGAGTTGAAAGAACATCTATAGAAGAAACATTAAACTTTTTTAGTGATTTATATGATTCAACATTTAATACAGTACTTGCAATAGGAAAAAAATTCAGTAGAAAAAATGCAAGTGAAGATGAACTTTTTGGAGATACAGCATTATTTATGGCAATGGGTTCTAGTCATAGCAAATATATTGCAACAGAGATTGCTAAAATAAAAAGAAATCAATAATAGATAAATTTGAGTTAGTTATATTAATAAAAAAAGACATAATAATTTAATAAATATATAGCAAAGATTTAAGAGTTTTCTTAAATCTTTTTTATATAATAGGAAGTCATATTATATAAATAGTTTATCAAAAATAATTTTGCATTTCTATTATATATAAAATATTTTATAGTGTATTTTTTAGATTTACAAAAAAATTAATAAATATTTATATGAAAAAAACATATTATAAATATTAGTAAGATTTATTTACTTCTTATACTAATTAGTCAAATTAATTGACTTTAATATATAGATGATATATAATAGTTTTGAAAACTAGATAAAGAGGTAATTAATATGAAAAAAGACGAGTATTTTTTTGATTATCCTGATTTTAATAATATAAAAGAAATTATCTATGATGTTGTAAAAAAATATCCTAAAAATACAGCATTTATAGTAAAAGAGAAAAAAGAAAAAGATATAAAATATAAAAATATAACTTTTACTGAATTATTGGAAGATGTAAATAATTTAGGAACAGGTTTATATAATTTAGGAATGAAAGATAAAAAGATAGCAATAATTTCTAAGAATAGATATGAATGGGCTTTAAGCTATATATCAATTTTACTTGGAAATATGGTTGCTGTTCCTTTAGATAAAGGATTAACTCCTATTGAAATTGAAAATAGCATATTAAGAAGCGAAGCAGATGCAATAATATTTGATAATGCAATGGCAGATATAATTTCTAATATTAGAGCTCAAGGAAAAACACAAATAAAAGAATATATTTGTATGGAAAATAATGAAGATTTTAAGTCATTACAAAGTATTATTGAAAAAGGTAAGAAATTACGTTCTGAAGGTAAAAACGATTTTGAAAATGCTAAAATAGATTCTGATAAATTAAGTGTATTATGTTTTACTTCAGGAACAAGTGCTGTATCAAAGATTGTTATGCTTTCACATAGGAATATAGCTGCTAATATATCTGCAATGCATGCTACAGAAGACTTCAGGGAAACAGATGTAAATCTTGCATTTTTACCATTACATCATACTTTTGGTTCAACTGGGATTTTATTTATTTTAAGTTATGGTGCTGCAACAGCTTTTCCAGATGGATTAAGATATATAGCTCAAAATCTTAAAGAATATGGAGTATCAGTATTTATAGGTGTTCCTCTGTTAATTGAAGCCATGTATGGAAAAATTGAAAAAGAAGTTCAAAAACAAGGAAAAACCAAATTAATAAAAATAGCTAGAAAAGTAACTAATATTTTTCCTAAACTTAAAAGAAGAATTTTTAAACAAATAATAGATCAATTAGGAGGAAAATTGAGATTAATTATTAGTGGTGCTGCTGGACTTGACAAAGATGTTTGGCAAGCTTTTAATGAGCTTGGAATTCATGTTATTCAAGGATATGGATTAACAGAGGCATCACCAGTAGTGGCTGCTGAAAATTTTAAATATGGTAAAAAAGGTTCTATAGGATTTCCTTTAAAAGGTGTGGAAGTTAAGATATTTGATAAAAACGAAGAAGGAATAGGAGAACTTGCTGTTAAAGGGCCTAATGTTATGCTTGGATATTATGATGATGAAGAAGCGACAAATGCTACATTTAAAGATGGATGGCTATTAACAGGAGATTTAGCATATATAGATAAGGAAGGGTTTATTTTTATTACAGGTAGAAAGAAAAATGTTATAGTACTTAAAAATGGAAAAAATATATATCCTGAAGAATTAGAAATGCTTGTAAATAAATTACCACTTGTAAAAGATTGTATGGTTTTTGGCAAACCTAAAGATGATGATGTAGTATTATCTGTAAAAGTTCAATATGATGAAGAATATATAAAAGAGAAATATTCTGATATTGATGAAGAAAAAATTCATGAAATCTTATGGGAACAAATAAAGCAAATTAATCGTACAATGCCAACATATAAATATATAAAAAATTTAGTAACTACTAAAGAAGATTTTATTAAAACAACAACTGCAAAAATTAAAAGACATGAAGAAATGAAAAAAATGAATTAAATGAAAAATAAAAATATTTTATTAATGAGAATAATCCAATTGTTAAATTTATTGTCTAACAATTGGCTCTTTTTTATTTTAAGTTTAATTTTTTATTATGTAATTATTGAAATTATTCCTTTTATTCTGATAAAATAAATAAAAAAAGGAAGGAGAGTATGATTGTTAATCATACAATTAAGTTTATGAAAAAAATAGCTGTTATGTTTGCAGATGGATTTGAGGAAATTGAAGCATTAGGAACTATTGACATTTTAAGAAGAGCAGGAGTAACTTGTGATATTGTAAGTATTCAAAAAGAAACTGTTACTGGAGCTCATGGTATTAAAATACAATCAGATAAAATAATAAGTGAGGACATCAAAAATTATGATATGATAGTTTGTCCAGGTGGACTTCCAGGGGCAGAATATTTATCTGAATGTGAATTATTAATAGAAACAATAAAAGAATTTGACAAAAGAACTGATAAATATATTGCAGCAATATGTGCTTCACCTGCTATGGTTTTAAGTAAAGCTGGCATTGAAAAAGATAGATATATAACTTCTTATCCAGGAGAAAATTTTGAAAGTCTTTTAGAACAATCAAATTATCTTGAAGAATTAGTAGTTGTAGATAATAATTTAATCACAAGTAGAGGACCTGCAACAACTTTTTTATTTGCTTATAAATTGCTAGATGTATTAGGAGTAGATAGTAATACTTTAAAAGAAGGTATGTTATGGAATATGTTAGAAGAAGAAAAAGATTAAATTATTTTTTAATACTTGAAAAATCAATAAAAAAGTATTATAATCATACATTGAGAGCAAATAATAAGTTTTAAAGAGGAGTGTTTTGTATGATAGGAAAAAGAAAAGTAGTATTAGTTGGAACAGGTTTTGTTGGTATGAGCATGGCATATGCTATTTTAAGTCAAGGAACATCAAGTGGTGTTAATGAATTAGTATTAATAGATGTTTTAAAAGATAAAGCTATAGGCGAAGCCATGGATTTAGCTCATGGATTACCTTGTTCATCAAGCCATATGAAAATAAAAGCTGGTGATTATGATGAATGTGAAGACGCAGATATTGTGGTAATTACAGCAGGATTAAATCAAAAACCAGGTCAAACAAGATTAGAATTGTCTGAAGCAAATGCAAAAATAATGAAAGATATTACAATTCAAGTAGTAAATAATGGTTTCAAAGGAATTTTTTTAGTTGCTTCAAATCCAGTAGATTTAATGACAAAAGTAGTACAAGAAGTTTCTAAATTTCCAACAGGTAGAGTAATAGGATCAGGAACAGCTTTAGATACAGCAAGATTAAGATATATGGTTGGAGAATATTTAAATGTTTCTAATAAAAATGTTCATGCATATATAATGGGAGAACATGGTGATTCTTCTTTTGTTCCATGGGAACATGCTTATGTTGGCTGCAAAAAAATAACAGATATTTTAGCAGATGCAGGAAAAGAATTATCTGATTTAGACAAAATATATGTTGAAGTTAGAGATGCAGCTTATGAAATAATTAATAGAAAAAAAGCAACTTATTACGGAATTGGTTTAGGTCTAGCAAGAATAGTTAAAAACATAATGAATGATACAAATGAGA
This sequence comes from uncultured Clostridium sp., assembly GCA_900553685.1. Classification (GTDB taxonomy): domain Bacteria; phylum Bacillota; class Clostridia; order TANB77; family CAG-508; genus Scatovivens; species Scatovivens faecipullorum. Next base: position 54,827 of record USEI01000006.1, read on the forward strand.
TTTTAACTGTATCTGCTTATTTAAATGGTGAATATGGACATAAAGATATTTATGTTGGTGTACCTGCAATAATAAATAGTAACGGAGCAAGAGAATTATTAGAGCTAGAACTTAATAAACAAAATAAAGAAAAATTAGATAATAGTTGTAAAATATTAAGTGAAAATATGAATAATATAAGAAAAGTATTAAATAATAAATAATATAATAAGATAAAAAATAAAATTAAAACTCTATTTTAAAAAAATAGAGTTTTAATTTTTATTATATGAATTTTTTTTTAATTTCTTACTACATAAAGATTTTAATTAAATTGTATACAAATTTTGTTGTTTAAAATTAAGTTTTAAAATAAATTATATTAAAGTTTCAAAAAATATAATGAATTGAATGGAGTGCAATAAATTTAAAGATTATCTTGTTTCTTTATCATCATATTCAATTCTTATATAAGGATGTTCTTTTAATTTATTATAAATTTTATATATTTTCCCATATTTTTCTATTCTTTTTAATCTATCATTTTTTACTTTTTTGGCAAGTTCTAAATAACTTGATTTTTTTCCATCAGGCATTAGAATATTGTGTTTTTGAAAACTGTGTTTAACTTCTGGTGGCATGCTTGAAAGGTTTATAAAAAATGTATCTAGTTCAGAAATCATAAATTTGTCTTCAATTTCACAAGCTCTAGTAAAATCTATTGAATCAACCACTTCTGCTATTTTGTCTTGTTGATTTAATAAAACATCTGAAGCAGGTAATGTATCAGTATATTCCATAGTTGATGATGTAACCTTTTTAAAATTTCTTAAAACTTGAGAATATAGTTGAAAATCATCAGAAGATATTTTTTTATTCATATTTTGACCAAATTCAGGATAAACTTCTCTGATTTTAGAGAATAATTCATATCTAGAAGTATATCTTGAAGATAATTTATTATATGCAGTTATATTTTTTTCAAAATTATTCACAGTAAATAATCTATTTTCTTGATAACGTTTTTCTGATATATCAGTATGCATTCCTAATTTAGCATACTTTATTGGTGCAGGAAGCACAATGCTAGTATCTGCTAATGATGCGACAAAAGCCATATCATGCATAGATAATAAAAAACTTTGAAATCTTGATATACCAGAACGTATTTCTGTGATACTATGTTTTTTATAGATGTCAAATTTCTTATCTAATGAATTTTTTGAATTTAATATGTTACTATTTTCACTTAATGTATTCATAATTTTTACCTCTAGATTAGAAGTATAATCCTTTTTTTATGCGGTGTCAATCATTTTTACAAAAATATTTTTTAGATATTATTAGTAAAATGTATAAATATATTTTACTAAAAAAATGTATTAAATTTATATTAAAATAACAAATTAACCAATCCTAAAATAAAACCTATCAAAGCTCCTAAATTTATTAATGCATTTAATTCTTTTTTCATTATTTGTAAAATTAGATTTTCAAGTTCTAAAACTTCCATTGAATTTATTTTATTTTTTACAATATTTGAAATATTTATTGAATTCAAAATAGAAGGCATAGTTTTTATAATAAAATCTTCATAGATATTTATCACTAGATTTTGAATACTTATATTAGAAGATTCTATAGAATTGTAAATATCAGAAGTAGTATATGAAGCATATTTATTTAATTCTTTAGTTACCATTTCATGTATTAAATTTTCACCTTCTGTTTCTATATATTCATTTATTTTAAAACTAGCATCTTCTGATATTGAAGATATAAGTGCTTTTCCTCCAAAAATACTTAAAGCAGAACCTTTTATTTTTTCTTTAGCTACTATCTCAAGTTTTTGAGTTATCAAATTACCTAAATCATAAGATATAATAGTTTCATAAATACTGAAAGCTATATGATTGGCTAGTTTTTCAAAATTTTTATTATAATTTACACTTCCAATATAAGATTCTATATAGTCTTTTAGATTTATAGAAGTTTCAGTTTCTGCATGAGAAAGAATATTTGAAATTTTTAGTTTTAAATTTTCTTTCATTTCTTTTGATAGTAAAGTTTTCTTTAAAGTATCTTCTGTCAAAAGATTAGTACTTATAGAATTACCAATGGCTTCTGCTAAACGTGCTTTATTTTTAGGAATTATTCCAGGTGTAAAAGGCAAAGTATATTTACCTATTGTTATTGGTTTTAGTGGTCTAAACATCATTTTTACCGCAATCCAATTGGTTACATAGCCTATTCCTGCACCAATTAGAGGTCTAATTATAATTGAATAATCCATATTTTCTCCTTTTAAATAACATTATTTATTATATCTAATTCTTTAAAAAATATTTAATCATAATTAAAGATTAAAATAAAGTATTATAAGTAAAATTTAGGAGATAATATTAAATAATAAAATTTTATTTTAACAATGCAAATTTGAGGTAAAAAATGATTTTAAACATAATTTTTATAATTGTAGGATTTTTTTTATTAGTCAAAGGAGCTGATTTATTAGTAGATGGATCTAGTAGAATTGCTAGAAAATTTAATGTAAAAGAGATAATAATAGGGCTTACTATTGTTTCTATTGGAACTTCTATGCCAGAATTAATAATTAGTGTAACATCTGCTTTAAAAAATCAGTCAGATTTTGCAATAGGTAATATTTTAGGAAGTAATATTTCTAACTTATTTTTTATATTAGGAGTTTGTGCTATAATAAAACCACTTTTATTTAAAAAACAAACTGTAAAAATAGAAATTCCTTTTGTAATATTTTTAACTGCATTATTGTATATTTTTGGAAATAATGGAGATTATCATTTAATAACTGAACTTGAAGGAATAATTTTTATAGTATTTTGTGTATTATTTACTATTTACAATATTTTTATATCTAAAAATATTAATAATTCAGAAATGGAAAAAAATAAAAATAAGGATATAAAACTTAGTAAATCTTTTTTACTCATAATGATAGGGATTATTTTATTAAAGTTTGGAGGGGATTTTGTTGTAGATAATGCTTCTAGAATTGCTACATTATTAGGAATTAGTGAAAGAGTTATTAGTTTAACTATTGTAGCAATTAGTACGAGTTTACCAGAATTAATAACTTCTGCTTTGGCAACCTATAAAGGAGAAATAGACTTAGCTATAGGAAATATTATAGGCTCGAACATTTTGAACATTGTATTAATAGTTGGAATAATGGCTATAATAAATCCTATCCCATATTCGGTAAGTTTTAATAAAGATTTAATGATATTTTTAATAGGAATGATATTTTTATTTATAGTTCCATTTATTGGAGAAAAATATAAGATTGAAAGAGTTTCGGGTTATATATATCTTATAAGTTATTTTATATATATTAGCAGTTTAGTTTTCTACAATATATAATTTATAAGTTTTAATTATTTATATTCAAAAGTTTGTATAATAAATTTGTAATAACTTTAATTTATATAAAATAATCGCGGTTATTTGAAATATTTTTTTTAGTATAGATACTAAGATTGTTATTATTATCACAAGTTGCAAGAAAAATATCTGATATATCAGATATTTTTTGTTTTGCAATTTCTTTATTTAACCAAACTAGATCATTTCCGGTTTTATTTAGATTTTCTAAAAGCACATGACCATCTAATATAACATTTGTTAAAACAGAAGTAGTATTAGGATTTATATTTAAATCTTCTAAAGTTGCAGGTTTTTTAGAAGATTTGGGTAAAAAACTTATTTTTCCATTTGATTCTAATATAGCAGTTTGAATATCATTAATGTTAAAAAAACCATTTGTTCTACATTGAAGTAAAAATTCATTTAAATCTAATTTGGTTATTTTAAAATTTTCTCGATAAAACTCGCCATTATCTAATAATATTAAAGAATTACCATAAATAAATCTTCTAAATTTTATAGATTTATTGCAGAAAATAGAGATAAGAAATGAAATTGAAGCGTAAACAGTCATAGCAATTAAAGGTTCCATAAAATTATTTTCTAAAGAGGTAGCCATTTCTGCTGCAATAGACCCTATTGTAATTCCTATAATATAATCAAACATACTAAGTTGAGACATTTCTTTATTTCCCATAAATTTAGCAAGTACAAATAGAAATAATTCTGAAGTTACGGATAGGATAAATATTTTAAAAAAGTCATTTAGTGATATAGAAAATATTGATAACACTTTAAAAATCTCCTTTTTGTTTTATAATTATTAGAATATTAATTTTTGTTATACATAAGTAAGAAAGTTATTTAAATTTTTTATTATATAAACTATTTGGAAAATTAAAATTAATAAAAATAAATAAATTTTAGAAATTCTTAGTAATATAATTTGTAAAATTTTGAAAAAAATACATAATTTCACATAAAAATTACAAAAAACTATTTATTATCTTCACAATTTGTGATAAAATATACTTGTTGAGTGTCACTAAAAACTTTGAACTCAAAATTATGCCAGAATATATACTTATGAAAAAAGGTCATAAAGACTTTAAAAATCTATAAATGTAATTACATATATAGGAGGAATATATGTCGCAAACACAATCTAATATGAGTTTTTCAGTAAACAGACATGCTATAGTATACAATATGTTAAATGGGGAGATACTAGGAAGACTTGCTTCGAGAAATGATGAACAAAAGAAAGAATTATATAAGGAAAAAGGTATAATTGAATCTTCACCAGCAATAATAAAATTTATGGGAAGACATAAAGAAGTTTTTGGAAATAGAAAGCTAATATATCAAAATGGAAATTTCTTTGGTGGGATTGTACCACTTTCACCACTTTCTGAAACTGAATCTTATAAAGATATGTTAAAATCTAGAATGAAATATGAATATGATATTTCAGATGAAGAATTACTAGAAATGGATGGCTTTATAGAAGATTTAGAAAATTTACATAGATCATCAGAGATAAAACCTATTTTAGATGAAACTATTGAATATAAAAATTCTATAGAGAGACTTTGGAAAGCTAATGAATCAAGAATTATGAAACATATCAAAGGAATATTAGGGAGTTATACACCAAAAAATGTTGGAAAAGTAAATGTGTATGTAATGTATCCAAATATAGATACACATAGAAGCTGTCCAGTATCAGATAATAAAACTTATTCATTTTTTGGAAAAAGAGGAGAAAGAAATCCAAGTAAGATTCTTGCTTATTTAACACATCAAGCAGTACATCAACCAATGCTTCCATATACTCCATCAATGACAAGAGATGAAAAAGAAAGCTTTCATGCATTTATTAAGTTTTTAACAGATAAAGAGATATATAGTAGTTTAACTGGGAGAAGTTATTTAGATATAGAAACAGTAAAAGAAAATTCAAATGTAATGGGAAAAGTGTATCCATTTTGGTTAGGATATAGATATAGAAATATTGATAAGCAAGGATTAAATCCAGCAGAAGAGATACGAAAAGCAATAAAAAGAGATAAAGATTATTTTGATAATTTACCACAAAAGTCAAGAAAGAGAAAATTATTTGAAAGTTATGAATTTGAAAAGATTGATGCAGATAAACTTTCTACTTTCTTCAAAGCTAGAAGAGGCATTACACCATATGAATTTGCTAGACTTGATTTTGAAGATAAGACTTTAGTTTATAAAGATGAATATTTAAAGAAAAAATCAGAAGATGTTGATTTTTATGATGTGTAATATTTATAGAAAAATTTAGATAACTTGTTATCTAAATTTTTTTTTGTTAAAATAATTATGTAGGAGAAGAAAATGGGAAGAAAAAAGAAAAATAATAAAGTAAAAGAGTTAATTGTTTTATCTGCTTTAATTTTAATTATTATTATAGCAGATAAAACAGGTGTATTAAAATATATTGATGATTATGTTGGAAATAGTGAATTTGCAAATCAAATAAGGACTGTTGAAAATTCAAATATTTCTACAGCAGCCAAAGTGAAAATAGATGAACAAATTGTAGAAAGTGTCTCAAAAAATATTTCCATAGAAAAAGGAAAGCTAAATATATTATTTTTTGATGTTGGACAAGCAGATAGCGAATTAATTATTTATGATAATAAAACTATGCTTATTGATGCGGGAAATACAAAAGATGGTGAAAAAATAGTAAATGCGATAAAAACTTTAGGAATTTCAAAATTGGATTATGTTATAGGTACACATGTTCATGAAGATCATATTGGAGGAATGAGTTTTATTATAGATAATTTTGAGATAGGAGAATTTTATTTACCTTATAATACACAAACTACTTCTAGTTATTATAAAAATTTGTTAAAATCACTTGCAAATAAAAATTTAAGCATTAATGAAACTGTTATCGGAGATAAAATAGAACTTTCAAATATAATTTGTGAAGTAATGAGTGTAAGAAATGACGAACCTGAAAATGCAAATGAATCTTCAATAGTATTAGAGCTAACTTATGGAAATAAAAAATATTTATTTATGGGAGATGCTGAAACTAAAAATGAAGAAGAAAGAACGTGGAATGATGTAGATGTTTTAAAGGTAGGACATCATGGTTCAAATACTAGTAGTTCAATAAATTTCTTGAATCAAGTATCTCCAGAGATTGCAATAATTTCAGTAGGTGCAGAAAATTCTTATGGATTACCAAAAGAAAAAATAATTGATAGATTGAAAAAAATAGGAACAGAAATTTACAGAACAGATTTAGATGGAACAATTCAAATTATTAGTGATGGAAATAATCAAGAACTTAGAAAAATAGACATAAGTTTAGATGGAAATAAATAAGTTTTAAAGATGAAGTAAAAAAGTTATTTCTTTTTTTTAAAAAGATTATCTACTAAGTGTTTTATTTCATCTTTTTCTTTTTGTGTAGTTTCTACATCTAAAATATATTCTCCATTTTTTAAAGTAATAATATCACCAGATTTACAATTTTGGGGAAGCAAATCTTTTTTTATATTAATAAATTCTTTAGTTTCTCTATTTTCACATATAGCGTATTCTCCTTCAAACCTATCTATTGAATAAGATATATTAGATTTTAAAATAGATTTCTCAAGTTCTTTTGAAAAATCATTATTTAAAACATTATTTTTATTTTCAAAAATTTCTAAATCCATAAAAACCTCCTTTCTCTATAATATAGCAATATAGCATAATTTATTTAAAAATACAATATTTTAATAGTATTATTTACAAATAAAATTTTTATTGATAAAATTTATAAAAATAAGAATACTTATTATATAAGATTGTATGTAATAATATGAAAAAATATTGGTTTAATAGAATGATAAAAATTTTCATATAAATTTTATATAATAAAACACAAATGAAGGGAGTATAGAAAGTGAATAAAAAAAATGTTATTATTTTAATAATTGGTATTATTATATTTTGTTTGGCATTAGTTTTTTTAATTTTTTCAATCAATTCAAAAAAAGAAAATAGTCAAAACAATATAGAAGTAGAAGAAGTTTCTAAAACAAAAGATTTAGAAGATGTTGATTATACAGATTTTGTATTTTATAGAGAAGATAGAAGTGAAGTAAGATTATCAAATTATAAAGATAAACCAGCAATGATTTTATTTTGGAATGAAGATACAGAAGACGCTGTGGAGATGTTAAAAAGAGTAAATGAAATGTATGAAAAGTATAAAGATAAAATTAATTTTTTTATGATTAATACTACAGAAAAAGTTAGTGATGAAATAAAAAATAGTATTTCTATGGAAATATATTATGATTTATATAAAGAAGGTGTATTAAAGTATAATATTTCAGAGTTTCCATCAATGATTTATATAGCAGAAGATAATAGTATTATGAATGCAAAAGCAGGGCTTACAACAAGAGATGCTTTAGAGGCGAATCTAGATATATTATCTAATAATATTTAAAAATACAATAATATAAATTATATAAAAAATTAAATCAGATACTGGAAATGCAAATAGAAATCCTTTAAAGTTAAATAGATTATATCCAATAAGGATAAAAATAAGCAAAACGGCAATTTTTGATAAAACAAGAATTGCTGATTTTTTTTTCATATTATTTTGAATTAAATATATAGGAAATAAAACTTTTATTCCAAATAAACTACTACTTATAAATAAAATTTTTGAGGCATATACAGAATAGTTTACTATTCCAGGAGTATTTGAAAAAAAACTAAATATATTTGGAGAAAATTTATATAAAGAAAATGATAAGATTATTTCGATTATAAAACTAAAAATAACAATTGAAATAAAATGATTTTTATTTTCGTAATTTTTTTTATTTAAAGAAATAATTATTACTGGAAAAATCATTATTAAATATATTATAAAGTTTAAAAATAATCCGGTTAGTTGTATTTCAGTCATTCTAAATCTCCTTAAATTATGAAAAGATTTTATCATAAGTTTATAAAAATAATCAATATATAGTATATTTAATTTATTAATCATTATTGAAATGTAAAATTTATAACTCTTTTATATGTAGTTAAAATATAAATATTTGATATTAAAATAAAATTTTAAAAAAAATATTAAAAAATACTTGCAAAATAAAATGTTATATATTAAAATTTAATTGAAGTGGAGAGAAGTGGTATAAAGTGGTAGAAAAATGAAAGGAGATGTATCGAGTTGCTAATTGGCGAATATGAGCATTCTCTAGATGCTAAGGGCAGATTAATCATGCCAGCAAAGCTTAGAGAAGACATTGGAGAAAAGTTCATAATAACCAAAGGACTTGATGGTTGTTTATTTGCTTTTTCATTAGAAGAATGGAAAAACTTTGAACAAAAACTAAGATCACTTCCAATTTCTAACAAAGATGCCAGAGCTTTCTCAAGATTTTTCTTCGCTGGAGCCATTGATTGTGAAATCGATAAACAAGGCAGATTTCTAATTTCGAGTAATTTAAGAGAATTTGCTGAACTTACAAAAGAAGTAGTAATTATTGGTATGGATTCAAGACTTGAAATTTGGAGTAAAGATAAATGGCAAAATACAGATGATGAAATTTCAGCTGATGAAATAGCTGAAAAAATGGAAATGCTTGGTATATAACTTGCTAAAGTTTATATAGTCACAAAAGAAAAAATAAAGTACAAAAGATTAAGTTTACAAAAGAAAACAGTTACAAAAGATGAAGTATACAAAAGATAAAATCTTTAGATAACTAAAGATAATTGAATAAGTTACAAAAGAAATTTTGTAATACTAAAGAAAAATATATAATTTACTAAGGTAAAAATATATAATACAAAAGAATTTTGAAATACAAAAGAGAAAAAGATTAAAATTACAAAAGATAAAATTACAATTTAGCAAGACAGTTGGTATAATCTTACCAACTGTTTATGCTATAAGGCAAAATTATCATGAGGGTAGTAATTTGGAATTTAATCATAAGTCTGTTATGCTAGAAGAATGTATTGAAGGACTTTCAATAAAACCTAATGGAATCTATGTAGATGGAACTATGGGAGGCGCAGGGCATAGCAAAGAGATAGCTAAAAGAATATCAAAAGAGGGGCTTCTTATAGGAATTGATAGAGATGAAGAAGCTATTTGTGTTGCAAAAGAAAGATTAAAAGAATTTAATAATATAAAATTTGTTCATGATAATCATGACAATATTAAAAATATATTAGAAAAGTTAGATATAACAGGAGTTGATGGAATACTATTAGACTTAGGGGTTTCTTCATATCAATTAGATCAAAGAAATAGAGGCTTTAGTTATATGAAAGATGCGACTCTTGATATGAGAATGGATAAAACTCAAGAATTAACAGCTAAAAAAGTTATTAATGAATATAGTGAAGAAAATTTGTCAAAAATTATTTTTGAATATGGAGAGGAAAGATTTTCTAGAGCCATAGCAAGAAAAATTATAGATTATAGAAAAAATAAAGAAATTGAAACAACAGATGAACTTGTAAAAATAATCGAAGAAATAGTACCTAGAAGAAATAAAGAAGGGCATCCAGCAAAAAGAACTTTTCAAGCTATAAGAATAGAAGTAAATAATGAGATAAAACCACTTTATCAAACAATAATTGATTCAATAGATGTTTTAAATTCAGGTGGAAGATTGTGTGTAATTACTTTTCACTCTTTAGAAGATAGAGCAGTAAAAAATGCATTTAATGATTCTATAGGAAAGTGTACTTGTCCGCCAGATTTACCTTATTGTGTATGTGGTGCAAAATCAAAAGGAAAAATAATAACAAAAAAACCTTTATTGCCTAAAGAAGCAGAATTGCAAGAAAATTCAAGAAGTAAAAGTGCTAAATTACGAATTTTTGAAAAGAAATAATATATTTTAAAAGATACTAAAGAAAGGAGGAATAAAGGCATGAATAGTAGAAATTATGGTTATCAATATGAAACAAGTCCTAGAAAAATTAAACCAGACTATAACAGTCCAAGAAAGAAAGTTAAAAAAACTACTAAAAAATCTTCTACTGCAACCAAAAATAGAACAAATATTAAGAATAAAAAGCAAGAAGAAATAAAAAAACAAAAAAAGTTGGTTGGAAAAACAAAAGTTTCAGTTTTTGTAAAATGTTTATTACTTTTTGGAATAATATTTTTCATGCTTATTAGAAATTCCCAACTTAGTGAAGCTTTTTCAAAAATTCAAGATTTAAAAGCACAGATTACATCAATAGAGAAAGAAAATGACCAACTTGAAATAAGTATACAAAATAATTCTAATATAAATAATATAGAGCAAAAGGCAAGAGAATTATTGGGAATGCAAAAAATTTCTCCAAAACAAATTGTATATATTAATCTTCCTAAAAAAGATTATGTTGAGCCTAAAACCGAAGAAGTAATAATAGAAGAAGAAAAAAGTTTTTTTGATAATCTTTTAGAAAAAATTAAAAATATATTTTAAAATACAAAAGCTTTGAAAATGGTTTTTGTATTTTTTTGTGCATATTTTGATTTATGTTATATTTTGTGTTATAAATAGGTCTTTTTTTTAATTTAAATAATAAAATTTACTATTGGAACATTGGAGGAAATGAATGTTAGGTAGTAAATTAAACTCAAAAAAAAGAATGATTTTTATTTTAATTGTTGTTAATATTATATGGATAATATTGATTATTAGAGTTGGGATTATACAGTTTATAGAAGGCGAGAAATGGAAAACAAGGTCAGAAAATCAGCAATATGTTAGTAGAAGTATTATTGCAGGGAGAGGAACAATTTTCGATTCAAGTGGAGAAATAATACTTGCCCAAAGTAGTACTGTAGAAACAGTAACTGTTAATCCGGTAAATATAAGTACAGAAAATAAAGAAAAGGTATCAAAAGCTTTATCAGAGATTTTTGAATTGGATTATGAAAAGGTTTTAAAAAAAGTGAATAGAAATAGTTCAATAGAAACTATTGTAAAGAGAGTTGATAAGGAAAAAACAGATCAATTGAGAGTTTGGATGGAAGAAAATAATTTGTATACTGGAATAAACATTGATGAAGATACTAAAAGGTATTATCCATATTCTACTCTTGCTTCTCATATTATTGGTTTTGTAGGAAGTGATAATCAAGGATTAGATGGTATAGAAGCAAAATATGACAAAGTTCTTACAGGTGAAAATGGTAGTATTAGCAAAATGTTAGATGCTAAGGGAAATATAATAGGTGATAGTGGAGAAGAATATGAAAAAGCAACTCAAGGAAATGATATAATTTTAACAATAGATATGAATATTCAAGCAATAGCTGAAAAATATCTTCAACAAGCATGTATAGAAAATGTTTGTACAGATGGTGGAAATGTAATATTAATGAATCCACAAAATGGAGATATACTTGCAATGGCGACATATCCTTTTTATGATTTAAATGACCCATATACTATAAATAATGATGAAATAAAAGATATTTGGAGTGAACTTGATAGTTCACAAAAAAATACATATTTGCAAGGAATGTGGAGAAATAAAGCTATAGCAGATACTTATGAACCACGGTTCAACTTTTAAGCTAGTTACAGCTTCAGCAGCTTTGGAAGAAAAAATAGCAGATACTGATATTTCTGGTGCTTATAATTGTTCTGGAAGTATAGAAATTGCTGGAACGAGAATAAGATGTTGGAGATATTATAGACCTCACGGATCACAGAGCTTAAGAGAAGCTTTGATGAATTCATGCAATCCTATATTTATAGGATTAGGTCAAAAACTGGGTGTAACAAAATATTATGAATATTTAAGAAAATTTGGTTTTTTGGAAAAGACGGGAATAGATTTAATAGGTGAAGCAGGTTCTATATTTTTAAAGGAAGATAAAGTAGGACCAGTTGAACTTGCAACAATAAGTTTTGGTCAAAGATTCGAAGTAACACCGATTCAAATGATAACAATGGTATCTACAATAGCAAATGATGGTTTATATGTAAAGCCAAGAGTTGTAAAAGCAATAGTAGATTCTAAAACAGGAGAAAAACAAGAAATAGCTACAGAATATAAAAATCAAGTTATATCAGAAGAAACATCAAAAAAAGTTTTAAGTATGATGACATCTGTAGTATCAGAAGGTACTGGAAAAAATGCAAGGGTTCAAGGTTATAATGTTGGTGGAAAAACAGGAACTTCAGAAGATGGTGTAAATACAGGAAAATATGTAACATCATTTTTAGGAGTGGCTCCAACAGATGATCCTCAAGTTGCTATATTAATAACTTTATATAATCCTACAGGAGCATCTGGTCATCAGGGGGGAACAGTAGCTGCTCCAGTAGCTGGAAAAATTTTAAATGAAGTAATAAATTATTTAGAATTAGAACCAAGTAGTGAAGAAAATGAATAAATTAATTAAAGTAACTATACAAAAAAAGGAATTTACTATATAATATCATTGAATAAATGCAAAAATGATACTATAAATTTTTAGTTTAAGAATTTTAAAAAAATATTTTAAATTAATATAAAATTTTATATTAATTTTATAAATTTCGGAGGGATGAAATCTAATGGAATTAAAAAAATTGTTATTAGGAATTGAAAATTTCAAATCAAAAGGAGATATGCAGCTAGATATAAAGAAAGTTGCATCTAATTCAAAAAAAGTTGTACCAAATTCTTTGTTTGTAGCAATAAAAGGATATGATTTTGATGGTCATGAATATATAGAAGAAGCTGTTAAAAATGGAGCGGTAGCTGTAATGCTTGATATGTCAGCAGACTTTAAAAAAATAAATATTCCCAAAGGGATAACAGTAATTATTACAGATGATACAAGAAAAGCTTTAGCAAGAGTATCATGTAATTTTTTTGGAAATCCATCTAGATATTTTAAACTTATTGGTGTTACAGGAACAAAAGGAAAGACAACAACAACATATATGATAAAATCTATTTTAGAAAAAGCTGGTTATAAAGTAGGATTAATTGGAACAATAGCAAATTATATAGGAGAAGATTGTTTAGGATTTAGTGATAGAACAACACCAGAGAGCATAGAACTACAAGAATTATTTTATAAAATGGCAAGACAAAAAGTTGACTATGTAGTTATGGAAGTATCATCACAAAGTTTAAAATTAAAAAGAGTTGAAGGAACTAATTTTGATTATGCAATTTTTACAAATCTTTATAAAGATCATATCAGTTTAAAAGAACATACGGATATGAATGAATATTTTGAATCAAAATTAAAATTATTTCAAATGACACCAAAAGGCTTTGTAAATAGTGATGATTTTAAATGCAATAAAATAATAAATGGAGCAAAAAATTGTGATATAAAAACTTATGCAGTAGATAACAAGGCAGATTTACTTGCAAAAGACATTACAATTACCAATATAAGTGTTGATTTTAAAGTAAAGCTTGGAAATAAAAATGAGAGAATAAAAGTTAACATACCGGGTAGATATAGTGTATATAATGCTTTAGCAGCAATTTCACTTGCCAATTCAATAGGCATTGATGCAGAAAAAATAAAGGAAGGTTTAGAAAATATTGTAGTTCCTGGAAGAAATGAATTAGTTCCTAATAAAGAAGAATTGGCTATTATGATAGATTATGCACATACTGCAGAAAGTTTAGAAAATATATTACAAGCAACAAAAACATATACACCAGGAAGAGTTATATGTGTTTTTGGATGTGGAGGAGATAGAGATAAAGAAAAAAGGCCTCGTATGGGAGAAGTAGCAGGACGACTTGCAGATTATAGTATTGTAACAAGTGATAATCCAAGAACAGAAAAACCAGAAGATATAATTGCGCAAATTGAAAAAGGAATTGCAAAAACTAAAGGCAAATATGAAGTAATAGTAGACAGAAAAAAAGCTATTGAAAAGGCTATAAAGATGATGAATAAGAGGGACATAGTAATACTTGCTGGGAAAGGGCATGAAGTATATCAAGAAATTAATGGTGAGAAAAGACCATTTGATGAAAGACAAATTGTTAAAGAAATATTAGGAGAGAAAAAATAATGATGACACAAATTATTTACCTATTAATAGCTTTTATACTTACAGCTATTTTAGGAAAAATTATTATACCGATATTAAAAAAGTTAAAAATTGGGCAAAGTGAAAGATTAGATGGACCAAGAGCTCATTTGAAAAAGCAAGGAACACCTACAATGGGTGGAATTATGATGATAATATCAATTGTAGTTGTTACTTTAGCATATTGTTTTTTGAATAGAGAAAATAAAGAAATTATTCCAGTAGTTGCAATAGCACTAGCAAGTATAGGCTTTGGAATTGTTGGATTTATAGATGATTTTAAGAAAGTAGTTTTAAGAAATACAGAGGGATTAAATCCAAAACTAAAAATGCTAGGATTATTAATTATATCAGTTATTTATACAATGTTTTTAGTAAATTATACAAATTTAGGAACAGATATAATTATACCTTTTATAAATTATGATTTTATTTTACAAGTCTGGATATATATTCCGTTTACTATTTTTGTAATGCTTGCAGCAACTAATGCAGTAAATTTGACAGATGGAGTAGATGGTCTGGCAGGTAGCGTAAGTGCAATTATGATTACAGCAATTTCTGTAATAGCAGTAAAATTAGGATATGAAAATATATCAATTTTTGGAGCAATAGTAGTTGGTTGCTGTGCAGGATTTTTAATTTATAATTTTTATAAAGCAAAAGTAATGATGGGAGATACAGGATCACTTTTACTTGGTGGAGTAATATCAAGTATGACAATATATTTAAAAATGCCACTTTGGTTAATAATAATTGCAATAATTCCAGTAATTGAAACTTTATCTGTAATATTTCAGGTATTATATTTTAGAAAAACAGGTAAAAGATTATTTAGAATGTCTCCATTACATCATCATTTTGAATTAACTGGATGGAGAGAAAATAAAGTAGTTGCAGTATTTTCATTAGTAACGTTTGTAGCATCAACAATTGCAATTTTAATTGTATAAAATAAAAAGAAGGGAAATTATATGACTAAAAAAAATAAATCAAAAAAATTTAGTTTTTTTATAAATGGTAAATTTGATTATACAATTATTGTGGTAACTGTATTGCTTTTATGTATAGGACTAATAATGTTGTTATCAGCAAGTGCTCCAGCATCGCTTTCAGAAACTGGTGATGATAGTTATCAGTATATAAGAAAACAAGGGTTAGTGGCTGGTATTGGTATAGTCATGATGATTGTTTTATCAAAAGTTGATTATAGGATTTTTAGAAAATTGAAATGGCTTATATATGCGATATGTATTGCTTTATTAGTAGCAGTTGGATTTGTAGGAATTGGTGAAGGTGGAGCGAGAAGATGGATAAATCTTTTTGGCTTTTCTTTTCAGCCGTCAGAATTTGCAAAAATCGGTTTTATCATTTTTTATGCATCACTTTTAAGTGATATGAAAGAATCAAATAGAATAAAAAAATTGGTTCCGGGTTTTTTATTTCCACTAATTTTCTTAATACCAATAGTAATATCAATATATATATTACAAAACCATTTTAGTGCAACTTTTATAATTTGTGCAATAACACTTGTTCAAATGTTTGTTGCAGGAACTAACTTAAAATATTTTTTTGCAAGTGCTTTTGTTGGAATAATTGGAGTTTTAGGTTTCTTATTAAAAGCTTCAACTTCTGGAGGAGCTGATGGCTTTAGAACTTCAAGAATTCAGACTTGGCTACATTTAGATGAAGCAAATTTAACAGGAGATGCTTGGCAAATAACACAAAGTTTATATGCTATAGGATCAGGTGGATTATTTGGTTTAGGACTTGGAAATAGTAGGCAAAAATATTTATATTTACCAGAACCACAAAATGATTTTATATTTGCTGTTTTAGCAGAAGAATTAGGATTTTTTGGTTGTATATTAGTAATTTTTTTGTTTGTTTTATTTGTATGGAGAGGTATTGTTATTGCAATAAAGGCAGAAGACAATTTTGGAACATTAATAGCAATAGGAATAACTACAATGATTGGTTTGCAAGCATTAATTAATATAGCAGTTGTTACTAATACAATGCCAGTTACAGGAATGCCATTACCATTTTTTAGTTATGGTGGGTCAGCTATGCTTGCAGATTTAATTGGAGTTGGAATATTATTAAGTGTATCTAGGAATGGAAAAACAAGTTCATAATGAAAGGAAGTTAAAATGAAAGTTATAATTTCAGCAGCAGGAACTGGAGGGCATATAAATCCAGGAATTGCAATAGCTAATAAAATAAAGGAAAAAGAACCAGATTCAGAAATAATTTTTATAGGTACTAATAGAGGTTTAGAGATTGATTTAGTACCAAGAGCTGGTTATAAATTAAAAACAATAGATGTATATGGATTTAAAAAAGAATTTTCTATACAAAATTTAAAACATATATTAAAAACTATTTTTAGTATAAAAGATGTAAAGAAAATATTTGAAGAGTTTAAACCTGATTTAGTTTTGGGAACAGGTGGATATATATGTGGACCTGTATTTGAAGTAGCAACTTCTCAAAAAATACCAACAGTATTACATGAAAGTAATGCTTATCCCGGAAAAGCTGTAAAAATGTTTTCAAAAAAAGTAGATAAAGTTTTAGTAGGATTTGAAGAAACTAAAAGTAGATTGGAAGGTTGTAAAAGTGTGGTGGTTACGGGTACACCTACTAAAATAAGAAAATTAAATATTTCAAAAATAAGAAAAAAAGAAATATTGGAAGAAATAGGAATAAGAAATAATCTGCCAATAGTTTTAGTATTTGGTGGAAGTCAAGGGGCTCAAAAAATTAATGAAGCAGTTGCAGAATTAATAAAATTGAAGAGAAATGATAAATATCAGATAATTTGGGCAACAGGGCCAAAACAATATGATATTGTAAAAGAAAATTTTGAAAAAGATGAAATATATATAAATAGTATAAAAAATGTAAAAATATTGCCATATATATACAATATGGAAGAAATGATGAATATTTCCGATTTGTTAGTTTGCAGAAGTGGAGCAATGACAATTACAGAAATTTCTATAGTTGGGAAGCCAGCTATATTTATACCACTACCTTCTATGTCTGCTAATAGACAAGAAGATAATGCACTTGTTTTAAAGAAGATTGGAGCAGCTAAGATAATACTAAATAAAGATGTTACAGGTCAGAAGTTATCAGAAGAAATTGATGATATTATTTTAGATAGCCTTGAACTAGAAGAGATGGGAAAAATAGCAAATACAATAGCTCCTTCAAATGTAGAAGAAAAGATTTATCAAGAAATAAAAGAGGTAGTAAAATAAAATGAGTGATAATTTTGAGAGTAGAATTGGTGATTTAGCTTATGAATTAGCCAAAAAAGATTGTAATTATGTTGAAAAAGAAGATAAAGATAATCAAGATAAGTTAATAAAAATTTTATATAGAAGTGATATTAATAAAGAAATAATTAAGCAACAAATAGAAGCTACATATGCTGTTCTTATTCAAAAACCAAATTTTATTCCTACCCAAAATACAAGAACAGATATATTGAATGTAATTGAACAACATTTAGAAAGTGGAAATCTTGAATCAATAACACAAATAAATGATAAAGAATTTTTAGCATCAGCAGTTGTAGAACCAATAGTGACAAATGAATTGAATTATAGAGAAGAATTAAGTGTTGTTATGGAGAAAACTTATAGTAATAAAATTAGTGAAAATGTTTTAACTTCAAATATAATGGAAATGTTACGTAATGGGACTTTATCTCTGGAAAAAATAAGTGAACTATCAAATATCTTTGAAAATACTAAAAAAGTACAAGATCAGAGAAACCAAAGTATAAATGATATGATTAATGGAACAGAAACAGAAAAAGAAGCAGCAGCTAAATATTTTGTTGACAAGGAAATTGGAGAGGGGTGTGAAAAACACTATAAAGCTAACCCAGATAATAAATCTATAAGAGGAGTTTTGTTTATTTTAGCAAGAAAAGCAACTTCTAATAATTCGATTCTAAAGGAGGATGCATGTTTATATGCAGCTAGAAATGGACTAAGTGAATTTATAGCACCAGATGGAACTATAGATTTAGATAAAGTTTATGAGCGTTTTAAAGACTCTGTATCTAGTGATGCAAGATTAGCAAAAAGGTTTTCTACAAAAGATGAATTTATGCAAGAAGTAGAAGAAGCTCAAAAAAGAGCTACAAAAGCACAATTGCAAGAATTATCAAAAGACAAGAAATTTAAAGATAAGTGGAATAATTGCAAAAATGATGATGAAAGAAATAAACTTTTTATATTTAAAAAAAATTCAAGAAAAAAAGAAATGAAATTATTTAAAATAGTTAATAAAAGTATGGAAAATAACGATTTAGAAAAAGCTAAAACCTTATTACAAGAACTTAGTAAAAGTGATAGACATAATATTAGAGATATTTTGAATAACTTCGCGAAAAATCATCATTTAGAAGAACAATTAGGAGATTTTGTTGATAATTTATTTGATAAAACTAATAAAGATTCTAGAAATAGTCAAGCAGAAGATTTTGGAGAGAAATAAATTTATTATAAAATTTATACTTGCCAAATTTATTATAATGATTTAAAATACATTAGTAATAAAATATTTTAGGAGAAATTCAAATGGTTGATAAATTAGTTATTGTGGAATCACCGGCAAAGGCGAACACAATTAAAAAATATTTAGGTAACAAAAGCAAAGTAGTAGCATCAATGGGACATATTAGAGATTTACCTAAATCAAAATTAGGAATAAATATTGAGAATAATTTTGAACCTGAATATATAAACATCAGAGGAAAGGCAAAATTGATAAATTCTTTAAAAAAAGATGCTAAAAATGCTAAAAAAGTTTATCTTGCAACTGACCCTGATCGTGAAGGAGAGGCAATAGCATGGCATTTAGCATATATTTTAGGAATAGATGAAAACAGTACTTGTAGAGTTACATTTAATGAAATAACTAAAGATGCAGTTAAAAAAGGAATAAATAATCCAAGGAAAATAGATTTAAATTTAACAGATGCTCAACAAGCAAGACGCGTACTTGATAGAATTGTTGGTTATAAAATTAGTCCGGTATTATGGAAGAAAGTAAAAAGAGGATTATCTGCAGGTAGAGTACAATCAGTGGCTGTAAGATTAATAGTTGAAAGAGAAGAAGAAATAGAAAAATTTATTCCAGAGGAATATTGGAATATAAATTTAAAAGCTTCTGATAAGAAAACTAAAACAATTTTTAATTGTAAATTTATTGGAAAATCTGGTAAAAAAATAGAACTTCATTCTAAAGATGAAGTTGATAGTATATTAAAAGCTTTAGAAAAAGCTAAATATAAGGTAGTAGATGTAAAAAAGGGTGAAAGAAAAAGAAATCCAGCACCACCATTTACAACTAGTACACTACAGCAGGATGCTTCAAGAAAATTAAATTTTGCAATTAAAAAAACAATGTCTATAGCGCAAGGGTTATATGAAGGTGTAAAATTGCCTGAATATGGATCAACAGGTTTAATTACTTATATGAGAACAGATTCTACAAGAATTTCTAATGAAGCAAGAGAAGCTGCAAAAGAATATATAGTAAAAACTTACGGTGAGAATTTTTATGAAAATAGATTTTATAGAACAAAGTCTGATGCTCAGGATGCACATGAAGCAATAAGACCATCTCACATAGAACTTACACCAGATCTAATAAAAGATAGTTTAACTTCTGACCAATATAAATTATATAAATTAATTTATAATAGATTTATGGCAAGTCAAATGGCAGCAGCAATATATGATACAGTGACAGTCGCAATAGATGCTAATGATTATAATTTTAGAGCAAATGGTCAAACTATGAAGTTTAAAGGTTATATGTCTCTTTATGTTGAAAATGAAGAGAAAGAAGAATTTGAAAAGATTCCTGAATTAGAAGTAGGAGAAGAAGTAAAAAAAGAAGAATTAGAATCAAAACAAAGTTTTACTGAACCACCAGCAAGATATACTGAAGCAACTTTGGTAAAAACTTTAGAAGAAAAAGGGATTGGAAGACCAAGTACTTATGCTCCTACAATAACAACAATATTAACAAGAAGATATATAGAAAAAGTTCAAAAACAATTAATTCCTACAGATTTAGGTAAAATTGTGAATAAATTGTTAATAGAAAATTTTGGAGATATAATAAATGTAGAATTTACAGCCAAAATGGAAGAGGAGTTTGACAAAGTTGCAGAAGGAACAGAAAAGTGGAAAAAAGTAATTAGTGAGTTTTACACACCTTTTGAACAAATTGTGGAAAAAGTTGAGAAAGAATTAGAACATGTAAAACTAGAATATGAAGTTTCAGATGTACCATGTGAAAAATGTGGAAGGATGATGGTTATAAAATATGGTAGATATGGAAAATTTTTAGCTTGTCCAGGGTATCCAGAGTGTCAAAATGCAAAACCTATAATAGAAACCATCGATGTTCCTTGTCCAGTTTGCGGTGGTGTAGTTCAAGTTAGAAAAACTAAAAAAAGACGTAATTATTATATTTGTGAAAATAATAAAGGTGAAAATGAAGGCTGCACATATATATCTTGGAATAAACCAAAATTAGGAGAAAAATTTGAACCTGCAAGTGAGGAAGATCTTGAAGAAATAGAAAAAGAAAAGAAAAAAGTAGCAAGAAAAACAAAATCAACTAAAACAAAAACAACTAGAAAGAAAAGTACTAAAAAAACATCAGCAAAGAAAAAATAAGTATATTATGGCTTAAAGAGTTAATTAGTAAAATTCAACTCTTTAAGCTTTTTTATGTAAAAAAGAGTTTTATAGATGTAATATTGTGCATTTATATAAATACATAATATTACATAAATTTTTCATTTTTGAAATTTGACATTTGTAATACATATGTAATTGAATTATAAATTATCTAAATTTATAATTAATTAAAAAGTAAGAAATATAAAAATAGTAAAAAGTGGTAAAAAAATGGAAAATAAAGATGAAAGATTAGAAAGAGCTGCTGGAATAGAAAATAAAGATAAAAACACACTAACTTATGATCAAATGTCAAAAAGCTTTATTGATATTGATGATATTTTAGAAAGTAACTTAAGAATTTCTAAGAAAATTAACAATTTAATTAAATATGGTGTTAGTTTAGAGCAAATAAAAACAGTATATGAGAGAACAGGAAATACACAAGGAAAAAGTGTAGATGAAATTATAGAAGAACTAGAAAAAGTTTTTGATATATTTGTAAATAAGATAAATTCGGATCCAAACATTGGAATAGTATTAGATATTGATAATGGTGAAAAAGATATAGAATTAAGTATACAAAAATGCGAAGATTTTGGCATAGAATATGAAGGTTTTGAAAATAAACCTATTTCAGAAAAAACAAAAATGATAGATAAAATCATGGATACTATAGCATATTCTGAAAAGAGTAATTTTATAAAATATAATGAAAACGTAAATTATAGTTTTGAAGATATAGTTTCACATATGAATAATTATAAAGAACCAACAGATGAAGATTTTATTGATATGCAAAATAATCTAAACATGGATGATAATGAAAAAAACGATATAGAAAAATTGCTTAAATATATTAATATTACAAAAAAACGAGATTTAGATTTTATTAAAGCAATTTATAATTATGTTGATATGTACCAAAGAGATCCGAACTCAAATAAACTTGAAGATGCTTTGAATCAAATAAAAGAACTTTATGAAGGTCCACTAAAAAAATATGATATAGTTAATGAAAATGGAGAAATTACACAAGAAAGTGTAATTAAATTTAAAAAAGAGTGGGAAGAAAAAAAGAATTTAGCTGATACATATTCAGATTTAGGTAATATCTTAATAGCTTTAGAAAAAGAGAAAGATATAGATTTTGATAAATTAAATCCTGTATTTAGAGAAAAAATTATTTTAGCATTGAGTAAGGCAGAAATTCATTCAGATAGTAAAATAATAAAAAAACAAAGAGATTTTCTACTTAAAAAATTAAATATATCTAATTTAGATAAAGAAACTTTATGGAATTATATATATACCACTTTAGGAATAAAGATAAATAATGAAGAAGATTTTAATAAATTTGTTTCATCTCATGAATTTAATTCTAATACTTGTCATATAAAATTTATGAGAATATTACAAAATCTAGAAAATTCAGGAAATGAAAATAAAAGTTATTGTTTAAATACAAATTTACTTGCAATAGATAATATGCATAAATCTTTAAAAGAAAAAGAAATATTTAGGATTTTAACTGAAAATTATAACCGAAAAAGTGATGAAATTCACGATTATAAAGGGTTAGAGATTATAAATTTATATAACATATATTATCGAGAAGGCGGAAAAAAAGATGATATAAAGCAATATATAGATACATATATTTTGCAGTGTAGAGAATATTTTGAAGAATACTTTAAAAATATAGACACAGAAGGAATTTTTAATAAAGATGGTTCTGTTAGCATAACTAGAATTCAGCATATATTAGAAAGAAATTTACTACCTGAAAGTGTTAAAAAAAATACTATTATTATGAAAGAAAAATTAGATAGTAAAAATAAAGAAATCGAAAGAATAAAAGGAAAGTCTCAAAATTTCATAGAAAAACTTAGTGACATAAATGTAGATAAATTAACATCTGAAGACGAAAGCACAATCGTGGATATATTAGAAAAAATGAATTTAGGTGCTCTAGATGAAGCATTAATAAGCAAGTTAAAAAGTTATAATTCAAATAGAATAAATGATATTTTAGATAAAGAATTAAAAAGTGATGTTAACATTAGATTGATTCCTCAGAGTATGAAGAGTGTTACAATAGAAGAAGCAGAAAGAGAAAATATTTTACTTTTACAGGCTAAAATTGAATATTCAAAAGGAACGGCCGATTATGAAAATAATTTAGCAATTATGAAAGAATATCTAAATAAATATCCAGAAAGTGCACAATTAGTCAAAGATTTTAGAAATATATATGGGGAATTAACAGGAAAAGGTGATGCTGAATTAAAATTATATATAAATAATTTACTAAATGAAACGATAAAATATAATATAAATGCAACTAATGTAGAAGGATTAGATACAGAAGAGAGAAAAAATTTTACTAGTATATTGATTTTAGGTATTGAGAATGATGATCCAGAAATTAGAATAAATGTAGTAAAAAAATTTAAAAAAATGTTTCCTGGATTTTCAAAGATAAATGATTATGACCAACTAAAGGAAAAGATGTACAAAGCCATTTACGGAAATAAATTAAAAGAAGATCTTTATAAAAAAAGAGATGAAATAAAAGAAAATTTAATTGGAAAGATTCTAAAAGAAAAAGATATAATAGATTTAAACAAATTAAAAATTAGTGATAAAGAAACAGAAGATTTTTTTGAAAGAATTGCTGTTCCTTTAAAAACCACAGAAACAGATTTAACGAAAAGTGAAATAAAAAATAGATTCAAAGGTTCTGTAATAGATTTTTCAGAGGAAGATGAAAAAATATTTAAAGAATTATACTGTAATACAACAGTTAATTCTTGGATATCTGATAAATCAAATGTAACAAAATATGAGATAATTTATTTGAAAAAAATTTTGTCTGAAAATGATGAAAAAAGTCCGGAATCTCAAAGATCAAATCAAAAATTTTTAAATAGATTAAATAGATTATTAAGAGAAAATCCAAATTTTAAGGAAAAATTTGAAAATGATGAAAATTTTTCGGATAAAATAGTCACTGAAGCAACAATCTTTGGAAATAATAAATTAATAGCTGATTTATTAGAAAATTTTCAAAAAGATATTTTAGTAAAAGCTGAAAATTACAGTAATTTAAAAAAAGCTGATAAAAAAAATGTTTTAAGATATGCACTATTTGCTGATAGATTTGCAGAAAAAGTCAATAATCCAAATTATAAAGCATTAATACAAAAGCTTAGTGACAGAACTTTAGAGTTAATGAATTCTGAAGAAAAAAATTTTATTAGTTTTGATGTAAATGGAAAAAGAATTATAAATGAAGATAATATTCTTGAAGAAATTAATTCAGTAGATTTTTCTAAAAAACAATGGACAAATTATGAAGAAGCTAGAAATTCAGTGGCTAAAAGACATGAAAAATTTTATGTGGCTTCTCAGCTATATAGTCTTAGTAGATTAGATGAAAAATATTTTACTCCTTTAAATGAGGAAAATAGGATTAAAAAATTATTAGAAATAGAAAAAAGAAAAGTTGGGAGAATAACTGAATTATTAGAAACTTCAAGTAGAAATAAGCATAATACTAATAGAAACTCAAATCAAATTGAAAGAAGTAATGAAGATGAAACTAAGAGAGAAAAGATACCACCTGAATCAGAGTTTAAAGATAATAATGCAGAAAGTAATTCGTCACTAAAAATAGAAGAAATTGATTTAAGTATAATAAATGAAAAAAAATATAGTAAAACAGGATTTATTGAAAGAATAAAAGATACCATAAAAAGAATAAAAACTAAAAAATTAACAGATGGAAATGTTTTGATTAATAGAAAAACAGGAGTTTTAGGTAAATTAGTAAATGGAGTAAAAAATATATTTTTAAAAAGAGAAAAATTTGAAAATGAAAATAAAGTTAGTGATAGTATTAGAAAGTCACAAATTGAATATAAAGAAATTCAAAATACTTTTGATGAGAGAATAAAAGTAGAAGGTTTAAATCATCAAAGCGCAATAAATGAATTGCATAAGTCTTCAGAAAAAACAGCAAATCAAGAGGCGGAACTTACTGTTGAATAATTTTAAAAATTAGAAAAAAGTTGTAAACTTTTAGGGAAAAAAGAGTTTGAAAAGAACTCTTTTTTTAGTGGATAAAATGTAATATATTTGTTATTGTAAATTAAAACGACAAAATCTATAATAAAATTAATAAGTTATTTTATGGTGGGAGTATTATGGCAACTAAAGAAGAAAGGGAAGATAGAAAAAAAAGAATAGACAAAACAAAAGATAGAGATAATCTTATTGCTGATAATGGTCTTGATGGAAAAGTCATAGATGTATATGATATTCTAGCAAGGTCTAATAGCCCTGTTATAGTTAATTTAAGAAAACTTAATCAGTATGGTATTACAGATGTAATGATAGCCAATTTATATGAAAATTTAACTAGTTCAGTAGAAACTAGAGATAGTGCAATGGATACTTTAAAAAATGTTTATATAAATTTGGTTAGATATATAAATAAATTGCCAAATGGTATAGTTTTAGATCCTAAAACAGGAGAAAAAGATCCAATCAAAAGTTATGAACAAGCAGTGATGGCAGGCATAGAAAATGATCAATTTTATAAAAAAAATCAAGAAATAGGCAATAAAGTTATAAAAGCAATGATAAAAGATGGAATATTAACACAAAATGAAAATAATGAAAATACTGCTGACAAGTTTTATGGTATTATTGATAGAAGAGTTATTAAAGATATAAATAACAAAAATAACGACATAGATAAGAAAATTTTTGAGAAAATAAAACAGTTATATATAAAAGATGGTTTGCTTAAAGAACTGAAATTTATAGGAAATGTGGTGAATAGTTATAAAGATAATTCAGCTGATATATCTACTATACCATTAGAAGAAAGAATGGAAAGTGCTAAAGCATTATTTTGCATAATGCATAACCAAGAAATGGGATTTTCAGAAGAAGAAAAGAAGGAAGCATACGATAGGATATATGAATTATTTCCTAATGAAGATTATGATAAAAAAGATGATAATGGACTTCTAAAATTTTTAGTTAGTAAGTATGAAAACATTGATATAGAATCTTTATCTGATGCTGAAACTATTTCAATTTTATTTTCAAATATAGAAAAGTGGAGTAATGAAGCAATAAAATATCATGAAGAAGAAGCTAATAAAGAAGTTAATATTGCAAATGAAATTTTATTACTTGAGGCAAAGTTACAATACACAGATAAAAATAGTCCAGATTATATTATACTTATGAGTAGAATGAATAAAATACATGAAGAAAACCCACAATATATGGAAAAATTTAACTCATTAAGAAATGAAAATGGTTCAGTTACAATAGGTGCTCAAAAAATGGTTAATGAATATGTTGGTACTATGAGAGATATTACTTTAAATGCAATAATAGATACAACTGATATATCAAAATTATCAGATGAAGAGAGAGATAAACATACAACATATTTATTGGTAGCTGCTACTACTGAAACAAATAGTGAATTAGCTAAAAAGTCTTTATCTATTTTAAAACAGATGTATCCAGATATTGCTGCAGGTATAGAAAAAAATAATGGAGATAAGAGTAATTTAATAGAAAAAATTACAACTAGATTATTAGGAAAAAATATAGAGTATGAAGAAGAAATTGATTTGATGAGAGAAACTATAAATAAAATATTAGTAGAAAATCAATTCGAAAAATTTATTAGTGGAGAAAAAGATAATAAGAAGATTTCAGATGAAGAAGTTGATAGACTCTATACAAAAGAATCAGTAGAATTATTGACAGGTATAGATTTAACTAAAAGTACATTGCAAAATAAATTTAATAAAGATTCTAAAATGGAATTTTCTGAGAGTGATGAAAAAACATATATGGAATTATATAAAAAATCTAGTATAGGTTCTTGGATAAGTACAAAAGATGAAGTATTTTTTCATAGATATATGGCAATATTACTTTTAGAAGATAAATTATCTGAAGAAGAAATAGCGAATGGTCAAACTAACTATAAAATATGTCAAAATATGTTAGCCAAAATGCAAAGAGAGAATCCAAAATTGGTAAAAAAATTTTCTGAATATACTCCAGAACAGTTACAAGAGCTAAAAGAGCAAGAGAGAAGATTCGAAAAAGATAAATTAAATTCAAAAGTATTAGATTTTTATCAAAAGAATGTACTAACTTTGAATCCAGATTATTATCATTTAGATAAGCAAGACAGATTTGAATATTTAAGAATAACTATACTTTCAAGAGAGCTAGCTAAAAGTGCTGATACTCCAGAGGAAAGCCAAATGCTTTTAAAATTATCTAATAGAGCATTAGAAATAATGAATACAGAGGAAAATAAATTTATAGAATTTGATGAAAATGGAAATGGAATTGTAAACGAAGATGTACTATTGTCAGAATACAAAAATTATACTACAGTAAATAGATTAAGAGAAAATAATTTAGATGAAATAGGAAAAAATCTTTATGATAAATATCAAAGAGTATATTTTGTTGGAAAGATGACAGAATATTCTAAACTAAAAGATTCTGATTTTGGAGCATTAAAATCAAATTCTGATGATGAAAAGCTTAGTGAGATAATAAGTTTTAAGGAGAAAAAAAACAAAGAAAGATTGGATGATTTAATCAATCAGAAAGAAGCAGAAGAAACAAATGAAAGTGAAAAAAAGGAATCTGGAAAACAATCAACCTTAAAAACAGAAGAAATTAGTACAGATAATAGAGATTTTCAAGATTTAACAGAAGAAAAGAGTTTAGTACCACAAGATAATTCTATTTTTGGCAGATTTAAAAAAGCAATTAATGAATTAAAGAATAATGCTAGAGATGCATTTAAAAAATTTAAAGATTTATTTGCAGGAAAAAATCCTGAAGAAAAAAATGAAGAAAAGAATGAAATAAATGGACAAAATCCTAAAAAAGTTCAAGAATCTGCTTTTGACAAATATAGAGTTGAAGGAATATCTGGAAAAATTCAAGAACAGTCACAAAGCCAAACAGTAACTGGAGAAAAACAAGGACAAAAAAATCAAGAAGGAAAAACTGAAGAATATGAAGATATAACAATGTAAATAAAAAATAGGGAGAAAATCACAAATATATTATGAAAGAAATTATAGTAATAGGTGGTGGACTTGCAGGTTCAGAAGCAGCACTGCAAATTGCAAAAAGAAAAATAAGAGTAAAACTTTATGAAATGAAGCCTATAAAATTTTCAGAGGCACATTCTAATAAAGATTTGGCTGAAATCGTATGTAGTAATTCCTTTAAATCAAATCTTTTGACAAATGCATGTGGCTTATTAAAGGAAGAACTACGAAGATTAGGTAGTGAATTAATTTCTGTAGCAGATAGTGTGCAAGTTCCAGCAGGACAAGCTTTAGCAGTAGATAGAGAAAAATTTGCAAAATTAGTTACTGCTAGAATTGAAGAAAATGAATATATAGAAGTTGTAAGAGAAGAAGTAAAAGAAATTCCAAAAGATAGTGTGGTTATAATAGCAACTGGTCCACTTACTTCTGAAAGTCTATCAAAAAAAATCTCTGATTTAACAGGGAATGATAAATTATTTTTCTATGATGCTGCTGCACCAATAGTTGAAAAAGATTCTATAGATATGAATATAGGATTTTTTGGTGATAGGTATGTTCAAGAAAGAGAAAAAGATGAAGATTATGATGTTTGGCTGGAAAGAATAAAAGATATAAAAGGAAGCTATATAAATCTTCCTATGAATAAAGAAGAATATGAGAAATTTTATAATGAGCTGATAAATTCTGAAGTAGTAACCTTACATGAATTTGAAAAAAGAGAAATATTTGAAGGTTGTATGCCGATTGAGATTATGGCAAAAAGAGGCATAGATACATTAAGATATGGACCTTTAAAACCAGTAGGATTTACAGATCCTAAAGCAGGAAAAAGGCCTTATGCAGTAGTGCAACTAAGACAAGACAACCAAGAAGGAAATTTATATAATATAGTAGGATTTCAAACTAATTTAAAATATGGTGAACAAAAAAGAGTTTTTTCTCTAATTCCAGGTTTAGAAAAAGCAAATTTTGTAAAATATGGAGTTATGCATAGAAATACATATATAAATTCTACATTAGTTTTAGATAATACGTATAATTTAAAAAATGATAGAAGAATATTTTTTGCAGGCCAAATAACAGGAGTAGAAGGATATGTTGAATCAATTTCATCAGGATTTGTAGCTGGGATTAATGCAGTTAAAATGCATAAAATATTAAATAGTATTGAAAATAATGTATATTCAAAAAAAGCAACTAATAGTGAGTATTATAAAAAAAATGAAAAGATAGATATTAACGAAAAGAATGTAGATAATCAAGAGAATGCAAATTGCAATAGTATAGATAATAAAAATATTTGCATAAAGAAACAAAAAGATATAGAGAATGCTTATGAAAAAGAAAAGATTAGTTTTCCAAGAGAAACGGTAATAGGTGCTTTAGCAGATTATATATCAACCAAAAATGAAAAATTCCAACCTATGAATGCAAATTTTGGAATACTGCCACAGTTAGAGGAGAAAATTAAAGATAAAAAGCTTAGATATACTAAATTATCAGAAAGAGCATTAAAAATTTTAGAAGAAAAAATGATTTACAAAAAATAACATAAATGTAAAAAATTATGTAAAACTATTGAAAAAAGCCTGAATTTGTGCTAAAATTATAAATAGTTAGGTTTTGCGAAAAAATAAATACAATAGATAAAATAAATAATTAGGAGGAAAAATATGAGTCCAGAAGAATTAGGTAAAAAAATTGTTGAACTTAGTGAAAGTCTTGATGATGAGACAATCAAAACTGCTTCAAATGAAGAGTTGATGGGATATTTATTCTTAGTAGAAAAAATGAAATCAAAGCTTGAAAAAGCTGTAAAATTAGAAGGAGATAAATAATTATGGAAGAAAATTTAATGGAAAGACTATTAAATGATTTCAATGGAGTTTTAGAAGAATTTAATCAACTTGTAGCAAACAAAGACATTGACGGAGTAAGAAGAGTTCTTAATGAAGTAAACAGACTTATTCAAGAACAAAACGGAATAGTATTAGATGACAGAGAGCCACAATATGATCATGTTTTACACGAATTATTAAGTAAAATGAATGGCGTAATAGAACTAGCTGAAAAAACTAGAGGAATTGATTTTGAACCAGGAACAAGATTGTATACTAATGTTCAAGTTCAAGAAATGATTACAGATGTTGAAAATCAATTAAGAATTCAAGCTGAGAAGCTAAGAGTAGGAAGAAATGAAAATAATGAACAAATGATAGCTGAAGCAGAATCAGAAAGACAAAATCTTTTGGCTGAACTATCAAGATTACAAGATGCAATAGTTCCTAATGAAGAATATAGTAATTTAACATACATAGATGAAAATTTAAAAGCTTTACAAGAAGAAAGAGCAAGATTAGTTGAAGAAAAACAAAATAATATAGCAGAAATAGAAAGATTAAGAACAGGACAAACATTTACTACAGCTGCTAATCCAGAAAATCAAGCAAGACTTGATGAAATTAATTCAAGAATTTCAGAATTAGAACAATTAATTCCTAATCTTGAAAATCAAATTAATGACATAAAAGGAACCAATATTAGTGAGTTAATTGCTAGTTTAAGAAATGAAACTAACAATAGAAATGATTTAGTTTCAAGAAGAGAGACATTACAAGAGCAATTAAGAGCAGCAGGAGACAGAGTAAGAGAAACAAGAGGTTTTGATGAAGCATATGCTCAAGCACGTGCTGATTATAGTGCTCTTGTTCAACAAATTTCAGATTTAGATGCTCAAATTGAAAGAACTAATTCTGCTCAAGAAAATATTGAATTTTTAGAATCATTTTTACCAGATATTGAACAAAGAGAAGAAGTTCTAGATCCTATGGATTATACATACATGGGAAGATTAAGTGATGAACAAATAATAAGAAGACTATTAAGCGAACAATTACATTTAAGTGAAGAAGAAATAAATGAAACAATTGGAGAATATTCATTAGTTCCAGTAGATGATGGAGCACATGATGAACAAGGTGAAGATAATCCAATTTCAATGAGACAATTAGTTAGAACTAGAACTCAAAAAGGTGATATGACTATAGGTCAAGCTTTAGAAGATTTGGAAAGTAGACTTTATGATGGACCAGTTGTAGATCATACTCAAGAAATTGAAGAGATTGATTCAAGAATTTCTGAACTTGATAGAGTAATTGCTGACGCAGAAAATAGAATTTCTCAGATACAATCATCATCAATTAGAGATATAATTGCTCAAAATCAAGAAAATCAAAGATTAAGAGCTGAATTAGAATCAAGAAGAGAGACATTACAAGAACAACTAAGAGCAGCAGGAGATAGAGTAAGAGAAACAAGAGGTTTTGATGAAGCATATGCACAAGCACGTGCTGATTATAGTGCTCTTGTTCAACAAATTGCCGATATTGATGGACAAATAAATAATATTGGTACAAATGATATTGAGTACTTAGAATCACTTGTTACTAGACAAGAAAATGTTCTAGATCCTATGGATTATACATACATGGGAAGATTAAGTGATGAACAAATAATAAGAAGACTATTAAGCGAACAATTACATTTAAGTGAAGAAGAAATAAATGAAACAATTGGAGAATATTCATTAGTTCCAGTAGATGATGGAGCACATGATGAACAAGGTGAAGATAATCCAATTTCAATGAGACAATTAGTTAGAACAGTAAGAGAACCTATTACTGTTCAAGAAGCATATGAAAGAAATATATCAGAATTAGAATCAAGAAGAGCGGCGTTACAAGAACAATTAAGGGCAGCAGGAAATAGAGTAAGAGAAACAAGAGGTTTTGATGGAGCAAATGCACAAGCACATGCAGATTATAATGCACTTGTTCAACAAATTTCTGATATAGAAAATGAAATTAATTCTTTTAAAGAAAGATTTAATGAAGCAACAGGAATAAAGGCTGAAGAAGCTAGAATTGCAGCTGCAAAAAGAGAACAAGAAGAGTTAAGATCAAGAAAGGAACAATTAGAGCAAGATACTTCTAGACAAAAAAATCCAGAAATAAGAGATAGATTAAATAAACTAAAAGAAATTTCGGGGATAGCTGCACTTGAGCTTCAAATACAACAAGCTAAAGATGAAATTAGTAAATTACAAGAAGAAAGAACTACATTAGTTCCTGCCAAAGGAGAACCAAGTAAAGAAGATTCTGAAAGAATAGCAGCTCTAGAAGCAAGAAACAGAGAAATAGATGCTAGAATAGTAGAAATAGATCAACAAATAGAGCAAATACCAGGAATACATATTCCAGGAAAAGAATCTCAAGATAAATTAGATATAACTGCAGAAGCTCAAAAAATTGGTGATAAAATATTTAAGACTGCAAAAATCAGAAGAGAATTAGCAGATAGACAAATAAGTAGAGATGAATTCTTAGCTTTTTATAAAGAAGGATATACTAAAACAAATCAGCAAATAGACCAACTTGGTGAAGATTATAAGAAGATTTTAGCTGAAATGAAAACTATAATTGTTGATACTACAGGTACAGGAAAGAGAATAGACAAGCAAATTGAAGAAGCAGAGGCTTCTGGAAATACAGAATTAGCAACAAAATTATATGAACAAATGAGAAAAAACTTTGTTACTGCTGGTAGAGAACAACAATTAAAAGATTTAGGTTTAGATCACGAGATTACATCTCCTGAAGATGTTGAAAAAATGAAACAATTTTTCCAAGTTTATAAAACAAGTGTAGAAAAAGGCATAAAGGATATTAAACTTTCAATAAATGAATTAAGAGAGAATGCACAAATATTCTTAACAGAGATATCAAGAATACAAGCTGAAAAAGCAACAATAGAAATAGCTGGAGAATCACCTGAAGAATTAGAAGCAAAATCTGCAGCAAGAAAAGATTTAAGAAGAAAATTATTAGAAGCTTCTATAACTCCAGAAAAAGATTTAACAGATGAGCAAATAGAATTACTAGAAGACTGGCAAAATAGTAGTGAAAGATTTCTATCAAAGAAGACAACAGGAAAATATATGTATATAGATAGAGATGGAAAAGAACAAATCATAGATGTTGATACTATAGCTGAATATGATGAATATGCAGCAGATATAGATTTCTTAGGAGTACCTGCTTATAAAGAAAACTTAGAACAAATTAGTGCTTATAATCAAACAAAAGATCCATATGTTTTTGGAGAAGAGGTTGGTAGAAAATATGACGAAGCTGAAGCTGAGAGAGAAGGTGCTGGAGAAGAAGTACTTGCAAGAATAATGGCTGATAAACAAAAATATGTTGAAACATTTAATGGAATACCAAATCCTCACAAAGTAAAATATGAGAATTGGAAAACAGCAGGTTCAACACTAAAAGGAATGAAACCTGTAAGTAAAGATTTGCCAATGCCAACAAGAGCCAAAAATGCTCTTGAGAATGTAGGAAGATTCTTAGGAATAAGAGTTCCAAAATTTACAAGAAAAGATGAACATGGAAATGATGTTAGAGATATTAAAGGCGGAATTACTACATTAGCATTAGATGGTCTTGTAGCTGGTGCTGTTATAGGATCAGCAGTAACAATCGGACCAGCACTTGCTGTAGCAGGGTATGCAGCAAAAGGAATTGTAACACTAGGAAACAAAATAGCTGCTAGAGTAGAATATTCAAAACATAAAGATGAAATAGATAATAATACTCCAGTAATAAATCAAGCAGATAGAAATGCTCGTGAAGTTGCAAGAAAAGCATATTATAGGGAACAAGGTGACAATAGGTTGGTTGCTTGGGCAAAAGCGAAAGCAGATAAATATTTTACAAGAACAAGAGAAAAAGAAACAGAACAAGCTATAGTTGACGGATTAATGACTGAATTTGAAGAAGTAGAAAATGCTAGAAATGAAGCTCTAAAATCTAATATTGAATTAGGAAGAAAAAATCAAGAAGCAAGACAAGCTAGACAAAGACAAATTGCAATGAGTGCTAATACATATAATGATATAGTAAGAGATCCGGATTCAATAGATATGGACGAAGCTACTGCAACAATAGCAAGAAATGCAGCATTAGAATCTATGAAAACTGGAGCAGGAATAGAAGATGTAAATGCAAATTCAAAAGCTCAAAGAAAAGAACAATATGTAAAACAAGAAGGACCAGTTGCTAAAACTGAAGATTTAGATGAGGCGGCTTTTGCTGAATCAGCAGATGGACCAGTTTCTGCAATTACAGCAGAACAAATATATACTGGTAGAAAACAACATGTAGATAGATTAAATAGAATATTAACAATAGTAACAACAGCTGGATTAAAATTTGGATATACAGCTTGGAAAGATGGATTTACACAAACAGATGTTATACATCATGATGCAGAAATGGGTGAAAAAGTTGTACATCATGATGCAGAATATGGAGAAGTTGATACTCCAATTCATGAGACTCAATATGATACAAGTAAAACATTAGAGGAATTAAGACAAAATTATGCTGGAAAAACAGCTGATGAATATTATTCAGTATCTGGTGGATTAGCAGGACAAAGAACAGAAGCTTTAGTTGATAAAGGAATTACTGCAGGTTGGTTTGATGATAAATCTGCTTGGGGAACAGGAATATCTGATACACATGGTTTAACAGCTCCAACTTTAACTGAAAGACTAGCAGATACAGATTTATTGGACGCAAATGGAATGTTACGTCAAGATATTACAGTACAACAATTATTAGATGGAATTGGATGTCAAAATGCAGATTTGTCAACATTAGATGGAATATATGTTTCTGTAGGTGATAAATATTGGGTTGCATTATCAGATTTAATGGATGGTATGACAAAAGATGTTGTAGTAGGAACACAAAAAGCTACACAATTAATCAAAGAAGCTTATGATGAAACAGTTCCATATGTTATCAAAGAAGCTTATGATGAAAATGTAACAAGATTTGCGCCAGAACTAATAGGAAAAGCTATAAGAGATGGTGCAATAGCGGGTACAGCAATAGCTGCAGCTGATGCTTTACACGAAGCTGCACAAACTACATATATTGATGGAGCAACTCCTGGAAGACCTGAAGAAGTAACACCAGAAGCAAAAGATTCTTTTGATAAAATAGCTGAAAAATTACAGAAACAAGCAAATATTGAAAGAGAAAATAATAGAAGAAGAGAAGAAGAAGAAAAACAAGAAGAACATGATGATGACGGAAGATAATATTTAAGCATAGAACAAAAAACCTGCGTTGGCAGGTTTTTTGTATAATAGATTAAAGACAGTAGGTAATATGTCAATAGAAAAATAAAAAATTTTTCAAATATTTTTT
>USEI01000007.1 GCA_900553685.1 uncultured Clostridium sp.
ATAATACTCCTGTTACTGGTGATACTACTGCTTCATTTCCTTCGTAGCCTTCATAATTTTCTCCTGATGTTGTAGTCCCATTAAACGGTAATCTTATTACATGTGTGTAAAAAGCAGGGGATTCTTCTGGATATGGTGCCGATCTTATAGATTCTCCACTACCTGCATTATATTGCAAATGTTCTTCTCCATTAATTTGAACATGTGTATCGGATATCAAAATATCTCCTGGTTGTAATTCTCCAGCTTCTTCTCTTGTTATAACATATTCTTGAAATAATCCATAAAGTCCATCTGATCCACCAGGGGAACCTGTGTAAGTTCTTCCTTGCATTAGTCCTACTGCTTGCAATACATAAGAAACATAAGTAGAACAATCTATTCTATGTCCTCCACTTCCTGAAGCTTCTTCTAATGTATTGAATAATCCAGCACAACCATGACCATCAGTATGTGGCATATCACTATTATGGCTATTACCCACTCCCCAACAGTATTCAAATTTCAAATCCTCTATTACTTTATGAACTTCTTCTGCTGCAGTTAAAAATTCTTCCACAGAAACTTCTTCTGGTTTTCTTTCAGCTCCAGTATTTTGATCAACTTCTCCTACTGAATTAGTTAAATTTATAGCATTTACATCAGTGGTATCAAAATGTCCACTCGTATCATATTGACTAGCATCCTTAGAAGTATTTTCTTCACTAGCTGCCGCTCTAATTTTTTCTGTTATTGCTTTTAAAGTATATTTTTCGTTAGCTTCAATATCACCTTTTGAGTGAATCATTGTTCCATATTCTTGTTCTCTTTTATCTATTGAACTTCTAGGATACCCTCCTGATCCTATATCTGGTACTAAAAATTGTAATAATCTTGGCGTTTCATCCGTTAATTCTTCTTTTGTAAAATATCCAAGTTCTACCATTAATTCTTTAAAATCTCTATATATGTAATCTGCATCTAATGTATGAGTATTTTCAAGCATACTAAATGCATTTAATGAGTCTTGATTTAATGTTACATTTGCAACATAATCTGATAATTTATATTCTCCGTTTTCAGCATCTGAAGTGTATTTTTCATCATCAAAATTTAATTCATATGTAATATCATTTCCTTCTGAGTCTTTTATTTTACTTTCATCAATAGGTCCATATCTTTCAACATCCTCTGATGTTCCATATAATTTTTCTCTTAAGGCTGTTATAATTTCTGCTGTTTTTGCACTTCCATCATACCTAAAATATTTATTTTGTAAAAACATTTTCTTTATTTCTGTATTTGTTTCTGTTCTTTGTCCTTCACCTGTTTGCGTAACATTTCCCGTTGTAATAACATTTACGTACACATCTTTTTTTATGTTATAATCTTCATCATCTTCTGCAATATCTGGATAAGCTGGTTGAAAATCTTCATTAGACACATCTGCAATTTCATATGCTGCCAACTTATTTCCTGCTTCTTTCCATCCTAAATCTTCTGCTTCTTCAGATATTTTTATTTTTTCTGCTTTCTTAGATAATTTTATTCCTTTTTCTGCTGCTTCTTCCTCTGTTCCTTCATATGGTTCTGATGATAAATTACCTTGTTCATCTACTTCATATAATTTATATTCTCCTTCTTTTTCCGGATTCTCATCTGCTGTATATGTTTCATATAATGTCCATCTTTCTTTCATTAATGCTTCATATTCATAATCATAAGTTATAAATTCTTGTGATTCATCCGCAACAAAATATATATCTCTAAACCAATGATTTTCTACTTTAGAAATATATGGTTGATATATTTCTAGACTTGAAACATCTACTTCTTTTAAGCAATCATAAATTGATTGTATATAATCTCTACATTTTGAACAACATTCTTCTTTGTCTTCTGATTGACTACATATTACTCCTCCATCTTCTGCTGCTCCCTCACAATCACTTGGACTTGAAATACTAAAGTCTTTCATTATATTCATTGCTTCTTTATTACTAACTCTCCATGAGTTTAAAAATCCTGTTATTCCTGATTTTGCCGCTTCATAAAAATCATCATAAGAATAATATTCTTCACCTACTTTATAATAACCTACAGCTGTATTTGCATCTTTTTCTCCTCCGCCAACTGGATGTAATAATAATGTAAGTTGAGTTTCAAATGTTGTAGCCATATCATAAGCTAAATCTGACATCATAGTTGCTAATTGGACAGACATTAAAAAGTCTACTGGCATACCATATCTACCAACCCAACCATCTAAGTTATATGTTATTGCATTATTTCCATGTCCTCTTTTTATTTCTAACGTTTTAGAATCTGTATTTAATGTGATTTTGTCTCCAGAAATTATTGGATGATCTTTATAAAATGTTCCTTCGTTACCTACTATTCCATTATCTATATATATTTCAATAAATCCTCTAGTCCAAAATTGTGATAATTGTCCACCACTTAAAAAACTAAGAAAATTTTGACCTAGCCCTATAAGACCATTCCAAAAGCCTCCTGTTCCATCTCCAGAAACATGGTTTTGATTTTTTATTGTATATAAATAATTATCTGAAACTAAATATGTATATATAAAATCACTTTTAGCTGTTATTATTTTATCATCATTATCTCTAAGCACACCTACATCTTCATCAAGGTTAACCCCATTATCATCTGGTGCTTCTTCATCAATTTGATCTGTATCTGAAACATAATCTGTTAAAAAACCATATCCCTTTAAGTCATACCCCATTTGTTCTAAATAATCTAATGTATCATATATTTGTTCATTTTCGACATTTAAGGTTTGATCTTCTCCAAAGAATCTAGCAAATGCATCTCCAATTTTTTTTCCTAAAGCTTTTAATTGTTCCATTACCATACCAGGCATAGCAACAAAAAACATAGCTATTCCTATAATTATTATTAATATTACTATAAAAACAAAAACTCCCATAAGTATTGGTGCCAATGCTGCTAATAATGAATGCTTTGCAGCGCCTTTTTTTATTGCTTCTTTTGCTACTTTAGCTGCTTCTTTTGCTTTTGAAGTTTTTGATTTTTCTTCTGTTTTTTTCTCTGCTGTTGTAGCTGCATTTGCTATTTCTTCATTATTTTCTTCACCCATACGCATTTTACCTCATTTTAAAAAAAATTATAATATCCTATTTATATAATACCATAAAAGCGGTATTTTTTCAATATTTTCAGCTATTTTATACCATTTATATACTATCATTAACCTATATAAATTTCAATAAAATACAAATTTTGTAATAAAAAAGAAAAATAAGTCAAAAAATGTGATTATTTGTAAAATAATCACCAAAATTTACTTTTGTCTTATACTTCATATCTTTCATATTTCTTCTCTAATACTTAATATAAAAAATAAATGTAGACACCTTTTGTATCCACATTTATTTAATAATTTCTTTTTATTTCAATATACATCATAATTTTGAGTTTTACTTGAAAACTCTGCTTTTCATATGTTCTATTTTTATATATTTTAATCTCTTTTTACCTCTTCAATGATTTCTTTACTTGTTAATCCAAAATATTTTAATAAAGCTTGGGCATTTCCAGATTTTCCAAAACAATCTTTCATTCCCAATCTAATCAATTTTGCAGGATATTTATCTGTTAATACTTCTGAAATTGCTGTTCCTAGTCCTCCTATAACACTATGTTCTTCTATTGATATAAGTTTCTCTGTTTCTTTAGCTGATTTTATTATTATCTCTTTATCTATTGGCTTTATTGTATGAATGTCTATTACTCTTATATTTATTCCTTCTTTTTCTAATTCCTCTTTTGCTTTTAATGCTTCCGCTACCATCATTCCTGTTGCAAATATTGTTGCTCTTTTTCCTTCTCCAAATTGAATTGCTTTTCCAAGTTCAAATTTAGTACTTTCATCATATATCACAGGTGTTGCTGCTCTTCCGAATCTTATATACACTGGTCCTTTTATTTTAGCTGCTTCTTTTACAGCCCATTTGCTCTGAGTATCATCACTTGGAGATATTACTGTCATGTTTGGAAGTCCTCTCATTAAATTTATATCTTCTAACATTTGATGTGTTGCACCATCTTCTCCAACTGTAATTCCAGCATGTGTTGCACATATTTTTACATTTAAATTTGGATAGCATATACTATTTCTAATTTGGTCATATACTCTTCCTGTTGCAAATACTGCAAATGTACTTGCAAATGGTATTTTATTGCAAGTTGCAAATCCTGCTGCTGTTGCCATCATATCTTGTTCTGCAATCCCCATATCAAAGAATCTTTCTGGAAATTCTTTTGCAAAAATATTAGTTTTTGTTGCTCCTGCTAGGTCTGCATCTAATACCACTACATCTTTATTTTCTCTTCCTAGTTCTGCTAAGGCTTCTCCATAGCTTTGTCTAGTAGCTTTTTTATTTTCAAAATTCATATAATTTCCTCCTAACTTTGACTATTTCATTAAATATTAAAGCTTTCTTTTATTTCACTAAATATTTTTTAATTTATATAACTTACATAGTCTATTTACTAGTTAATCTATATAAAAATATAGATAATACTTGTTATTAATTTATTTAAACTAATTCTTCTAATGCTATTTTATATTCTTCTTCATTTGGAGCTTTGCCGTGCCATCCTGCTTTGTTTTCCATATAAGATACTCCTTTTCCTTTCAATGTTTTTGCAATTATTACTGATGGTTTTCCTTTTGTTTCTTTTGCTTGTTCAAAAGCTTTTAAGATTTCTTCAAAATCATGTCCATTTATTACTATTGTATTAAATCCAAAACTTTCAAATTTTTTATCTATAGGGTATGGATTCATTACTTCTCTTACTTTTCCATCAATTTGTAGATCATTATTATCTACTATTGCACACAGATTATCTAATTTATAATGGCTTGAAGTCATTGCAGCTTCCCAAATTTGTCCTTCTTCTATTTCTCCATCACCCATTATGCAATAAACTCTATAATTTTTTCCATCTAGTTTAGCACTTAACGCCATTCCATTTGCTACTGATAATCCTTGTCCTAAAGAACCTGATGTCATATCTACTCCTGGTATTTTTTTCATATCTGGATGTCCTTGCAAATAACTATCCACTTTTCTAAAAGTCTTTAAATCTTCTTTTGGGATAAATCCTTTTTCTGCTAATGCTGAATATAATGCTGGTGAACAATGCCCTTTTGATAAAACCAATCTGTCTCTATTTTCATCTTTAGGATTATTTATATCTACATTTAATTCTGAAAAATATAGTGCTGTTAAAACATCAGTTATTGATAAAGAGCCGCCTGGATGTCCTGAAGATGCACTATATACCATTTCTACTATATTTCTTCTTATATTTTTTGCTTTTGTTTTTAATTCTTCTATTTTTGAGTTTTCTAACATAAATACACACTCCTTTTTAAATGTATTTACTATACATTTATTAATAAAATATTATAATCAAACTCATTATATATTATTAATTTTTCTTAAGCAAGAAAAATTATATTTTTATATTTTAGCAATATCTAAAAGTAGCTTACTTTAAGGTATTCTATGTTCTTTGAATTTTCTGTGCTTAAAATATGTCTTTTATGTTCCTTAAAAAATTTTATTAAATATTTTATAAATTTTTTATATATTATAATTCTTGAGAGCTTTCCTGTTATATAAAAAAAGATGGTAATTTTTTATTACCACCTTTTCTTATTATTTATTAATTCATTTATCTAATTAAATATTTTATTCATTAACTAAACCAAATAAATCTAAAATTATTGTCTAAAATGGGAAAATTCCAAACAAATATCCTTTTGGCATATACCAAATAATTAATCCTGCTCCTATTGCATAACCCCACCAAGGCACTGATGAAAGTAGTTGAACAATCCAATTCCAAGCATTTCCACCTGCTGTTGCTACTCCATCCCAACTAAATAAATCTGTAAGTTTTACTCCTAAAAATGTAGCTTGTGATAAATCCATTCCGAATACATCTGTTAAGTCTATTTCCCAACCTAATATACTTATAATATTAGCTTTATCAGGCAATTCGTCCACCATAGCCATTTCATATTTTCTGATTTCGCTACCTTTAAATTTTATTTGATATTCCTTGGTAGCTCCTGGCTCTATATCACTTACTTCTATGTATTTAGTTAATCCAAGTAACCCTCTTTTACTATATAAATCTAATTTTATCCATTTTTTCCCTGATGGATATGATGAATTATTAGATACTTTTATTTGTAAATATCCATTTACATTTGAAGCCTTTCCTGAAACTTCATCTATTGATATATCTGAATTTTGACTTGTTATACTTCCAGTCATCTTTTCATACATATTTTCTAGCAAACTATTTTCTAACACATAAGAAAGAAACATAAACCCAATTATTGCTAGTAAATATAAAAAGAAGGTTTTCATTCTATCCATAATTTTTCCCCTTTATTTCCATATTACGACATATTTATTATACATCAGAATATTAAATTTGTAAACCTCCTTGCTAAATCTTTACTTCTATCTCTTTATCTAAGTATAAAGAATAAATATATACTTCTGATACTTTTTTATTCAATGCCTCTTCTAAAGCTTCTTTATATATCTTTAATTGATTTAAATACTTATTTACTAAACTTTCTTCATTTCCATCTTTAACAAAATCCGTCTTGTAATCAACTAAAATTATTTCTCCATTTATTTTTATTGCATATAAATCTATAATTCCTTGTACTAAAATAGTTTGATTATCTGCTTCTTCGTAAATTTCTCTTGCTAAAATTTTTTTACAAAAAGCCTTTTCTTTATCTATATTTTGGCAATTCTTAATTTTTTCAAAAATATTTGATTTTGTAAAATTCATAACTTTATTAAGATTTATATGTTTTGATTCTTCATAAGTAAAAATATTTTTTTCTATAAGTTCTTGTTTTAATTCCTCAAGTTTTTCTAAATTATAGTTTTCTTTAAAATTAATTTTTTGCATAAATAAATGCATTAGAGTTCCCTTTTTGCTAGCTGATATCATTTCCTCTTCCTGCATAAAACTTGGAGTTAAAGACTCTATTCCTATCTCTTTATTATTTATGTTTTCAAAATCTAGTTCACTTTCAATAAAACTTTCTTGTTTCATTTCCTTTATTTTACTAACAGTACTTTTTATAGGAAGCATTGTGGCTATTTTTTCTTTATATTGCCAATTAAAAACTTTTCTTATCTTATCAATATCTATTTTTTTATCAAAATCAAATTTTCTAATTTCTTCTTTTCTTGCTTCAGATTTTAAAGATAATATTTCATTTTTAGAATATTTTTTTACCTCTATTAAATTCGATAAATTACCTGATAAAATCACAAGTTCTATCCAATCTAAATATGAAATATATTTTTTTAGTAATATTGGATTTATCTTTTCATTTTCTGAATTATATACATTTAATAATTCTTGTTTTTTTTCTAAATCTTTTTGATATTCTTTTACAGTTCCTGTAATTATCAGTTTTTCTTTTGCTCTAGTAAGTGCAACATATAAAATTCTCATCTCTTCTGAAATGGTTTCTTCTTTTATAATTATTTTAATAGCATCTTTAGCAGAAGTAGAATATTCTATCATTTTTTCATAGTCTATATATTGTGGTCCTATCCCCATTTTTTGATGTAATAAAATATTAGAATTTAAATCTTGTAAATTAATTTTCTTTGAAGTTCCTGATAAAATCACAATTGGAAATTCTAATCCTTTACTTTTATGTATACTCATTATTCTTACTACATTTTCATTTTCTCCAATTACTTTTGCAGCAGTCATATCACTATTTCCGCTTCTTAATTTTTCAACAAATTTTATAAAATTAAATAAACCTTTAAAACTTGTTTTCTCATATTCTTTTGCTCTTTCAAATAACATTTTTAAGTTTGCTTGTCTTATAGTTCCATTTGGCATTAGACCAACATAATTATAAAAATTAGTATCTGTATAAATTTTCCAAATAAGTTCTGCTAAGCTCAAATAATCTGTTTCTTCTCTCCAGTTTTCTATTTTTTCTATAAAATCATCTAATTTTTCTTTTATTTGTCCTTCTAAATTATTTTTTGCAACTTTTAAGCTTTCATAAAAACTAGTATCTCTGCTGCAAAGTCTAATTTTCAGTAATTCATTATCTGTAAATCCGCCTATTTCTGAACGTAAAACAGAAACCAAAGAAATATCATCTATTGGGTTATCCAAAATCTTTAATACATTAATTATAGTTTGAATTTCTATAGTATCTAAATATTCATTAGATGCTTCTGAGTATACTGGTATACCTCTTTTTAAAAGTTCTCTTTCATAAATTGGCGCTACTTTTGATGTTGCTCTTAATAAAATTACAATATCTTTAAATGTTACTTCTCTATAGCCTATTTTTTTATCTTTAACCTTTACTTTAGACGAAATTATTTCTTCTATTTTATTTGCTACAAGCTTTGCTTCAACTTCTTCTTTTTCAATATATTTATTTTCTTTTAAAATTTCGTCTTGTTCTTCTTCATCATAATCCTCTTTTAATTCTATAATATTTAATTCTGCTTTTCCTAAAATATCTTTTTTTGTTTCATCAAAGTCTGCCCCTAAATTTAAAAATTCTGTTTCATTATATTCAATATCTCCTAACTTTCTACTCATTATGTTTTTAAATACAGTATTAGTTATATCTAATACATTTTTTCTACTTCTAAAATTTTTAAATAATTGAATTTTTAATCCTTTTTCGTTTCCATCTAAAGAATATTTTTCATATTTATCTAAAAATAATTCTGGACAAGCTTGCCTAAATTTATATATACTTTGTTTAACATCACCAACCATAAATAAATTATTGCCTCTTGATACAGTTTTTAAAATATATTCCTGCACTTCATTACTATCTTGATATTCATCAATAGCTATCTCTTCAAATTTCTGTTGATACTTTTTTGCTACTTCTGTTGGTACATAATTTCCATTCTCATCCTTTTTTACTAATATTTTTAAAGCATAATGCTCTATATCGTTAAAATCTATAATATTTCTTTCTCTTTTTTTAAGTT
Source organism: uncultured Clostridium sp. (assembly GCA_900553685.1). Lineage (GTDB taxonomy): Bacteria > Bacillota > Clostridia > TANB77 > CAG-508 > Scatovivens > Scatovivens faecipullorum. The sequence goes on from USEI01000007.1 coordinate 9,063, forward strand.
TAAATTTTTTGTCAAACTCTAATATTACTTCTTTTAATATTTTTAAAATTTCATACATTTTATATATATCATTATAAGCATTTTTAGAATCATATACTAAAGTCTCTTTTGCATTTTTCATTAACTTATTCTTTACAGTATCTCTTGCTTTTTTTGCCTCATCTTTTGCATCTAATGTAATTTTTCTGTCTACAGGCCATGATTTGAATTTTATTTCATTCACAAATTTATAAGCTTCATCCCAAGATATTTCAGTTTTTTCATATAAAGTTTCCAAAATTTCTATATCTGAAACTATAGTTAAATAGTATTTTTCTAATTCTATATATTTTTCTATCTTACTTTGGATAATTTTTAAACTATTTATTCCATCTATAATTTCTTCTTTAAGACTTTCAATTAAAACTTCTCCCCAAATACTTTTAGAAAAATCCTTATTTTTTTCATCAGCTTTAAAAGCATTTATTTTTTCTATAAGCCATTCGTTTGGAAATGGAGCACTTTGCATAAATCTATATATTTTAAGTACAATATCTTTTAATGCCTCATCTCCTCTATACCCAGTATAAGTATTTACTAACTTTGCAAAATTTTCATCTTCTGATTCATATAGTTCTTCAAAAACATCTTCTATTACTTCTTGTTTTAATAATTCTATTTCTTCTTCAGTTCCTATTCTAAAATTTGCCGATAAATCTATTTCAAAAAAATTATTTTTTATTACTTCTAAACAAAATGAATGTATTGTACAAATATCTGCTTTTCCTAAAAGAATTACCTGTTTTTGAAGTTCCTTATTCTCAGGTTCTTCATCTATTTTTTTATATATTGCTTCTAAAACTCTTTCTCTCATTTCTGAAGCCGCAGCATTTGTAAATGTTACAACTAGTAGTTTGTCTATATCAATTCCGTCATTTAATATTTTTTGAATTATACGTTCTACTAAAACAGCAGTTTTTCCACTTCCGGCAGCTGCTGCAACTAATATATTAGAATTTTTTTTATAAATTGCATCTTCTTGTTCTTTAGTCCAATTCATTTTTCATATCCTTTACATACTTATTTTATATAAGTATATTATAATATTTTTTCAAGTTTTTCCACAATTTACACAAAAAAACTATTAAATTAATAATAGTTTTCCACAGTTTTATAACATTTTGTGATTTCTTAAGCTCTAAAATCACTCTTTTTGTGGATTATTTTGATTTTATTTTTCTTTTTCACATATCAATCTTTTTTTCTTTCTTCAATCCACAATTTTCACACTTTGCTTATATACTTTTATAACTTATATTTAGTGTCTTCTTATTTTACGGATTTGTAATTATTATCTTCAACACTTTTATTATTTTAATACAAAAAATCTATTTTTCCAATTTCAATTATATAAAATTATTGTTTCTTTTTTTTTACAATTTTTAAAAGTATATTTCGAAAAAAATCACAAATACTATTTTTATATGGAGGTAATTTTTATGGATGATTTAACTATTTTAAATGAGATTCATAAAGGAGTTACAATGGGTATGGCTTCTTTAGAACATATCTCTGAAAAAACAACTGATAATGATTTTAAAGATGATTTAAGCTTTCAATATAATACCTATCTAACTACTCTTGATAAAGTAAATTATGAATTTAAAAAAGCTGGTGAAATTCCGGATGATACACCTATAAATCAAAAAATTATGGGCTGGACTGGTATTCAATTTAATACTATTAATGACACATCTAACTCAAATTTATCAGAAATTTTAATTCAAGGTTATGATATGGGAATAATTAAAGGAGTAAAACTATTAAATCAAAGTCCTGAAGCTTCTAAAGAAGTAAAAGATATTTTAGATGGTTTTATAAGATTACAAGAAAATAATATTGAAAGATTAAAAAAGTTTTTATAATTTAAAAATATGCAAAATAGTCAATATTAATAAAATTTTTATAAATAAAAATTTTAAGTAAATGTATATACATCTTTTCTAAGATATCTTTTTATGAAATAAAATTTATATACATTTTCGACAAAATCTTTATTAATAAGTAATTTTTAATTTTCCCTTATTATATAAAAAAAGATAAATGAAACTTTTATTTTTCATTTATCTTTTTTATTTATTATTTATTATTTATTATTTTTTATTCACTAATATTTTAATTTTATTCGGTAGCAACTGAGTTATCAGGTACTTGATTTTCAACTTCTCCTGTTGCTGGTATTATAGCATCTTCTAATCTAGTATCACAAACTGTACATTTTTTATATTTCAAACCGTTTTCAATACTAGTTGCTTCTTTTTCTATAATCCAATCACTTGGTGTATGTGCAGTTACAGGCAACTCAATTTCTTTAGTTTCATCACATAATGAACATTTTAAAACTTGATTTCCTTTTTCTGTACAAGTTGCTTTTTTCTCTGAAACAACTATTGAATAATCATGTGTATGAGAAGTATTGTTATTATTATTTTCATCTTTTAATTTATCTATTTTTTGAGATTCTTTGTATTGACATCTTGAGCAAACTCTTTCTTTTAAACCTTCTTCTTCAGTTGTAGCAGGTTTTACTGTTTTCCAAGCACCAAATTGATGTCCTAAAGCAGGAATACTTTGAGTTTCAGTATCTCCACAAGAACATCTTAATACTTTACTTCCATTAGCTGTACAAGTAGCATCTTTTAAACTTCCTTTTACAAGTTCTGAGAAATTATGTGTATGTTTTGCTGGAGCAGTTGTTCCATAATTAAAATATGCAATATTCATATCAACATTACCGGCAATTCCAGGTACACTTCCTTTACTTGTATATTGCCACATATTAAAACTTCCACTATAATCTGTTTGTGTTGTATAATGTGCAAGCCAGAATTTACAATTAAATGAACCTCTAGAAAATCTAGTTGTTATATCATTTTTATTTGCATAAAGCATTGGTTCATATCCATTTGCTCTAACAAAATTCAAAAATGTTAATGCATTACTTGTTGCTTGTGCTCCACCAACATTTGCACATCTATATCTTCCAAAGTCTTCAAAATCATATACTACTGGATAAGTTATTCTATATGTAGAAATTTGTTTTACTACCCAAGCTGCTTCTTCTAAAGCTTCTTGCTCATTTACAGCTGTTGAATAAAAATAAATTCCTACTTTTATTCCATTTGCTGTAGCACCTGCAACATTTGTTCTAAAATAAGCATCTTCATATATAGAACCTGCTGTTTGACCTCTAAAACCGCAACGTATCATTGCAAATTCCACACCACTAGCTCTTACTTGAGCCCAGTTAATACTTCCTTGGTGTGCAGATACATCTATTCCCATAGATTTTTGACCAACATTTTCGAACATATTATTAGCTTGATCTTGTGATACAGATGCTCCTCCTTTTTTCCTATTACGCTCACCATCTTCTGAAGAATTTGCTGAAGCAACTTTTGATTTTGGTATTTTTACTTCTTTTCCTTCAAATTCCACCACATCTTCACCTGGTTTTAATGATTCGTCTATAGTAGTATCTTGTGCTACAGAAATTACATCTTCTTTTACTTCGCTAACTATTTCCTCTTCTAAAGCCATTTTATTAGATGATGCTCCTACAACCTCTAATCTTTTTTCTTTATTTAAGTAATAATAAGCAAAAATTCCTATTAATACAACTAGTAAAATCAATATTATTGAAACTAGTAAAACTTTCTTTCTATTCATCATATTCATCAACCTCACATATACATTATACTTTTTAATATTTTCAAGGTCAAGCTTTTTACGAAAGAAAATCTATAGCTTAACTTTTAGAAGAATTATAATATCAAAACCAAACTTTTTATGTAAAGTTTCTATTTCTATTCTCATTCTAAAATATTGTAAACAAATTTTATCTTTTGATTATGTAATATTGTCGAGTACTTTAATAAAAGCAGGAAAATTTGTCTATAATAAAAAAGCAGGAAAGCAAAGTATATTTCTTTGTTTTCCTGCTTTTTCTATTATTTTCTTAATTCAGCTTTTAATGTTTTTTCTAAGTTTTCAATTATTTTTTCTAAAATAGGATTTACTTCATCATCTGTTAAGGTTTTAGTATTTGAACCAAATGTTAATGAGTATGCTACACTTTTTTTGTTACCTAATGTTGCATTTGTGTATACATCAAACATTTCATATTTTACAAGTAAATTGCCACCAGCTTTTTTAATTACTTTAGATATTTCATCTGCTGTTATATTTTTATCTATCATAATTGCAATATCTTTCTTAATATTTGGATATATAGAAATTTCTTTAAATTTCATTTTACTTACTTTTTTAGCTAATAGTTTATCTAAATTAATCTCAAATACATACACAGGTTCTCTTGAAATTTCTGGATGTATTCTTCCTATTATGCCCAAAATCTCTCCATTAACATTTATTTCAGCAACTTGACCTGGATGAAATTCTTTTATTCCTTTCTTTGGAAGTACAAAGCTATATCTATTTGCATATCCTAAATAATTTAAAATTTCTTCTACAACACCTTTTATTATAAAGAAATCAACATCTTTTTTATTATTAATTCCTAAACAATATTCTCCTGTCATTAAAGCACATAATTTGCTATCTTCTCCATATTCTTCACCTTTTTTCCAGAAACCTTTTCCTATTTCAAATATAGAAACATCTTTAATATAATGAGCTTTATTATATTCATATATTTTATATAAAGATGGTATTAAACTATATCTTAACGTATTTCTATCTTCTGTCATAGGATCTAATAAACGTAATTCTTCAAATTCATCTGAAACATACTTATGAACTTCTTTATCATTAATTAATATATATGATAAAGTTTCATTTAATCCTAAAGAAATCATTTTATTTCTTATTTCACGTTCTGTTTTATCTACACTTCCTATTTTCATTGGAACAACTGGTAATTTTCCTACTATATTATCAACACCATAAATTCTACCCACTTCTTCTATTAAATCTTCTTTAATAGAAATATCCAATCGTCTTATAGGGACATTAACTTTTATTACTTCATCATTTAATGAATATCTAAAACCTAACCTTGAAAATACATTAAGTATATCTTCTAATTTTATATTTGTTCCTAATAACATATTTATATCTTTTGCAGTTATATCAATTTCTTTTTCTATCTTATCTGTTTTATCATATACTACTGTTCCTGTCTGAATTTTTGCACCCGCATATTCTTCTAATAATTTAACCGCTCTTTCTATTGCCATATATGTTCTATCTGGTGAAATTCCTTTTTCAAAACGATTACTTGCTTCACTTCTTACTATTTTTTTAGAAGTTTTTCTTACTCTAACAGAATCAAAAATTGCTGCCTCGATTAAAACATTTTTGGTTTCATCTTCTATTTCTGTATCTAAACCACCCATAACTCCAGCAAGTCCTATAGCTCTTTTTCCATCTGAAATTACTATATCTGTTTCTTCAAGAGTTCTTTCTACTCCATCTAGTGTTGTTAATTTTTCATCTTTATCTGCCATTCTTGCTTCTATACAATTTCCTAATCTATCAGCATCATAAAAATGTAGAGGCTGACCACATTCAAGCATTACATAATTACTAATATCTACAACATTATTTATAGGTCTTATTCCTGATGCGATTAATCTATGTTTTATGAAATCAGGACTCTCTTTAATTTCAACATTTAATGCTTTTCTTGCTAAAAATAATTTACAATTATCTGTATTTACTCTAACTTCAAAAGACTTATTTAAGTCTTCTCCTTCTTCATTATGAGTCAAATCAATTTCTTTTACTTTTTTATTGTAAATTGCTCCAACTTCATAAGCCATACCTAAAATACTTAATAAATCTCCTCTATTTGCTGTAAGATCAAAATCTATAACAGAATCATCTAATTTCATATACTCTATTGGATCTTTTCCAATAGGGGCATCCTCTGGTAAAATATGAATTCCATTTTTATCTTCTTCTGATAAGAATTTCTTATCTATACCTATTTCATATAAAGCACATATCATTCCATTAGATTCTTCTCCTCTAATTACGCTTTTTTTAATTTTTACATCATTAGGTAAATCTGCACCAGCCAAAGCAACTATTACTTTTATCCCATCTCTAACATTTGGAGCTCCACAAACTATATTTAATACCTCTGTTCCAATATCTACTTTGCAAACATGTAAATGATCTGAATCTGGATGATCTTTACATTCTAAAACTTTTCCTATTACAAGTTTTGTAGCTGGAATCAATTTCTCAGCTAAATCATATTCATTACCAACTCTAGTCATATCTTCTGCTAAAGTTTTTACATCTATATCTAAGTCCACATAATCTTTTAAAAAATTTAAACTTAATTTCATAATTTCCTCCTATTCTTCATCTTTTCTATCAAATTGAGCTAAAAATCTTACATCATTTGCATATAAATATCTCATATCTGTAATTCCGTATTTAAACATAGCAAGTCTATCTATACCTGTACCAAAAGCAAAACCAGAGTATTTTTCAGGATCATATCCATTCATTTTTAATACATTTGGATGTACCATACCAGCACCTAAAACTTCTATCCAACCTGTTTTCTTACAAAGTGGACAACCTTTTCCACCACATTTAAAACATGTAACATCTACTTCATAAGATGGTTCTGTAAATGGAAAATAGCTTGGTCTAAATCTTAATTCACAATTTTTTCCAATCATTTTCTTTACAAATACTTCTAATGTTCCTTTTAAGTCTGCAAGAGATACATTTAATTCTTTTTTATCTATTACTAACCCTTCTACTTGATTGAATTGATGAGAATGTGTTGCATCATCTTCTCTTCTATATGTTTTTCCTGTACAAATCATTCTAATAGGTGATTTTTCTTCATTTGCAATCATAGCTCTTGCTTGAACAGCTGAAGTTTGAGTTCTAAGTAAATATTCATTTGTTATATAAAAACTATCTTGCATATCTCTTGCTGGATGTCCTTGTGGTAAATTTAATCTCTCAAAACAAAACTCATCAGTTTCAAGTTCAGGTCCTGAAATAACATCATATCCCATAGATACAAACAAATCTTGAATTTCTTCAATAACTCTATTTATTGGATGTTTACTACCTCTTTTTATTTTTGTACTTGGAGCTGTTATATCAATTTTCTCTTTTTCTAACTTTTGAGCTAAAGCTTTCTCTTTTAACATAGATTCAGCTTCATTTAACTTTTCCTCAATTTCTTTTTTTACTTCATTTACTAAACTACCTATTTTAGGTCTTTCTTCTTTTGCTAAGCTTCCTAAACCTTTTAATAAATTTGATAATTCACTTTTTTTGCCCAAGAATTTAACTTTTAATTCTTGTACTTCTTGCAAATCTTTAATTTCTGAAATTCTTTCTTTCGCTAATTTTTGAATTTCTTCAATTTTCTCTTTCATTTTACCCCTCCTAATTTATCTTTGTATTTAAATTTTATTTTTATAACTTATATGTTTTTTTAATTCATATAATAAAAATCTTATATTATTATAATTATAAAAAAAACGCCCTATTTATAATAGGACGAATATATTCCGTGTTACCACCTAATTTCATTAAAAAGATAATTAATAATTATTTTTTAATCTCATTATAAGTTATAACGTAACAAACGCTTATGACTACTTTTTTCATCATAAGAACCTCAAAAGTGAAATTTCAGAAGATAATGTTTTAACAAACTCTCAGCGTAACATTTGTATTCTCTAAAAAACATTTCCTATCTACTTACTTTGCTTTTTAATAACGGTTTAAAATATTATGTTAATAATATAACACATTTTTTTCTATTTTGCAATAGTTATTTAATATTATTATACTTCTAACACATCTTCTATATCTTCTTTATCTTTTACTGCTTTTACTGGATCCTCTCCTTTTGCAATTATATTAATTGCTGCTACTGCCTTTTCAAAATTTGGATTTACACTCATTCCTTTTTTATATGCTGAATTTACTTTATTAAAAAATTCTTCCCCCATAACTATTACCCTTTCATTGATGATAACTCATTATTTTTAAAACTTTCTATTCTTAAATTTAATGGATCTATTATTGTTGTTTGAACAACTTTTGCTGTATTAAATCTGCTTACAAAAAATCTAGTAATTTTCTTAAATATTCTAGGTCTTTTTATATTAGTTGTTAAAGCTTTATCTCCAACTTCCATTGCATCATAGATTGAATTTTTCTTTCTTTCATTTAATCTTTCAATTTCTTCATTAATCAAAGATATTTCTTTTTCAATTTTTTCTATAAATTCTTTATTTTCTTTCTTATCTGTTATTGTTTTTTCAACTTTTTCAGACAGTTTTTGATCTAATTCTAATTCAACATCTTGTCCATCCATTAAATTAGCTATTGCTTTTGTATCAATCTCATTATTTTCTTTTTTTCTATTCTTTAATCTTTCTATTGCAAGTTTAATGTTATCTTTTACAGATCTTTTTACCTTATCATTCTCTTTTTGGTGACTTTTTCTCAGTACTTTTTGTTTTAAATATTCTTCATTTAAAATTGCTCCAACTAAACTTGCTTCTAATTCAACTTTTCTTAAAATAAGCTGTTCTATTTTCCCATCAAAAAATTCACTAAGTTCCAATAATGCTTTTTCATAATTTACTAACGCTTCAGAAACTAATTTTTTAGTTGTTTCATAATTTTTTGAACCTTCTTTAAATTTAGGATTGATTTCATAAATTTCTGTTTTTATAGAATTCATTTGTGAATTTACTTTTTCACTTATAGTTTTAGCTGAAATCTTATCTATATATGCTCTTCTAACCACAGCTTCTGTTTTCACTCTATTTTCTGATTCTTCATACATTTTTTTTAAATTCATACAAATTTCTTGTTCTGTTAATTCTTGTTCCAAAGTAAAGCCCCCTAACTATTCTTTAACTATTTTTTTTGCTTCTTTAAAACTTGAGGTTTTATCTTGTTCTATTATATTAAGTAAGTTTTTCATTTCTTCTATTGACATATAATCTAAGTTATAAATTTTATTTTCATACACAACAGTTCCTAATTTCATAGGCTCCTCCTAATAAATATATTTATATAATCAAGTAATCAAATTGTCAATATTTTTTTAGTAATCTATACTTTTAGCTTCACTACCGTTTGTTTTTACTCTATACATCTGATATATTTGAGATTCATCTTTACTGTTGTCCAAATAATAAAGTTCTCCATTTGCTATACCAATTCTAGGTTTTACCGCCTCTAATGAAACTATTGCTTTTGATTTTTTTCCTTTTAAATCTGATTTGCAAATCTGTTTATTTACACTATCAAAATAATATATTCCTTTATTTGTAACATTATATATTTCATTATTAACAAAAGTAGCAACTGTTTTTTTAGAAGATCCATCTTTTTTTATTCTACATAAAGCATTTTCTTTCGAATCATAAAAATATATCCATTTTTTTAAGATCTGGAAATTTTTTATATTATATCCAGTAGCAATTTCTTTATTTTCTGTTCCATTTGTTGTTATAGAATGTAGGTATCCTACATTATCAGTAAAATAAATAATTCCATCCTCTAACACAAAATCTTGAACATTAGCTGCAGTTATTATTGTTTCTTCTCCATTTTCTAGAGAAAGTTTTGCTATTCCTAAAGTACTTTCATTTGTTACATAATATACAAAATTATCTTCTATATAAAATTTACTTAAAGGTGTTGCTAATACTTTTATTTCAGTAGGTTTATCACCATTTGTTTGCACGCTTTTTAGAACTATTGAATTTTGGCTAGAAACAGTCATATAATAAATAGTATCATCAACAAGAGTCATTGAATATGCTGTTTCATCTGTTATTTGAAATTCTTCATTGCCTTTTACTTTTACAATTCCTTTTTCATATTTATTATAATAGGTTGTTTTTCCATCTTCTAAAACTAGTCCCATATTAGCTTTATTTCCAACCGCCACTTCTTTGGCAAATAAAGTTGTAAACAATTTTACTATACCAAATATTATTAATGCAATTATTAAAGCTAATATTATTAGAACCATTATACGTCTTTTATTTAGTTTTAATTTCTTCTTATTTTTTCCCATTATAATTTCTCCTCTTTTGATTTTATTGTGCTTCTGTTATGTTAAAATCTTTATCTATATTAAAAGTATATATATCTATAACAACTACTGCCATATTCTCATTAATTGTTGAAGCAACTTCATACCCATCTATTTGTAAATTTTCTAAACTTTGTAGATTAAATTCTATACCATTTGCTATGGCTTCGTTTCTTAATTCATCAATTCTTTTTTGTAGAGCCTCTTTTACTATATTTTTATTATCTTCACTACTACTTTCTTCTAAGTTTTGTTCTATTACCGAATTTCCGATATTAGCATCTAAAAAATTAAATTTTTCTTTTTTCTCATTATAAACTTGTGAAATTTTATCTTTTATAGCTTGAACTGTTATATCATAATCTTCTTGGCTTAAATCTTCTAAAAATAGTGTATTTTCTTGATTTATATTCTCTATATCTTCAATATTTTTAAATTTAATATTTGATTCTGAAGTAATAGTTGTTTCACCATTTTCTGTTGTAAAAATCATAATATTATCTAGTTTTAAATTTTTAGAATTTTCATTTCCTTCTAGATTAGTTTCCAGACTAATCTTTTTATTTATCTCTTCTGAATTTATAAAACTAAAAGTTAATTTTACTCTATTACTTGCTTCTTGATTGCTTCTATTAATTTCTATAGAATAACCACTATTTTTTGAAGAATCTATTTCTTCAGTTTCTTCTACTATCAAAGGATTCTCTTGACTGTACACATTTTTTGAGTTTTCTTTTAAAAATGCAAATATATTATTATCTCCTTTGTATAAATAAGTTACCTTTAAATAAGCACCACTATCTGATTGATTTTTAAATTCTATATCAAAACTACTTTCATTTGGCAATATAATATTTATTTTTTCAGTTCCAAGTTCACTTGCATAAATATTAAAAATAATACCATTTCCTTCTAGATTGTCAATTCTATTTATTAGCTCATCTATCGTATTTTTAAAATCATCTAAAGTTATATTTGCTTTTTTACCAAAAATTATTTTTAATATTTCTATTGCTAAATCTTCTTCATTTTCAATATTTTCACTTGATACTGGATCTAAGCTAATTCTTTCAGTTGTTTCAAATTCTTCATTATTCTGTTCATTAGTTTCAGATATATTCTCTTCAGAATTTTGATTTTCTCCATCATTACTTTCTGAAATAGTATCATTTTCCATATTTTCTTCATTATTTAAATTTTCTTGACTATTATTTTCCTCTGTTTGCAAAGAATTTTTGGGTTCTTCTATTAATTGTTCTAATAATTCATCATCATTTTTTAATTCTGTTAAAAGATTCTTTAATAAATTTTTTAATTCTTCCTGATTCAATTTCAAAGTATATGCTACAACATCTGTAGAAGTAGATCCATCTAAAACATAATTATCTTGATATGAAAATTTTTCTTCAGCAATGTTTTCATATATTTTATTAAAATATTTATTTATAAAAGTCTGCTTTTGTTCTTCTTTGATATCTATACCTTGAGCTCTATAAATTTCATTTATTAAATTAGCTTTTGAATTTTCTTCTTTTATAGTGTTATATCTAAAGCCAACATATTTATTTACTATCTCATCTGAAGCAATTGCAAAAGCATCTTTATTTGCTAACATTTTTACTTTTAAAACTTCATTTCCTGAATAATTAATATCAAGTTCGCTATAATTTTTTTTAGTTTCAACATCATTCATATTACTTAAATCTAATACAAATTTACTTACATCAAGACCTTCTAAATTTTCATTTTCAATTGTTGTTGAAAAATTTATTTTACTTGTTATTTCTGAAGATTCATCTATTAATTTGCTTAATATTTCTTTATAAGAGTTTATTTCCAAAACATTTTTTACATTAGTGTTTGATAATTGATTAAAAAATAATTGTTTTGCTGTTGTAGTTGGACGTGTAAAATACCAATATGCAAAACATAAGCCACCTAAAATAATTAATAGTAAAAAAAATGCAATTATAATTCCTTTTTTGTTCTTTTTTTTCTTTGAATCATAATTATTATCTATTAATATATCTTCAATGCCATTATCTTTCATTTTTATACCTCACTTTTGCAAATATTATATATAATATTTAAAAAAATAACAATATTATTTGTTCATATTTTTTAAAAATTATCTACAAATTTATACAAAATTTTTAATATATTTTTTTATGAAATACAAAAAAAGCGCTACTTTATGTAACGCCTTTTCAAACTACTAAATACTAAAATTTATTCAGCTGATTCTACATTTTCTGTTTCTGGAGCTTCATAAGCTTCTAAAATAGCTTTTTGAATTTTTTCTCTAGTTTCAGCATTGATTGGATGAGCTATATCTTTAAATTCTCCGTTTGGAGTTTTTTTACTTGGCATAGCAATAAATAATCCATTTTGACTTTCAATAACTTTGATATCATGAATTACGAATTCTCCATCAAATGTTACAGAAGCTACTGCTTTCATTCTGTTTTCTAAATTTACTTTTCTTAAACGTACATCTGTTATTTGCATTGTTTTAAGCACCTCTTTCTTATCGTTTTAATACATATTAAATTCTATGTACTATTTTATTATTCTACAAAAAAATTTTTTTTCCTTCTTTTTTTGTTTATTTTTTTAAAATATTTTGCATTTTTTTATAACATTTAAGTTTTTTTGTAATTAATTTTGGATTAAAATTTATACAATAATCTTGAAATTCTCTATTCATAATAGTATAATAACTCTAGATTTTAGGAGGCAAACAAAATGAATTTAGATTTATCAGATTTACAAAAATACAAACACATTCATCTTATTGGTATTGGTGGAATAAGCATGAGTGCAATAGCAGAAACTTTGCATAATTGGAACTATAAAGTTACTGGTTCTGATTTGGTCCAAAGTAATATTACAGATACTCTAAATAACCATGGAATACCTACAACTATTGGTCATGACATCGAAAATGCTAAAAATGCTGATTTAATAGTTTTTTCTGCAGCAATAAGTGATTCAGATCCAGAAATTTTAGTTGCAAAAGAAAATAATATTCCATTAATTGGCAGAGGCGAATTTGTAGGTTATCTAACAAAACTTTATAAAGAAACTATCTGTGTTTCAGGAACACATGGAAAAACTACAACTACTTCTATGTTATCTGTTTGCTTTATAAATGCTGGCTTAGACCCTTCTATCGAAGTTGGAGCCATACTTGATGACATTGGTGGAAATTATCGTGTTGGAAATAGTGACTTCTTTATATTAGAATCTTGTGAATATAAAGGAAACTTTTTAAAATTTCATCCACACACAGAAATCATTTTAAATATAGATAATGATCATTTAGATTATTATAAAACTTTTGATAATATTGTAAAAACTTTTAAAGATTTTTCTTTACTACTTAATTCAGATGGTTTACTTGTTACAAATCTTGATGACCCAAATTGTAAAGAATTAAAAAATGTTGTAAAATCAAAATTTATTTCTTATGCAATAGAAAATAAAGACGCTGATTTTATTGCAAAAAATATAACCTTTGATGAAAATGGTTTTTCAAGTTTTGAAGTTTATAAAAATAATAAATTCTATTCAAAAATAGATTTATCTGTTGCTGGCGAACATAATATATTAAATTCATTAGCTTGTATAGCTGTATGTGACTATTATGGAATAACATCAGATATTATTTCTAAATCTTTAAAAGAATTTACTGGTGCAGAACGTAGATTAGAATTTAAAGGATACATTAATGAGAATGTACCAATTTTTGATGATTATGCTCATCATCCAACAGAAATAGTTGCTACTTCAAATGCAATAAAAAATAAGACTTATAATGAATCTTGGGTTATATTTCAACCACATACTTATAGTAGAATCAAAAATCTTTTAAATGAATTTGCAAATGCAATTTCTAATTTTGATCATATAATTATTTTAGATATTTATGCTGCAAGAGAACAAAATACTTTTGATATTTCTTCAAAAGATTTAGTTAATAAAATAATTGAAACTGGAAAAAATGCAATTTATATGCCTGATTTCAATGAAGTAATTTCTTATGTTAAAAATAATGTTAAAAATAATGATATTATTATAACTCTTGGTGCAGGTACTGTTACCAAAATAGGACCAATGCTATTAAATGATTAGAATATTTTCAAAAATTTTTATTTATAAAGAATTGGATAATTAAAAATAATTATCCAATTCTTTTATATTATTTCAATTTTAATATTTTATAATCTTACCTATTACATTTTTTACTTATATTTTTTCATTCCTATAGTCATCTTTATTTTCAAAATATCAAATATTTAAAATTTTCAAAATACTTTACATATTTGTCATCTCTTTTACCATTAAATCACCAAAAATAGCATATCCAATTTCAGGATTTGAAACTAAAACATTTGTTACAGCTCCTATAAATTTTCCATTTTGAATAATAGGCGCACCAGAAAGACCTCTTATTATTCCTCCTGTTTTATCTATTAATTCTGGATCTGTTACTCTTATAAGCATACTCTTATTATTATAATCATTGTCATAATAAATTTTTTCTATTTCTATGCTATATTCTTTTGTCTTATTACTATTATCTAAAGAACAAATTATTTTTGCTTCTCCAATTTTAATTTCATCTCTTAATGCTACTTTCATTTTTTTTGAAGTATCAATATTTAAACTAGTTAAATTATCTAAAGTTCCATATATTCCAAATTGAGTGTTTTTGGAAACTCTTCCTATAGTTTGCTGATTTAAAATTGTTCCTTTTATTTCTCCTGGATTCTCAATCTCCCCTTTTTTTATTGAAATAACCTTTGAAGTTACAAGTTCTCCTGATTCAATATTAATCAAATTATTAGTATCACTATCTGTTATTCCATGACCTAAAACTGCAAATGATTTAGAATTTGGTTCATAATATGTCATTGTTCCTACACCTGTTGCTGCATCTTTAACCCATAAACCTAATTTGTATTCTTTATCATCAGTTTTCACTGGTGTAATATTTGAAGTTAAAATACTTCCATCTCTTAGAATTGTAAGTTTTAAGTTTTCTCCTTCTGATTTATTTACAACTTCTTTTAATACATCAATATCTTGAATTTCATTTTCATTAATTTTTAAAATTGTATCTCCTTCTTTTATATCTGTATTTTGATATGGTTTTATTAAATTATTATTGCAATCTTCTATTTCTGACATTCCAACTACTAAAACCCCATTCGTATATAATTTTAATCCTATTATTTTTCCTATTGGAACCACTTCAATATCATCAATTACTGTTACTTTAACATCTTTTAACGGAATACTTCCAAACATATTAACTTCTAAATTGCTAACATTGTAGTTGTTATTCGATGTTTTTGCTGTTTCTACTGTTTGTATTCCAAACATCTTTTTTAAGTTTAATTCTTCACCTTCTAAAAGTACAATTTCTTTAGGTATTAAACTTATATTAGCAACATAAATATATAATATAAACAAAAAAATAATGGTTATCACATTTTTAAATTTTTTCATAAAAATATGATAACCATTTATTATTATTTTATTCTTTACACTTTATAATTAAAAACTATTAAATATTATTAAAAATTAAGTTAATTAAATCATTTGAAAACATATTATAATTTATATTTGTTTTAAGAACTATGTTTCTGTATATACATATTTTCATCATCAATATTAGGATTATCAGCATCATAAAATACATATATTGCATCTATTAATCCATTATCTTGATAAGTTACAGCTACCCAATATTGATGTTTTGGCTCTACAAAATTTCTAATTTGATTTAATGATGTTATATATGGTTCTGGATTAGACATATCTGGGATATCTGCTTCTAGAACTGATGAGTCTCTATCATTATTTACTTTATCAAATATTACTGCTGGTATTTTTGTTGGTTCATCTTTATATGTATTAGCATTTGCAATTAAGATGCCTAATAAAGATTTAATACTTGAACCTGTTTGTTTTCCCTCAAAACTTATAAAATTATTATTAAATGCTTCAACTTCTCTTTGTTCAATTTCTACCATGGAATCCTGAACCGTATCCATAGAATTGTTATATATAAGCATTCCAGTAGATATTATTGAAATTGTCATAATAGCTATTCCAAAACTTAATAACTTTGAATTCATATAATTCCCCTTATTTATAAATTACTCTAATATATTTTATTGATGCTTTTAGTACAGCATCTTTCTGCTGTTTATAATCACCTTCTGGTAATGTATCATCTTTTAAAACAGATGTAGAATTTTCTGCTTGTATATCAAAATGCAATTTGTTTTTTGAAACTTTATCAGTTGAAGTACCAAACTCATTTGGATCAACTTCAATGTACATTGTATACTCTTTAGTAGAATTTGATGCCATTGAATATATCGTATCATTTAGATAACTATTAGTTCCAACATAAGGTCTATAACTTAAAGTTGTTTCATTTCTATCTGTTGTTTTTACAGTTCCAATAACAACTTCAATTGCTTTGATATCACTTAAAGGTAATGTTGAATCATGAGAATCAAGTTCTGTGCCTTCACCAACTCTGTTTTCATAAATAATTTCATAGCCTTCTGAATTTTCAACAGCATTCATTTTATATATATCATTTCTTTCTTTTGCTACAGCAATATAGTATGCTCTTCTTAAATTTGCAAATCTTGTATAATCTGAATTGGTTTCATCAAAGATATTTGTAGTATTATAATTTCCATCATTAACACAATCATAACATGCTAAATTTTTATGATCATATTTATATGGTAAAATTGTATTATACTTATCATAAATTTTATCATATTTCACTTCTTTTGATGAAAAAGATAAATATTGTGTATACCCTGAACCTCCAGAACCTACAGGGTTATAAACTGAATCTGCATCCATTAATTTTTGACAATTTATACTATGATATTCAGTATTTTCATCATTAAAATTATCTTTTTGAACATAATAAATATGCTCTGGTGAAGTTACTATCTCATTATTTGTACTTGATACTATCATATAATTATTATAAGTTTTTAAACCACATTTCATACCCTGCATAAATGATACTATTGAAACATTTGATAATATTTGTTGCCATTCATCATTTGTCATTACCGGCATTGAATAACTATATGCTTCTGTTGTATTCATATTATATGTAGACATCGCTAAATTTAAATTATATTGAATTGAATTTCTTATAACATTTATTTTATGTGTATAGAAATTTGAATCTATTGCTATTTCTGTTTTTCCTGTTACAGTTTCTCCTTCTACATTAAAAATTACAGCATCACTACCGGAAAAATCATAAGTAACTTGTTCTATACCTTTTATTGATTCATAATTTTGGCCAGAGATTTCAACTAATGCATTTTCTCTTAAATCTCCAACATAACTATAAACCCAATCTGAAAAGATTTCTGCCTTTGCATAATAAACAGCAGCTGATACTAAATCTAATCTATATTGATACTCATTCAATCTTTCATGACAAGTATTTATTGTACTTTTTAAAGTATTTTTTGCATCGTCTGTAAGACTAGTATTTCCAGCTAATTCATTTTGTGCATTATCAAGATTTGTATTTTCTGTATTAATTTTTTCTTGTAAACTTTGAACACTATCACCTGGTTCAATTTCAAAAGAGCTATGTTCTTCTCCAACTATTTCAACCTTTATTTTATGAGCTCCTGATTCAATTAATTCTTTAGCTGTTTCTTGATTATATTTTAATATCATAGTTGGATCATCATCAACATATACTTTAACTGAATCTCTTGAAATTAAATATCCAGATTTTGTATAATATTCATCTCCAATGCTTCCCTCAATTGTTACATAATTATCTAAAGTATAAACAATTGTTAAATCTGCATCTTTTCCATTTAATTGTTGTTTATATCTTGCAGAAAATGGCATATAAGATTTTAAAACATTTTTATTATTAAATTTAGCTTCTCCAATATTTGCTGTATATGTTCCATCAGCTTTTTCATATAATAATTGGCCATAATCCTCTGTACGACTAAAGTTTTTTAAATCATCATAATGAACATATCTTTTTAATTTCTCATCATTGCTAAGAGCTAACCACTCAGCAGACTCTTCGTCTATTTCTTCATAAGAATATGTTCCATTTGCATTTAAAGTTACTCCTAAATCACCAACAGCAACTGCTGTTCCATCTGATTTTGTTAAAACTGTTGGAACTTTTGTTGGAGCGTATATATAATATCCATCATATAAAGTATATAATAATGCAGGTATATTTTGTTCAACATAAGATTTACTAGCATTAGACATACCAAAATTAGTAGCTAATGTATTCATAAATACATTAGCTGATGCTTCTATTATTGTACGCAAAGAATCGGACACAGAAGATAAGTCTTCATTTGCAGTATTAATCTCAAATGAAGACATAGCATCATAAGTTGAGTCTAATAATTGTGTATCATATTGACTTTGTATCTCTATAGAATCTACTTGTAGTTGTATGTAATAAGTTAAAACTAAAATTAGTGGCAAAGCAACTAAAGCAAATATTATTCCAAAACTTTGTAACTTCATTATTTACTTCCTTTAACTTTAATAAGAACCATTTGCAGTAACTATTCCTGTATGTGAAGCTGAAATAGAATAAATATCGCTTCCTTTTATAGAATAGAACACTCCTCTAATTGTTTGTGACATTGTTTTATTTGTATTTTTTACACTTGTAGAGAAGATATCTCCTTCTTTCATCTTATAAACACCTTCTTTTTCAAGTGTTTCTACAATTTGAGATGTATATATTGAATAATAAACATTTTCTCCAATAACTGTTCCTTGTGTCCAAGCTGATTTCTTACCAATATTTTCATCTAACACTTTTAATTCCATCTCAATATCATAAGAATTTCCTGTTGCGTTTATTGTAGTTACTAATTTAGTATAATTATCCATTGTAATCTTTCCTACAGCTCTTGAATCATCTACAAATTCTGTAACTGCAGTCCTAACAGATAGTTGTGATATATCATCACTTCTTTCTGAAACTGATAACAGTGGAAATATAAACATTAAAATTGCAGCTAACAAAATTGCAACAACTGTAATTAATGTGTCACTCATAGGCTCCTCCTTATATTTTTACCTTTATTCTGACATTTCTGCTGGATTTTCTAACATTGTATATATAATAACAATTTTATCTTTTGACTCAGCTCCTGTAACAAGAGTATCTCCATCTTCTGTTTCCATTGTTTCACCTGTATACGAATAACTAATAAATTGCTCTCTAAATTGAATTCCTTGCATTCTTGCTGCATAAAATTTATTTTTTCTATAATCTACAAGGGCATTATTTATATATCCAAAATCTCCATTTATAAAAAAGTCTATTCTTGTTTTTACTGCTTCTGTGCTACCTAACCATGGTGCCTGAAACAAATAGTATGGTTTGTCTTTATTATCAAAAATATTTTTTAATGCATTATTTGCTACTTGAGAAGAATCATTCTCATCTTCTGCATTAGTATCTGCTACTGCATTATGTACATCGCCTTCTAATTTAACATCAAAAATTTGAATTAAATTATTACTTGCATCATAGATTTTAACACAAAAGTTTTCTTTGTGATAACGATATAATGTTGGGATGATAGTTTCAGCACTTACCAATCTTTCTGTTCCATTTTCACCATTACTGTCTTCTACTAATTGTACATTATCATAATAAGTTGTTGGATCAGCATATAATGATAATGCTTCAGCAGTTGTTGTTACCTGTGAAAACATATACATTGACACTGATAATGCTATTACGAAAACTATACACGCAAAAGCTATTGAAATTGCTTGTACTACATCATCCATATTATACCCTTTCTTTATATTTGTTAAATAAAAGTGGTATAGTAATATAATTTATATACCACTTTTATTTAAGATTTTTTATTAACTATTATGAAGCACTACTACTCTCATGCATTTTTTGAGTTACGTCTACATCTACACCTTGTGTATCAGCATTATATGTAACTACTATAGAATCTATAATACCATTATCTTGGTTTATAATTGTTACCCAATATTGATGTTTAGTTTCAACTAAATTTCTTATTTTGTTTAATTGATCAATATATGGTTTCGGATTAGATGCGTCAGGTACTTCTGCAGTCATTTCACCTTTTCCTTCATCTTTAGAATTATTAACTTGATCAAATTTTACTCCTGGTATTTTAGCTGGCTCATCTCTATATGTATTTGCATTAGAAATTAAAGTTCCAATCATAGATTTAATATTTGAACCTTGTTGTTTTCCATCAAAACTCATAAATTCATTGTTAAAAGCTTGAATTTCTTGTGTTGACATTGATTGCATTGAATTTTGAATTGTACTTTGTGCACTATTGTATATAAACATACCAATAGCTATAATTAAAATTGCTAATAAAATTGCACCTGCAATTAAAAGTGCTTTTGAAGCATTCTCCATACTTATTTCCTCCTTTAATTTTTCTTTATTTTAAATACCATAGTTTTCAAATTTATATGGTAATGTTAAAAACAATTTAATAATTTGTTGCTTCAAATGTCATTGAAGATACTCTTCCTGTTTTCTCATGATATTTAATATCTGTACATTTAAAGCCTACTTCTCCAAAATATGCTATAAAAGATTCCATTCCAAGATTTGTTATTCTTTCCATTCTGTAAGTAGTATCATTTATTATCATAGTTACATATATTTCGACACTATATTCATCATCTAATATATATAATCCTTCTTCATTTTTAGGTATTTCATATTTATCATTATTACTTCTTGCTTTATTTATTACTGTTGTGATATCTAATCCATTTAATCCATCTTTATTATAGTTTTCATAAAAAGAATTAAATTTGTTTATTTCATCTTGTTTCATTTTATAATTGTTAAATTTTATAAATATAATACCAACTATTATACATAAAATTACTAAAATTAAAACTACAGTTTTTTTCATACTCACCTATATATATTATATCATATTTCATCAAATTTGTACAATATTTACACTCAATATTGTTCTGTTAAATTATAGTATTTTATTCTTCATCAAATTCAGGATCCCAATATAAATCGCTACCTTCTTCAGGAATTACTCTTTCAAATCTCATACTAGCAACTCTTCCCGTTAAGTCATGATAAGTTATTTGAGTACAATTCCATATATATTTATATATAGTTGCAATTTTAGAGGTTTCATTACCATTCATATCTACATAAGATATATTACCTAAATGTGTTTTAGATAATTTATCATCTGCATCAAATCCACCACCAGAAGCCTTTAACTCTTCTACTGTTTTATTTGCTAAATCGTATATTGAAATAACTTTTCCACTTCCATCTAATATTTGATTTTTCTTAAAATCCTGTCTTAATCTATTTTTTTCATTTTCATCTTGAGGAGCTGGTATTGTAAAAGTTTTTGAACCTATAACTATTTCAATTAATACTGAATTCGAATTATCATAATTTGTCATAGTATTTACATCATATGCTAAATTTGCAACAGTTATTAAATCCATTATAGTATTATCTTGAACATTATAATTTTCAAATTTAGAATTATATAATTCTAATTGATTTTCAGCCTGTTCTAAATCGTATTGTTCATCAACTCTTGCTCCAGCTCTAAATACATAAGTAAATATACCTATAAGCATTAATGCTATTAATATAGTCGCTGCCATAATTAAAAATTTTGAAGCATTATCCATTAATTTCTCCTTTTATTTTTCGTCTAATTCTGAAAAATAAATTGCATTTACTCTTCCAGTTTCATCGTTATATCCTATAAAATCACATTTAAATCTTTTAGTTTTAAAGTTATACAATGCTGTTTGCCAAGTTGCAGAACTCCAATACTCTAAATTTTCACCTGTATTATTATCCACTTTAATTGTTAAAAAATTTGAAAAATCTAATAAAGTTTCTAATTGACTATCATCAAGCAAAGAATAATAATTTTTTCCTGTTTCACTATAAGTTTTACTTCCTGAATTTGCTTCCATGTATCTATTATCTTTTGATGTATCTAGAACTACAGTCGTTGTTTTTAGTGGTGATGTTATTCCAAATGATGTATAATTATCTTTTGATATATCTATACCTGCAAATAACCCTACATCATTCATTGTTAATTCTTTTCCATCAACTAATGGTGCATCATCGTCATAAGCAACAACCTCTTTTTGATTTTTATCATAATATCTAACTTCTAGTTTTTCTTCAAGTGGTGAATTAATATTTACCCATACATCAATATAGTATTGAGTTCCATAAGCTGATCCAGATAAAAATCTATTTCCTTCAGCATATTTTTCATTATTGCTTTGTGCTTTATTTAAGCAAGATATTACATCAACACCATACATTCCTTTTTTATCATATACTTCATATTCTAAATTAAATTTGGCTAGTTGCTCCTGAGTGGCTATTTCGTCATCTTGCTGTGGCCATTCCCCAACATGTGAAAAAAAGTATGATATTAATGCCATCAGCATAACTCCAAGTAGCACTCCTGCTGCCATCTCTAGCGCTTTTGCTGCATTTTCCATATTTAATATCTCCTATTTTATGCCATACTAGACATAGTTTCAAATGCAGATGTCATACTTGTCATACCTATTAAGCACATTGGTATAATCAAATATACAACAAATAGCATTACCATTGGGGCAAAACCTATAACTTTTCCTATCATAGATTTTTTTGAAATCATTCTCTCATTTGATTCTTTTCTCTTTTCTTGATGATATGCTCTTTCTGTATCAAGTTCATCAAATGCCTCTCTAATAGGTATTTGTTCAACAGCTGCCTGCAAACTTTCAACTATTCTTATTAATTGTTGAAAAGATATGTCATTTTTCAACTCTTCCAAAGCTTCCCAAGGTCCACTTTCGTAGTTATTAACGCATTTGCTTATTGGTTCTTTGAAAATGTTTGCGTATCTTTCAAGCCATTCAAGAATCATTTCAACATTAACTCTTTCAATTTTCATAAGCATTAAAATTATAGTTTGGAACTGCATTACTTCATTTTCCATATCCATTTTTCTCATAATCTTTTGGAAAATTAAAAGTCCAACAGGTATTTCATATCCTACAACCATTATTACTAATGCTATTAAAATTTCAAACCATTTTATATATTCAGATTGAACAATTTGCAGTTTTTCCCAAATTCTTTCCACAATTGTTTCTAGCTCTTCTTCTGTACTCATTCCGTATTCTTCTGATTCAGCAACATCTTTTGCAAGAATTTCTTGAGTTACTTCATAATCATACTGGTATTTATATAAAAATACATTATCTTTTTCAGTAGTTTCCATTGCTTTTTGCTCTTGTTGTTCAGACATTGAGCCTAGTAAATCATAATCTGAAGTGGGTTCTGTAAATTGAAAATCAATTGCCATTTTATGTGCTGTAAATAATACTATTAAAGAACCTACTAATGCTATAATTGCTGCACCCAATCTATTTATGTATAACCATTCCATTTTTAATTTTGAGGCAGAATCCTTAAGTAGTTGTACTATTTTTCTATAGTCTTTTGTTCCTTGTTTTGGAATAAATAAATCTATAAATTTTTTAGCATATTTGTTTTTATAAAGTTTTGCTTGCCAAGGGTTTTCCATGTTTTTAGCTGTATTTACACTTCCATTATCTTTTAACTTTCTTGTTAACATATAAGATAAGAAAGTTACAACAATAAGCAATACTTGTACTAAAAATCCAGATGTTCCATTATAAAATTGTCTTGTAAAAGAGAATTGACCTATTGCCCAATTTTTTACAGTATCTATAAATAAGATTGGCAATGCTGCAATCATTGATAAACTTTGGAACACATAATCCAATTTATCCCTTTTTAATATTTCAATTTGCATCTCTTGTGTAATATTATTTAAGTTTTTTAAATATAAAGATGCTCCATCTTTATCTTTTCTATCACCAAATTCTTTTGTTAAATATGAGACTCCAGCAAATTCTTTTAAGTAACTATTTGGTGCTATATCATAATATTTTTCAAGTTCAGTTTCAGGATCATCTGAAATTAATACTTCATATATTTTTTCAGCTTGTCTTGAAACTTCTTTTTCATCATCTTGTGATACTTCATATATCGCTTCTTCAACCATGTTATATTCATGGTAAGCATGTCTTATTTCAGAAAAGAAATCTAGTTGCTCTCTTAAAAGCTTATTATCAATACTATCAACCATTCCTTCTAGTAATGTTTCTAAAAAGAATAATTCAAATAAAAGTAATGAACACATTAAAAGCATATTTGAATATGTCATATATATTACGACAAAAGTTAATGGTATAACGACTAATAATGCTTTAAACATGATTTTTGCAACTTGTTTTCTAGTTATAAATTCATCCTCTAAATTTATAATTTCCAATCTTCTTCTAAGCTTTAAAGCGTATCTTCTTAAAAAAGGAAGTCCTGCACATTTTATATAAAATTTTTGATAAAAGACATCCATATTAAAAGATGATCTTTTAGTACCTTGAACTAATTGCGCTACATATCTAGTTTCTTTTGTTTGCATTTTTTTACTTAATAGGTAATAAGCTAATACTAGTATAGCAAATAGTCCACCTACTCCAACCATCAAGTATACTAATACATCTTGTGACATTTAATTACTTCACCGTCCTTTATCATTTAAAATATTTATTATTACTTTTTTATGCGTTTTCTCCATTTTGTGGTGCTCTTTTTTGTGTATTTTTCTCTTGATTTTGTGCTGCATTTTTCTTCATATTTTCCATAATTTGTCTTCTAACTGCTGCTTGTTTTTCTGTTATATTTGTATTTACTGATTGTTTTCTTGCTTCAGTTTGATTAACCTGCTGTTTTACAGGTGCTTTTACTTGCTCACTTGTTATTTTTTCTTTAGGAGTTTCAAGTATTTCTTTACCATCTTCATCATATTGTGGTAATTTTGGTGGTTTTATTCCCCAATTTCTTTCTAGAAAAGCATCAAATGCAACCACATCAGCATCATTCATGTTTTCTCTCATTCCTCTAATATTTTCTTGAGAAATAGGATTTGTTAAAACATATCTATCATCTGAGAATTCTAGTATATTACGATATTTATATAATTCTCTGTTTGTTGATTTTGTAAAATAGATTGTTGCATTATCAAAAAATTTATCAAATTTTCCTTCTAATGTTTTCTCTTTTCTATGATCAAAAGTATATTCATTTTTTTCTTCTACTGGAATACACTCTGTTATTCTTTCTATGTAACGTCTACCTCTAAAGTCTTTTACTAAGTGAATATTAAAGTTTAAAACTTGAACAACCTGTTCTTCTGCTGTTTTTTCATCTTTAAAAACACCAGTTCTAAGCATTGAGTTACGAAGTGCTGTAACTAAGTTAGGAAATGTTTTAGCGTGGTGAGTAAATAATGTAAATTTAGATGCAACCTGTGCAGATTGAATCATCCAAGATGCTACGGGGTCAGTTGCAACCTCACCGATGATATTAACAGAACCGTCAGTCTTCTTTTGAACGTCCAAACAATCTTGTCCAGAAATTGTTTCAGTCTCACGCATTGATACAATATTTCTTGTAGGATATATTTTTCTTAAGTGAAGCTCGAATGCAGTTTCTGTGATACGAAGGTTCATTGTTTCATATATATTTTCAATCATAGCCATAAGCATTGTTGTTTTTCCGACAACCTTGCTCTCCTGTTAGAGCTATAATTCTTGCTCCTTTTACAAGGAATTTTAATAGTTCTATTGTTTCCTCTTTTCCTTCAAATTTAACAATTTGTTCAAGTGTAGCTCTCTTAACGTCGAACTTTCTTACGAAAAATGCCCAAGTTTCGCACATGCTAGGTCTAACAACAACGACACGAGAACCGTCTTTCATTTCATTAATTTTAAATCCGTTTGTATCAGATAACTGACCAGGGTTATTATATTTATATATATTTTGACATACTCTTTTTAATTCTGCTTCTGTTCCAAAAGATAAGAATGCAAGTCTTATAGATTTACCTTGGAAAAATATCCAAATTGCATCACATGCTCTTGGTATTTTTGATTCCATAGCTTGTTTTAAATAGTCTCCATCTGTTTGAGCGACTTGACTTAAGAATGATTCTGGAAGTCCTGATACACCACCTGAAACACCATCTATGTTCATATCTCTTATTTCATCAATACTACTAAATCCTTTGTATTTTTGATAAATTCTTTGTACTACTACTTCTAGCTTATCTGCAAATTCTAGTTGAATTTGCTCTTGTTCATAAATATCATCAATTTCTTCTGCTGTTATAACATAAGAAGGTTTTGATTCTCCTTCAACATATTTTAATGCAGCTAAATTATATTTTTTAATAATTTCAGTTAAAGCTTCATAAGAAAAAGTCTTTTTATATTCGTGAATTAAAATATCAAATTTATCTTGTGCTGTAAGTAATGATGGAGTATCAAAAGGTATTGCTTTTGATATGTTAGTTTCATCAACACCATATTCTTTTGAAAGCAAGTCATATATTAATTCTTTAACATACTTTTTATCATTAACATCACCATAAGTACAACCTTTTAAGGCTTTCTTTAATTCATATTTTTTAGCTCTTCTTCTTTTTAATTCTTCTTCTGATAAACCAATATCATAAAGGTTTACTTTAGTGATTTCATCAAGTCTTTGTTTAACAAATTTTACCATTTTATCCAAAGTAAATGTTTTGTCATCAATTTCGACTGCTTCTTCCACTATTTCATTCTTATTTTTTCGTATCATGTGTGAAATAGCTGCAAATGCAACTACTACTACAACAAAGATTAAAGCAATATTTGCAATATTCATTAAAGGCTCCTCCCTTTAAAAATTAGATTAATTTCTACATTAGTTTAATTTTTATTTGTATTTTAATTCCTCTATTTTATAATCAATTCTTTTAATTATATCACTCACTGATTTAACAAAATCTGCATTAGCTCCTGTTCCACTTTTAGTCATTGCATTTTTAATAAAGAACTGAGCAACACCAGCTTCTGAAGCTGCATCACTAAACACTTTATTATATGGAACCTGAACTAAATTTTTATCCTTTACATATCTTGCCACATTTTTCATATTGTATTTTGATGAATCATCTGCATTTGAAAGTAAAGTTATAATTTTATCAGGTTTTAAAATAGTTTTATTTTCTTGCATAATTTCAATATAACTATTAATTTGTTCTAAATTTTGAGTAAAATCATAAACAATAAAAGTTGAGGCTTCAAGCAAAGCTTTTGTTGTATCTTTTTTTAAGGTTTTTTCAACATCTACTAAAACAATATCATAATATTTATTTGCAATATTTACTAAATCTTTATAAAGCATTAATGATTTAGTAAATTCTTCTGGAATTTTTGTTTTTAAACCACATAAAACATCTAGTGTTTTAAAAACAGCCCTAGTATAATTGGTTATAATTTCTGGAGTTGTTTTATTACTTGCTACTGCACTAACTAATCCTTCTGCTCCAGAAGATATATCCATTTTGCCTTTATTAAGCAATTTAGCTATATCTTTTTTTCTATTAACTTTCCAAAAACATCTTTCCATTGTATCATCATCAAAAGTTGCATCTATTAGCAATATTCTATAATTGTGTTCTATAGCCATCCTTGTAGCTAAAGCCGTTATTGCTAATGTTTGGCCAGTTTCTTTTTTGCTTCCACTCCAAAAACTAATTATAGCCATTATTTTCCTCCAGTCTAATTTCTTTCTAATATTTTAGTAGCTCTCTTTACTTCATTTTGGCTTGCGCCAGTTATTTCCTCCACAATATACATTATTCCATCTAGGTATTGTAAACTTAAACCTCTAATTCTAATTCTTCCAGATCTCTGATTTGTATAAATTGTATTTTCATCTCCAAGGTCAAATGGAAAATAAATTATATCTGGATCCCACTTTATCTTTAAAGATTTTGATAAATAATTTAAATACTTATCTTCTTCTGGTAGCATTTCTTTTGTAAATAACAGTTTCGTTACTTTTACAGGAGTTTCAAGTCTTTTAAAGACTTGAAGCCCCCTTCTTAAAGAGTATAAATCAAATGCAGTAACAAAATAATGTTTATCTTCTGGTTTTATTTTAAAATTATAATATCCTCTATATGAATCTATATCTATTAAAGCATAATCATAATTAAATTCATCCGAATCATTTGCTGCCTTATAATTCTTTATTTGTTCAAAATTTTCAAATCCTATTGCTATATCAACTTTTTCAAAAGTATTAATATACTGTTTAACAGCCTGCATTGTTGGGACAATATATCTAGTTTTTTGTAATACTGTAGAGTCTACTACTATAGCTTTTTTCCCCATAAGAGAAATTATTTTAGCTATATATATTAACATATCTGCTTTATCGTATCCACCTATAAAAGCAATTTTTTTCATAATGTCCTCCTAGCTTTCTCCTTTTTATTCAGTAT
Organism: uncultured Clostridium sp.; assembly: GCA_900553685.1. Taxonomy (GTDB): domain Bacteria; phylum Bacillota; class Clostridia; order TANB77; family CAG-508; genus Scatovivens; species Scatovivens faecipullorum. The sequence continues at coordinate 37,677 of USEI01000007.1, forward strand.
ATCCAATATCTTCTGTTCCTTCTAATGAGCTTACAAATTCTTCTCTTGCAGCTTTTATTGCTTCTTTTTCATCTGAATTTCCAGCACTTACCATAGAGTTTTTATCTTCTTCTGGTATTAAAGATAAAGGTGTTTCAAAATATTGTACTCTATCTTCTGCTATATATTTACTTTCATACTCTTGTCTTATTTCATCAAGAATATTAGGATCATTTCTTATTTGCCTTAAAACAGCATCTTTTACTGGATATGTAGGAACTGCTGCTTGTTGCATACCAGGTTCTGTATAAGGAACAGCATATAATTTTGATCCTGTATAATAATAACTTTCAACTATTGCACTGCTTAATAATTTCATTTCTAATTCATTTAATTTTAGCCAAATACTTGTAGAAGTTGTTCCTAATACTTTTTTCTTAGCTAAAACAATATAATCTTGTCCGTTTGGAATAGACATTCTTATATCAACATAATCTCCATTTTTTAATTGAGAAGGTAAAGAAATCATATTAAATTCTTGAATTCTATCAGTATCTGTTGTTTGATCATCTGATTCCTCAATCATGTCTTTTGTTACTATTGCACCAGCAGGAACATCAACTTTTAATACAACTTCCTTTTGTTTTTCACTGCCGTCTGAATTATATTTTATTACTATATTTCCTTCTTCATCTAAATATTGGAAATCTTCATCACTAATAATTTGGCTTTGATCAAGAGTTGTTTGAACAGTACTCATCATAAAATCTTCTTCTAAAGTTACTGTTTCTCCTGATTTTAAGTCATTTGCTGCAACATATACAGTTATTTGTTTTTGAAGTAAAGCCTCCTTTTCTTCATTTATTGCCTTCATTTTCATTACTAAGGCTGCTACAACTAGAGCCATAAGAATTAAAGCTACTAAAAAGCCTATAAAAAAAGAATTTCTACTTCTTCTTTGCATCGGATTCATTGCCATGGTTTAAGTTCCTCCCTTTATCTATAAAAAAATTTATTTTTTACAATATTATGGCATTATTGTATAATGCCATTTTCTTAATTCTACAACAATTATTGTTTAAAATCAATGAATTAAAGCATTGTAACAAAAACTTATTTTTTTTGTAACTTTATTGTTAAATTAGTAATTTTTTGTCAAAATAAATCTGTTTATTGCTTCTAAAACTCCTTCAGAATTATTATCTGATACTATTACATTTGCCATTTCTTTTATTATAGGATTACTATTTCCCATAACTACACCTAATCCAGAATTTTGTATCATTTCTTTATCATTCATATTATCTCCTATTGCCATTACTTCTTCTGGTTTTATATCTAACTTATTTAAAAGAAACTCTATTGCTGACCATTTATTAACATTCTCATTTGTAATTTCTGTATAATAATATTGTATGTCTACATCATCTGTTCCTGATTTTATTTTTTTTCTTGACATATATTCTACTTCTAAAACATCTATTCCTTTTATTTGTTTTACTTTTTTCATAATACTATTAAAAATGAATTGTGATTCATCACAAATAGTCACTTTTAAAAATTTATTTTTACCTGTTTGTTTTATGTAATCAGAAATATTTTGAACAAGATTTATATGTGTTCTTCTTTCTTCAACTTTTTTAACATTTTCTTTATGATAATATAAGATATTATAATTTAAAGAACTTGCAATAACTTCATCTTCTGTATATACATTATAAAAGAAACTATTTTCTTCACATAATTTTGCAATATTTAAAACTTGTTCTCTACTTAAAAATCTATCACATATTACTTTTTGGTTTTTAATATCATAAACTGCTGCACCATTTCCAGAAATTAAATAATTATCTACTCCAAGTTCTAATGCCAAACTTTCTGTTGAGCTAATTGGTCTGCCTGATGCAAGAACAATTTCTGTTCCTTTTTCTTTTGCTTCTAATAAAGCTTTTCTTGTACTTTCAGAAACCTCTCCATGAGAATTAAGTAGAGTCCCATCTAAATCAATAGCTACTAATTTATACATTTTTATTTCTCCTTTGTTTATTCTTTTCATATTATATCATTAAAACTTTTTTTGACAATATTTTTTTATTTTCTAAAATTTTTTTAATATAAAATATATTAGCACACTAAGTTAGTAAAAATAAAACAGAAGTGAACAATAAAATTATCCGCAGGTATAACCCGTGATTTACCCTTAAAATTAATAAAAGGGGCAAGATAAAATTCTTGCCCCTTTTCTAATATAACTATTTGTTAGCCATTTGATTTTCAGCTTGTTCTATTAACTTTCTAACCATGTTACCACCGATTCTACCAGCATCTCTTGCAGATATATTTCCGTTATAACCATTTTTTAAGTTAACACCTACTTCACTAGCAACTTCATATTTGAATCTTTCTAATGAATCCATAGCTTCTGGAACTACGTTTTTATTACTTTTTGCCATCTCTAATTCACCTCCGAATTTTAAAAGTAGCGTCTTTAATTAAATTTCTAATTTAAACACTATTTTAAACTTAGAAAAAGCATTAAATTCTAAATAACTAATCAATCACTATTTTTAAGTTTATAAAAAATTTAGAGTAATTTTTATAATGAAATTTATATTTCATTTTCATTTCAATTTATTCTAAATCCACTATAAAACTATAAATCTTTGAATGATTAAATATTTTTTAATGCAATTTCTATATATATAATGTGTAAAATAAAAAAAATTAAACAAGTAATTTATGGAAAAGAAAAAAGTAGAAGTTTAAAAATTAAACTTCTACTTTTTTAACATATTTTTTACTTATGCTTCTGGTTCTACTAAACCATAATTATTTGAATCTTTTAATTTAAAAATTACATTAACTTTTCCTGTATCAATATTTACAAATGTATAGAAAATATTTCCTTTTCTTTCAACTAATTTTAATTTAGCATCTTCAACAGAAATTGGTTTTAATTCATAATATAAAGATTTAACAACTTCATCTTCAACTGGTTTTTCTGGTGCAATTCCATTTATGTTCATTTGTTTTATTGAAGAATCTTTCATCATTTTTTCTTTTTTAGCTTTAGATTTTCTAATTTGTCCTTCTAGAATATCAATATCTTTATCTATAGCGGCATATAAATCTTTATCTTCAGTAACTGCTTTGTAAGAAACACCTTTTACTGAAACATACATTTCAGCTATTTCTGATTGTGCATTTTCTTTTTTTATAGTAACAGTTACATTGATTAATTCTTCTGCAAAATATTTTTCTATTCTTGTTAGTTTTTTCTCAACATAATCTTTAATTGCCTCTGTTGCTTTTATTTCTTTTCCTGTTATTGTTATATTCATAATAACCACTCCTTTTTAGTATTTTTTTGTAAAACCATTATATAAGTATTTCTTATAATTTGCAAGTTAAATTTTAGCTCTCTTTATTAAAACTTATTTAATTATAATATTTTATACATAATTCAAATATAAATTAATTTTTAAAATAACTTTTCTAATTTATATTCTTTTTCCAATTTCTCATTTAAATATAAGTTTGCTATAAGTTCTAATTCTTTTTGACAATTTTCTGAAAGTGTAAAAGAAAAAATTTTTTTAGAATCTGCTTTTAATATATAATTAATTGCATTTCTAGTTGGATCACTCATCTGTATACAACTACTATCTTGCCTGCTACAAAATTTACATTTAAATCCATTGTCTTTTATACTAAAAAAATTTAAATTATCTTTTGTTTTACAAGAAGTACATTCCAATGAATTTGGTGCAAAACCTAAAATCTTTAAAAGTCTTAGTTTAAAAACAGAAATTATAAAATCTAAATTCTTATCTGTTTCTGAAATCATATATAAAGTATTTAAAAATAATTTTAATGTATTAAAACTATTTTGGTTTTCTGTAGTAACATCTGAAATTATTTTAGTAATATATGAGGCATAAGTTAATTTATCTAGATCTGTTCTTATATTATAAAAAAGTTCAATGGTTTCACACGAATTTATTGTATATGTATCAGATCCCTTAAAAAGCATATATTCTCCAAAACACAAAAATTGAGTGCCACTAAGCAGAAGACTCTTTGGCCTTCTCGCACCTTTTGCACTGCACCCAATTTTTCCTAAATTTGGAGTTAACATTGTAAGCATTTTGTCAAAATCACCCATATTATTTTCTGCAATTATTATCCCATTTACTTTTATTTGTTTCATCTAATATTACCTTCATATTTTCTTCTATATTTTTCACTTCTCTAAACTCTAAATAAGAATTAATATCACCTGTTTGCTTAAATGTATTCCAAGCAATATTTTTTAACATATTCAAGTCATCCCTTTCTTTTATAAATAATATTTCATAATTCATATTATTTTTGTTCTATTTTTAACTTTATAAATTATAATATTATTTATAAATATCTTTTGTAAATTTTAGAAGATTTATACTGGTATTTATTTTAATTTAAATCTATTAACTATATTATCTTTTTCTTGCCAATCTTCCTTAACTTTAACCCAAACTTTTAAATTCACTTTTGTACCAAGCATTTTCTCTAAATCTTGTCTTGCATACATTGCAATTTTTTTCAAAAGATTTCCGAGCTTTTCCAATTATTATTCCTTTATGTGATTCTTTTATGCAGTATATTGTTGCATCAATATCATATATTTCTTCACCTTTTGTAGTATTTCTATTTTTAAAATTTTCTACTTCAATATAAATTCCGTGTGGTACTTCATCATTTAAAAATTTTAGTGCTTTTTCTCTAATAATTTCTTCTGCAAGCTGTCTCATAGTTTGATCTGTATATTCATCATCTGCATAATATTTTGGTCCTTTTGGTAAAATTTTTAAAAGTTCATCAATTATTTTTTCTATTCCATCTTTTTTATATGCAGATATTGGAATAACTGCTTCAAAATTATATTCATCACTATATAATTTAATTAATCTAAGTAATTTATCTTTTTGAACTAAGTCAATTTTGTTAATTATTAAAATACAGGTTTTTTTACTTTCAATTATTTTGTCTAAAATTCTTCTATCTCCTCTTCCAATATCATTAGAAGTTGCTTCTATTAAGAATAATATAACATCAACTTCTGCAAACATTGTAAAAGCCGTATTTACCATAGTTTCTCCAAGTTTTGTTTTTGGTTTATGAATACCTGGAGTATCTGTAATAATTATTTGATAATTTTTATCATTTAAAATTGCTTTTATTGCTGTTCTTGTTGTTTGTACTTTATTTGCAGTAATAGCTATTTTTTCTTTAGCTAAAGCATTTAATAAAGTAGACTTACCAACATTTGTTCTTCCAACTAAAGAAACAAAACCAGATTTAAATTCTTCCATTAAAACTCCTTTTAATACAGTTTTATATTTTATATTAATTATTTAAAGTTAAACATCAAAAGTCACATTCGCATCAATAGGACAAACATTAACCCAAGTATTTCCATCATTTACATTTATTTCATTTCCTTGCATATCTACATATTGAGTTTGCTCAGTTCTATCGTTTTTATTACATTTAATTTTTATAGCTTTTCCATTTGTAATATAATATCCATCTAAAGACCCAACTGTTACAACATCTTGCCTACCTTTATTTTCACCATCATCTAAAGTATAGTTTCTCGCAAATGTAATAATAATATTTTTAGTTGTAACATCTTCTTTAGTAACTTCATCAGTCATTTTTCTATTTTTTGAATATCTTGTATATCTTTTTGTTGTTTCATCATATTTATATTGTACCTTATGACCTGTAGAATATGGTATTGTAACAGTATTTGCTATCATACTATCTGCTTGGTCTAAATTAACTTCTTCTGGTACATAATTTAAAACGCTTTCTTTATCTGAAGTCGTATTCCAACCTTTATCTTTGGCAATTGTTAATATTGACTCAGTATTTGTGTATGCATTATGTGGAGCTTTTTTATGTTTTGCTCTCCAGTATAGAGAACTTTGAGTTCTGGCTTTTCCTGTATCATAAATCTGTCCATTTATATGATCTATATCATATACCCCAAAATCTCTTTCTGCTTGAGGACTCATTCCCAAATGTGCATATAGAGCATCATTTTCCATTGCATAATCTAGAAAATAATGTCTTGCACTTCTAATTGGTCCAACTTCATCTGCCTCAGTACCTTTAAAAAGTGCCATTAATCTTGTTTCTCCACCTTCTACAATTATCTCATAAACCATATATGTAGAATTAATTGAAGCTTGAGGTTGTGCATTTGTATTATTATCTATCATAAAAGCTATTGGCCTATCATCTCCAGCAAAAATCTTAATTTCTGGTTTTTCTGGTTCTTGAACTACTTCTTCTTGATTTGAAATTTTTTCTTGAGTTTCATGTTTTTCTTCAGTTACTTCTTTATTAGAAAAATTTTTTACAATTAATATTGCTCCTAATATTAAAACTACAACTACTAAAATTATTAGTGCAACTTTTACTTCTTTTTTCATATTAAATCTCCTTAGTATATATTATATTATATTAAAAATTTTTAATATCTTAGGTAAATAAATTAGTATTCCAACAATTACTGATGCTATTGCCATTAACATAGCAGTTCCGGCTGCAACATCTTTTGCTATTTTGGCTTTCTCATTATATTCTTCTGTATACATATCAACAACAGTTTCCACAATACTATTAATAAATTCTGCCAAAAATACTAGAGCTATTACTGTAAAAATTATTGCAAACTCTAAAAAACTAATTTCTAGAATAATTCCTATCAAAATAGCAATTATTGAAAAAACAACCTGTATTCTATAATTATGTTCATTTTTAAAAACATATTTTATTCCATTTATTGCATTTTTAAAAGCTTCTCTAACGTTTTTATTTCTCCATTTTTTTGCCATATAATAATACCCTTCTTTTTACTAATATTAATATATAAATATGAATCTCAAATTATTCAAAATAATGTTTTACATTATTTTCTTAAAAATAATTTCCATGCTTTACTATTAAATATAAAAATATTTACAAAAATTATTATCTAAAAATTTTTAATTCATTTAATACTTTATCTTCTTTTTCTCTCATAATAATTTTATCTTGTTCTTCTATGTGATCTTCTCCCATTAGATGATAAAAACCATGTACTACCATATATGCAAGCTCTCTTTCAAAACTATGTCCATATTCTATTGCTTGCTGCCTTACTCTTTCTATTGATATTACTATATCTCCTAAAGTTTCTTCAAATTCTAAATTTTTAAGATTAGGAATTTCTGATTTTTCAAACATTGGAAATGAGAGTACATCAGTTTCTTTATCTATATTCCTATATTTCTTGTTTAAATTTCTAATATTTTCGGGATTTGTTAAAGTTATACTTATATAAACTTTGAAATTTTGCATTTTTTCAACATAAAAACATTTTTCTAAAACTTTTTTTATTACTTCTTCATATTCTTTATTTTTTTCCAAATCTAAATATTCTATTTCTACAACCTTATTCATACATTTTCCCTCTATTTATAAAATAAGGCAAGAATATTTATTTAAATTTATCCTTGCCAAATCAATTTTATAATTTTGTAAAATGACCTTTTATGTTTTTCTTAATTCCATTTATATTTTTCATAACACCTAAGTCAACTAGTTTATTTTTATAAAATTTTCTAACTTCAGCATATTTTTCATATTCATCTTGAGTATCATATAGTTCTCTTTTTAAAGATAATATTTCTTTTTCTTTTGAAGAATTAGTTTTACTATATGCATCCCAGAATTTTTTATAATCATCTCTTTCTGATGGCTTATCCCAATACACTTTTGTTGATAATAATTTCACATTATAAGCTTCTATTAATTCTAAAAGCATTTTATAAGTAGCTTCTCTTTTTTCCTCAACCTTAGAATTTACTATAAGATTTCTTGTATCTTTTAATAATTTTTTATAACATTGTTCTGCTGCAACAAGTGGTAAACTATGAGTAAATAATACTCTGCTTAAACCTAATAAAATCATATTTTTTTCTAAGAAATCTCTCTCATCTAATTTTCCAACACTAAATTTCTCATACTCTTCATATTCTTCTATTATTTTACTATATTTTTCTGTTCCATCAATCCTTATTTTTATAGGTAATATATTTTTAATATAATCTTCTAATGTTTCAAAAATTTTTTTATAAACTTCTATTTGATTTGTAACTTTAGCTTTTAATCCATCTGCTAATTTTACAGAATAATTTTTTAATATTCCTTTATATATTCCATCAATTTTTTCTATATAAATAGGAGTATATTTACTTAAAATCTTTTCTTTTTTTGTTGCAACTAAACTTTCATAATCTAAATCTAGCAAAAATTTTTGCTTTCTATATTTATATTCTAAATATTCATTATCTTTTAAATGTACTACTGTATAATAATTTGATAAAGCATTTTTTTCAAAATTAGATGCTGTATTGTTTTTTACTTTTTTATAAATTGAATCCATTATATGTTTATCTATTGCCTCTAAATATAAAGTATAACTTTCTTCATATCTGTTTTGATATTGCTCTTTTTTTGAAATATCATTATTTTTTTCTGCATTTTTTAATTGCTCATAAGATTTTATTGCTGAACTTCTCTTTATATTTATCATAATACCATTAATACCAATTTTAGTAGGTATTAATAATCTAGTTAAAGTACTAGAAACCTTATTAAAAAACGTTGTTTCATTTGAAAGAACTTTTAAACTTCTCTCTTCCACCATTTTTACATCCCTCCATATTAATTTGCTTTTGTACTAATTTTTTCTTGGACTTCATATATTATTTTTACTTTTAGTCCATCATCTTCTTTTTGTATTTCTACTTCTCTTTTTTTGTTTTTTTCATCATAATTTGAAAGTTTATATTCTTTTTCTAATTCTTCCTCTAGTTCTTTTATTATTTTATCTTTTAGTTCTTCCTCTGAATAAGTTTTTTGTACCATTTTAGTTTCAATATTTGTAATTTTTTTTATTTCTATCGGAATATAAAAATTAGAAAATAATTTTATTTTTTTACTTGCACTTATTGTATCATAATTTTCGAAATTTGAAACCCTTTTATATAAATTTATTTTAAAATTATTTATACAAATTTCGTTTTTTTGTTCTTCATTTCCAGTTTTTACTTTTTCATTTTGCACAAAGCTCTCTTTTTTCTCTTTTTCAAAATAAAATTTTCCATAAATATCAGCTTCTGCATGTACTGGTCTTGGATCACTTATTTCACTTTCCATTATTCCTTCTACTAATAAATCTCCTGCCTTTACTTCGTCTCCAACATTTACTCTTGCTGTGCCATTTTGTACAACCATTTTCGATATTGTGGCATCTTTTGATGCTATTATATTGCAAACTTCATTTTTATCTATTATTTCTGGAGTTTCAATTCCTTCTTTTACTGTAATTATTACATTAGTTCCTTTTACTGTTATTCCTACCCAAGATAAGTCATCTCTTTTTAATCTTATTTCATTACTTATTTTTTCTATATTTATGTTTGATTTTAGTTTACCAATATCTATTCCATATTCTTTTGCTAAAAAAATAATCTCTTCTTTTGGTATATTTTCATTTCCAATAACTTCTATATTCCAAATAAATTTTGTTAATGTAAAAATAAAAATTGCAATTACTAAAACAGCAACTGCAAATACCTTTCTTTTTCTATATTTGTTCATTACAAAAGGAAGTCCTGATTTTTTCTCTATTTTTATTTTGCATTTTGTTTTCTTTGCAATATGTCTAATTTCTTTAAAATCAGATTTTAAAATTTTCACTTTTAAATATGTATTGTTTTCCCTTTTAATATCTTGAAGAAAAATTTTTTTATTCATGCAAATGTTTATAAATCGTTCTATAAAAAATCCTTCTACTATTAAAGTAATATATCCAGAAAAGAACATGTAAATTATTTTAATCAGCATTGGTTTCTCCTTAATTTACTTTTTTATTTTCAAAATCGATATTTTCTATTTTTCCACTTACTAAAATATCATCATCTGTCATTTGATTTAATTTTAAATTAAAACCATTTATATTTATATTTCCTATTTCTGTACTTATTCTTGCAAAAAAATCTTCATATTCTAATATGCCTTTAAAATTTTCTATTAAAATTTCATCAAAACCAGTTATAGTAATTTTTGGAACATTACTAATAACCTCCCTTGGAATTTCTAAAAACTTACTTACTTTACTATAATCTCTCATAAATAAAAACCTCTCTTTTTAGATATATATTCTAAACTAGAGAGGTTTATTCTTAAATTTTATTAAATTATTCTAACATTTTTTTAATTTCTTCATCTTCTCTTAATTCTGGAGAAATGTATTCTAATACTTTTGCTTTTCCTTTAGAAACAGCCGCAATAGCAACATCTTTATCATGTCTTAATCTATAACTTGCATATTTTAAAATTATAGGTTTATTAGTTACAGCAGAAATTACTACATCTTTATCATCTCTCAGTGCTTCACTTGCATAATATAAAACTTGTCCATCATTTTGTGAAGCTGCCAAAATTACATCTTTATCTCCTTTAAGTCTTTCACTTGCATAACAACATGTCCAACCAGCTTTATTTACAGCTTTTAAAATAACTTCTTTATCATCTTTTAATCTATTACTTGCAAATTCTAATGCTCCACCACCTGCTTCCAAAGCATTCATAATAACATCTTTATCATCACGAATTTCTTCATTTGCCCATTCAATCAAACTTGGAATTTCTTTTACTCTATTTAGAAAAAATTCTCTATCATTTGTTTTTTCTTTTGCTTCTATTACTTCTGGACTATCTGCCATTTAAAATTCCTCCGTTTTAAAAATAAAAATTAGATTTTTTTTCATATTTTTCTCTTATTTTTTTTCTTTCTAGCTTTCTTTTTTTTACTCTTAAATCATAAAGAGTTACTAATATTAAAATTATCATGCAACTTGCAAAAAAATATTTATTTTTTAAAAGTGCAAACATATTTCCAAGATTCGGCATTACATATATAACTTTTCCGATTATATCTTCATACCTTACAACTTCTTCATCTACAGTTTCATTATTATCACCTTTTGTAATATACGAATTTTGTAAATCAGATAAAACTATTTTTTCTATTCTATGTGTAACAATTTCTCCATTATCTTTTTTAAAAGTAATTATATTTCCTTCTCTAAATTCATCATTTGAATATCCTTTTTTTACTACTACTATATCATTTACTTTAATTCTAGGACTCATACTTTCTGATACAACAGAGTATAAGCTTATATTAAAAAAACTAGGATTTTCCTTAGAATCTCCTAGTTCCCCAAACATCAAAAATAAACTAAATAATATAGTTGGAATTAATATAATATATAAGATAATGTTTAAAAACTTTTTGATTTTCTGATTTCTTTTTATCCTTTTAGATATAACATCAGACTCATATCTCATATTTTATTTTCCTCACTATTTTTTATTTATCATTGGTTTTACTTTTTCAACAAATTCAATATCTTCAATATTTAAGTCACTTTTTTGAATATTATGAAAATCAACGATTTTTTCAACATCCTCAATTAAATTATCTAAGTTTTCTTCTAAGTCTTCTTTTTCTAAATTAATATTTAATATTTTGTACCTATTTGAAATAATTGATGTAATTTCTGGTTCTTCTGCAAGTTTAATGTTATTTAACATAACTTTATATGGCTGATTTATAAAATCAATTAATTCTTGAAGTTCTTCTTCAATATTTACATCATCATCTTCATAATGTTTTTTTATTAGATTATACGCATAAGTGTAAAAAGAAACTGCAATTTTAAACATATATTTAATTGTGCAATTATCATCTACATATTCTGCTATCCTTGTATTAACAAGTTGTTCATCTAATTCTTCATATAATTTTTTTATTTCTTTTATCATATTATTTGATAAAACTGGAAATTCATAAATTTTTCTATCCATTTTCTTTTTAAATAATACAAATAAAGGATTTTTACTTAATCTTATTATTCTATTATGTTTCTTATTTTCTTTTATAAGTTCTTGTTCTTTTTTACGAAGTTCTTTACTCTTATTTTCATAAAGATTTTTAAAACTATCTTTATTTTTATATTTAACTTTTAAATCATCTATAATATATTTATATTTTATATATGCATTATATTCTATAAGAGTATTAAGAAGTTTTCCAAAATTATTATTAATTTCTTCTTGTTGTTTTTCATTTGCTTCATTATATTTTTTTGCAGATAGTCTATCATATAAAACTGTCATTTCTTTGTTATTAAAATCTTTTATTTTCCATTCACCTGAAACAAATTTTTGCATAATGGATTTCGCATCTACTCTTTTTGTTTTTATTAATTCTTTATTAAGTTCAAAATATTTTTTAACTAAACCATTTTTGTCTAATCCTTTAGAAGCTAAAACTCTATCATTTCTTTCTTTTAGTTCTCTTTCGATTTTTTTTGAATTAATAAAATATAAATATCTCATATTTAATTCTATATGAGTAACTATATCTGGACATTTCCAGTATACTGTTTCAAAAGTTTTTTTAAGAGTTTCTGAAGAAATATCTCCATTATTATATTCACTGAAAAATGACTTCATATATTCATTTGTTGGCTGACTATAATTAAAATCATCTGATGAAAGTTCTATTCCATAATCTTTAAATTTTTCAACAAATAATTTTATATTTTCATTAACTAGATTTAAATCTCCCTCAAAAAAACAACTTAAACTGTGAGTTATTCTATCAAAGCCAAGTTTTTCATAAGGTGTATTTAATTCATTAAATAACTCAATATCACTCAAATCTTTAATACTTGCATTTAACTCATTAATTTTAGGATTTTCTTCGACAGATATGAATTTTTCATATCTATTACAAATTTCTGTCCATATCACTTTTTTTATTTGTTCTGCCTTTTCTTCTAATTCTTGAACTTTTTCGATATATTTACTTTTGTTTTTCTTATTATTTACTGGCAAAACACTTAAAACTTCTTTATTACTTAAAACATATTTTTCAAATTCTTCTAATATATCTACTTCGTTCATTATTCTTCATTACCTTTCTCTTTCTTTTCTTTTGCTAAAAAAGTTATATATTCTTCACATTTTTTATATAACTCTAATAATTTTTCATTACTCAATTTAGATAATTCCAAACCTTTTTCCATTGTTTAAATTCCTTTCAAGAACCTTTTAATTAACTATTAATATTATATATTAATTTAAAATTCAAGTACATAGTTTTTATATTTCATTTTGATTACAATTTCAAATCATTTCGTTAATATTTAAGAATAATTTTTAGTCAAAACCTTTTTATATTTTATAATAAAATTCCTATTAAAGAACAAAAGTGAACATTATGATAATTGTAAAATGAAAAGTTTTATACAAATGTCCACGTCTTTGTTCTGGTGACAAATTTTATTTCATAAAATTTGTGTACAACTTTTGGCAAATCCTTTATACAATAGGAAATTCAAAGAACTTTCCTAATTATATAAAAAACCTCAACTTGCTATAACTTTAGTTTAACAAATTGAGGATTTTTATTTCAATATTGTTACTTTATGATTATATACGAATATGTTTCTCCAATATGTTCATATTCAATAGCTTGATATTCTTCTTGTATTATATTTCCATCTTCATCTTCAACAGGTCTTGTTTTTGTAACTATATTTTCATCATATAAAGTAAATACTAATTTATAAGTTCCTGTTTTTAGATTTTGTTTTAGTGTATAATTAATATCAAAATTTACTGGCGTATCTGGATTTGATACTTCTGCATTTATTTGATCACTATTTAATATCACATATTCTAGAGGTATATTTTCAGAATCAAGAAGTGTTAATTCTTCATTTACATACTCTTTTAAATCTACCTGTGTATAAGACATATCATATACATCATCATAATTTCTTCTGTATAAAGATACTGTTATATGTGGATCTGTTAAACCAGAAACATATTCCAAATCAATATTCAAATTATTATTACCTTCTGAAATATAACCTGTATCTTTTTCTAAAGTATAACCAGTTGCTTTATCAATAATTACTTGTTCTTCTGGTAATGTTGATTTTAATCCATAAATATCATTTATAATTTGTAAATCAACAGTATCTGAAGCTGATGCTTCAATTCCATAGTATATACCATCTGCAGATCCAAAGCTTTCAACTAAAATGTAATAATCTCCTGAAGCAAGTGTACTATTTTCTGTATTTATTGAGATTGAAGAAGTAGCATTTGAAACTTTTTCTGCAATCTTAATTCTTGTTGTTCCATCTGTTCTAGGATAATATTTTTCACCATTTAATTCAAAATATGTACCAAGTAAACTTGAACCTGTTATAACTTGATTTGTATCTTTATCAAAGAATGTTATTTTAATACCTAATTTTTTATCAAAATAATTTGTATCATAAATTCTAACAGAATTTATAACTGTAACATCAAAGTTTGTCTTTATATTCAAAGTTGCATCATTTCCTAAATAAATCTTTGTTTTATTTAAACTTGCATCAATATCTATTTTAGATTCTGTATCCCAAATACCAAACGTTGTTGAATCTATTTGGTCATCCAATAATCCAAACAGAACTTCACTTCTATCAGCTTCTACATCCGCTCTTAAGAAAATTCTAAAATGCTGATTTGATGTTACCATCTTATTAGGGTCAGTTATAGTTCCAAAATCTGCACCTTCAAAATTAACAATAAATATAAAACACTCATATTCATAATCCAAATCAGGTTTATAGTATTTCTCTCTCATTACTTTTTCATCATAATACTGATTTGTACTACCCATTGCTAAAAATTCTGAAAATCTGTATTCTACCTTTCCATTTCTTACATCATCTTCTGTTACAGTATAATAGTAATATTCAGGTTTAGCATTATCATATTTATCAATCATTGTTATTGTTGTATTTGCTGGGAATACATATTCTGTATTTATTACTCTATAAGAATCTTCATAGAAATTCTTAACTTGTTCATTTTGTTTAAAGTTTGGTTCAGCAAGTTCAAAATAAGCTGAAAAACTACTATCTGTTGTTACATTTGTTTCTGTACTTGTAAATAAGTCATATTGTGTTCCAGGAGTTATTGCTCCATTATATCCAAAGTCATCATATACAGAAGTTCCAAGTGAAATATCTATAATAACTGTTGCTCTTCCTTGATTTAAAGAATCTTTCCAATATGCTAAATCCATTGTTATTGTGTAATATCCAAGTTCTTTTTCTTCTGTTATATTATTTGAATGGTAAAGATAGAAACTTAGTGATGGTGTTGTTGACGAATTTTCTATTGTATAAACTTCATCTCCGCTATAACTTGCAACATTTCCATCTGGATCTGAATAGAAATCACTTCCACCATTCATACTCCATCCACTATTACCTGTCTTCATTCCCAATCCAAAATTATTATTTGCTGCATCTTGGTCAGGATTTATGTTTGGTATAGTATTCTTATCATATAAACCAACACCTTCTGCTAAACTTGAATCAACACTATGTATTGTTAAGGTTGCATTAGGGAAAGAAAGTCCAAGTAAGCTTAATTCTTTTGTTCCTAGTGTTGAGAATTTTGATGCCATAAGACCTAAAGTATAATAGTAAACCTCAACATCTGGACCTGCATACCACATATAATAAATATCGTTTTCAGGTGTTGGAGTAATATAATTACAGTAAGAAACTCCACTATAGTTTTCTTCTGTTAGTACATCTCCACCACTTAACTCAACATCAAGTTTTTCAAAGTTAGTATAGAAACCATCAACTTGTATATCTTGCTCTGGATTTTTCTGGTGCATACCAACTACATAACAACGTGTAAAATCTCTTTCATTCCAATTGATTTGATTTCCTAAAGTATAATCTTTATCATACATACCGGTATAAATATCAGAATCTCCACCATCGCCACCTGCTGCATTTTTATAAATTCCAAAGAAAGTCATTCCTTTTACTTCACCATAAGATTCAAGGTTTTCAGATGGAGAAATATTTAAATTTATACCAGAATACATGTAAATTCTATTATCTACATTTTTATCTATTCCTAAGTTCTCTATTTTTTCTACATCTCCAACTTTTTCATTTGAACTATTATAAACCGCACCAGCTTGCATGTAATATTCTATATTTCCATCTCTATCAAAAACTTTATCTCCCTTGGCATCATAAGTTTTTCCATCTGTTGTATAAATTCTATTATTTACTGTTACTTGTGCATACTCTTCTTTTCCATCTTCACCAACCATGCTATAGAAGTTTTCTAAAAGGTTTGCACCATTTCTTAAAAACATTGCTGAATTATTTTTTAATGTTAAAGTAGAAATTCTATTTAATGTGAAATATGTGCTAGCATGAACACTAGTACTATCTGTTGTACCACTTAATGTAATATTTGCATTATCTAGTAATACTTTTGAAGCCCTTTGTATTGAAACTCCTTTTTTAGGATTATCTAATGTTCCATAATTTCTTATATTAATATCACCATTAGTTTTAGCACTTGAAGCATTACCAGAACCAAATATACTTCCACCAATATTAATATCGTCTTCTGCATAATTTTTTCCATCTATATTAATTAATATTGTACCTGTAACACTAATAGAATCATAGTCGAAATCTTTTGATGGATCCATAGATTCACCACCACCAAAAACTGTATTTCCTATATCTATTTTTCCTTGTTTATAACCTTTGTCTGTTCCATAATATTGATTTATTGCCTCTAGTCCTATATTTACTATTGTATTACCATTTATTACTGAAGAATTTGCTCCACCATAAGCATTTTCTCCTATTATAGCTCCTGCTATATCAACAATTCCTAGAGAAGTATCTGCTCCTGTTGGTCCTGTTTCTGCAGCATTTCCACCACCAAATATACTTTTGCCTATATTAGTAGTTCCTTCTGCTAAAATGTATGAATTTCCTCTTACTACTGCATTTGCACCATTTCCTGCAGCATAAGCATTTCCTGTAATTGTACTTGAATCCATATAAACATTTGTATTTCCTGTTACAGAACCATTATCTCCTCCACCATATATGTCATTTCCTACAACACTATTTGTGATATCAAAATTCGTATTTCCTTCTACAATTGCAGTTATACCTTGTCCACCACCAAATGCATTTCCTTTTATTTCTACATTATTTCTAATTATAGTATTGGTATTTGTTCCTATTTTTCCTGGTATTGTTCCTGCTGTTTCTATTGTGGCAGCACCATTACCGCCACCATATACGTTTTGATTAATTATAGAATCATCTATTAAAACATTAGTTTCTTCAATTACTTCTCCTTGGTCACCACCACCATAAACATTATTAGTAGTAGAATTTCCTTGTATTGTTACTTGAGTTCCATTAACATTTGCAGCTTTTCCACCGCCAAACACATTTCCTGCAACATTTGATGTATCAATAATTACCACAGTATTTCCAGTTACTGCTCCTTTATTACCTCCACCATATACTGTATCAGTAATAGAAGAATTTAATGCACTCACAGCTGTTGTTGTTCCTATTTTTCCTTCATTACCTCCACCATATACTGTATTTACAGTTGATGAATCTGTTATACTTATACTTGTATTATTTTCAACATCTGCTCTATTACCACCACCATAGATAGTTCCATTAACATTTGCAGAAATAACATTTATTAAAGCTTTTCCATTTACTTTACCTTGGTCTCCGCCACCATAAACATTTTGATTTACTGTTGTTTTTATATCTCCATTTGGTACAAGATTTATATTTGTATCGCCTTGCACGATAGCATCAACACCTTGTCCACCGCCATATACATCATTTGCAGTAGAACCTTCAACATATACATCTGTTTCTCCATTAATAGCAGCAGAACATCCTCCACCATATAGAGTTCCAATATTTGATGAATTCATAATATCAACATTTGTATTACCACTTACAATACCTAAGTTTCCACCACCAAATATTGTAGCAATATTAGATTTATCTATTGTAACATTAGTATCTCTTCCAACTTCTGCATTATTTCCTCCACCATAAACTGTTCCATTTACAGCTGAAGAAATTATATTAACATTTGTATAGCCATTAACAGGTCCGCTATCTCCTCCACCAAATGCATTTCCTGTAATTGTTGTTAAAGGATTTACTGCAGTTCCTGTTTGTTCATCTATACTTGTTATATTAACATTTGTATCACCTGTTACATTGGTGTTTTGACCATATCCTCCACCATATACATTTCCTATAGTAGCACCATCACTACAATATACAAATGTTTCTGAAAGTTCTCCAGAAGAATTTGAGCCACCATATAAATTATCTACTTTAGCTCCTTTTGCATAAATGGCTCTTGGAAGATTTGTATTATTTCCATCTATTCCTGCATTATTTCCACCATTAAATGCATTTCCAACTACTGCATTTTTATATAAATAAACATATACATTATTAGAATCTGTTGTAATTTGTGATTGGTTTCCTCCACCATATACTTCATTAATAGTTGTAGAATAATTTTCTCCTATTTTTACAAGTATATTTCCGTCTATTGTACCATTTATATTACATCCACCAAATGCTTTTGCAGATGAATAACTTCCACCATCAACAGTTACAGTTACATTTCCACCGTTTTGAGCAGCAGTTCTATTATCACCTTTACCGCCACCATAGATGTTACCTGCAATAGTTATAGATTTATCATCTGAATACCTATCTTCTATAGTCACTGTTGAATCATTATTTACAACTCCTAGAGCACTTCCTCCATATATGTTTCCTTTTATATTAATATTGCTATCTTTTTCAGCTATACTTAAAGTTGTATATTCACTTACAGTAGTATCTTGACCTTTTCCACCGGAAAAAATAGCATCTCCATCATCTCCAGTATTTGTTCCTATTATTCCTCCTGTAATTTTAATTCTAGAAAATTCTTGAATCTCTCCAGACGTATTTGGTCCACCATATATTGTTCCTTTTACTTCTCCACCTTTCATATCTATAGAAATTGAACCATTTACACCATTTCTATTTCCACCAGCATATACATCTTCACCTATAGTTCCACCTATAATCTCTATATTTGAAAGTGTTGGTTCGTCGTCAGGCTCTGGCTCTGGATCTGGTTCTTCTTTTTTTATCGCGTTTAAATACAAATTTGCTCTATTAGTACTTGTACTAATACTCCAGCCATTATTATAGATTAAATAGTATGATCTAGTAAAAATATAACCTGCTTCGAAATAAATTCTTACTGTTGAACCATTATTTTGTATTTGGAATGAATTTTCTCTTTGTGTACTCATAGTTAAGCTATACGTTTGATTCCAGCCACCTGAAGACTCATAACTTAAATAATTGCCTGTTGCTTTATTTCTTATATAGTATTCATCTCCACTCTGTTCTAAAATCCATTTACTATTATCAGAAAGATTTTCTAATCCATTAAAAGTAGAATTTGATATTCTTGTTCCAGAACTATTTGTAATTGCATTACCAGAATTTTGACCAGTAGCAATTACGTATTCAGCATTTAAATCTATTGATGGGTTATCACCGCCACCTGAGTTACTTGTTCCATATATTAAGCCATAATTTCCTCCTGCATATACATCATTTAAAACTTGGGCATTTCCACCAATTATTACTTTAGATGAATTAACTGCTCCACTATATGTACGTCCACTTCTACCATTACCAGCTCCTAGCACACAACCAGCTTCTACATCATATAAAGTATTCTGTATTCCAGCAGTTCCTACTACTGTATCACCTGCAACATAAACCAAAGTACTACCATCTAGTCTACCATTATTAATTGTTCCTGAGCCTGTTGCTTGATTAGTAGTAGCCAAAAAACCATTTGAACCTCCGCTTATACTATAAGCAATATTTCCTCCTGTTACTTGAATAATTCTATCTCCATTTGTCATAGAAACACCAGCACCACCCACTATATTTTGCACAGAACCATCTTTTACATATATATATGTTTTTGCAGATGAAGAAGTTTTCATTTGTAGTCCGCCAATAATATTAGCAATATTTCCTCCTTCAACAATTAAAAATCTATCTCCATAATCAACACCTGAAGATCCATGTCCTCCTAAGTAAATACCTGTATAAGTTCTATTTTCACTATTAGTTTCTCTAAAAAGATCCATTCCAAATGTTCCACTTTTTACTAGCATTAAATAATTTATTCCATTTTCAGAGGTCAAATTACTTCCTGAATAGTTTATTGTGCCATTATATCCACTAATTGATTGTGTTGATGTTCTTGATGCAGTTCTAAAGTAAATATTTAAAGTTGAATTATCACCTTTTACTCTATCAAAATCACTGCCATAAATATTTATCCCACATGATGTATAAGAATCATATCCAGTTGGCACACCAACCTGTAAATTATTATATCTACCTGATTCAATAACTATCTTGTATAAAGATTTATTACTACTTCCTCCACCTTGAATTTGAGCAAAATTAGTATAAGTATTTGAAGAAGCTACTATTCCTCTTCCTATTCTTAAATTATATTTATTAGCTCTAAGATATGGTGTTATATTACCGGTACCTTCATCTTCACTATAATAAGCACCTGTAATTTTTAAATATTCTAATTGTAAATCATTTCCAAGAGTCAAATTAGAATAAGTAGATATATATGTATTATCTCTATATAAGTTTCCATCATATAATGCTGTTAATGTATATGGAATTCCAATATTTGCAATATTTGCTTCACGTCCACCAGTACCAGCAGTGATGCTTCCATTAACGAAAACTAAAATATTTAATTCTCTACTTGATGCATTTGAAGCTCTCTTCTCATTTCTACTTAAAATATTTTTAGCCGTATTCCAAGATCTAACTGCTTCATTTACACTTGTTCCTGAATTATTATCATTTCCACTGTTAGTATTTAAAAATACAATATTTGCTTCTTTCCAATTAGCATATAAATTTATCTCATATTCGCCATTTGAATTTTTTATATCATTAAGTGTAGCAGTTAAAGTTTGAGCATAAGTATTAGAATCCGTATTTATAGTATATTTATTTGAACCATCAGCTTTTACTTCATTTGTTATCCAACCATCAAATCCAAAACCAGCTGGTCTATCTATATATGGATTATCTATTAAATCTATTGATATTTGACCATTTGTAATAGGTATACATTTAGTATATATAAATAAACTTTGTCTTTCATTTTGATCAGCAGATACATAGCCAATTAAATTTTTTTCTGTTACAGTTAAACTTCTTCCTTCAACATTTGAAATAGTCACATTTCCTGTAAAAGCTAAATCTAATGTATATGTATAAGACTGATAACTATCTTTTGTCCAGCTATCCCAATTATTTCCAGATAATGTCATTTGTCTAGTATTTGTATCATAACTAATACTTATTCCATTGTTTTCTTGTTGTGTTCTTGCAAGATCAAAACTATTTACCGCTGCTTGAGGAATAATAAAACTCATTTGCCAATTTTTGTTATCATCAATTATTGGATTATTTGAACTTGCATTAATTGTAATAGGATAGATTCTGTATCTACCAGAAGTTGTTGCTCTTCCAGCACTCCAAGTTGGTGTTATATTAAATGTTCTAGATTCATTAATATTTTTAGAATAATCATAACTATAGTAGTTAATTGTTACCTTTGCTAAATTATCATCTGTATATTTATTTTGATTCGTTCCAGCCATATTATCTGTATAATTTTTTCCCATATAATAGTTATAGTCTGAATCATAATCATATACATTAACATATTCATCTTGAATTGCTGAATATGCTAAAACTGCATAAGTTGAAAACTCATTTGTTATAAATTCGATTTTATCTGTTTGCTTTTCTGCTAAACTTATTTTTTCAAATCTAATCTCATTTTTTTCTGTATCTTCTGAAATATGAACAACTTCAACTGGTTTATCATCTATTTTTCCTGCAAGTTGTACTGCTGATGTTATTTCTACATTTACTGTTTGAAAATAATCAACTGGTTGATATTCTTTATCTCCATTTAAAATCTTAATATCATAAGCAAGTAATACTTCTGAATCCTTTAATTCTTCTGTATCTGCTTTTAATTCTGTTATAGCATTTATATCTTCTGGTGTTACATTTAAATAATATCCAGCTGGTATAAATCCAGTTAATTTTACTAAAGCTTCTCCTAAATCTGCTTTTAATTCTTGTTTATATAATTTTAAATTATTTATTTCAACTGTTTGATATTCTACTTCTATGCTATAGTTTCCACTTTCTACATCTTCTTTAGTTAAATATACTCTTTCTCCAACAGAAAGTGTATTCAAATTTGCATCATTATTTTCATTTTCTAAAGTAGTATTTGTATTGGTTTTATTTTCATTTGAATTTTGTGAATTTTCATTTTCTGTAGAAGTTTGTGGTGTTTCAGAATTATTTTCTGGTTGATTAGGTGTAGTAGGTGCACTATCATTTCCTGGTACTGTATTATTATTTTGATTTGCCTGCCCATTTTCTTGTGCTCCATTTGTTTCCTCATTTTTTGAAGTATCTTCTACTACACCATTATTTTCATTAGTGCTATCTCCAGGCACTCCTTGACTTTGATTATCGTTTTGTATGCCTTGATTTGTATTATTATCTTGTGCTCCTTGACCTGATGTATTAGCCTCTGGAAAATTTGAAGTATCTTCTCCATTTCCTAAATTCTCATTTGGTACTTCTTTATCTTCAGCAGACTCTAAAATATTTTCTCCACTAGTTGCTGCTTTGGCTAAATCAAATAGTGAATCTGCCTGTGCTGTAACAGGTAAATTTGTTTTTTCTCCTTTTTCTACATTTGTTTCATTTATAACTGTATTTGTTGTATTATTTCCATTAATTGTATTTTGATTTGCTGTATTTTTATTGCTTGTTCCACCTGTTATAACTTGATTTTCATTATTTACTGAATTAGTTGGTTTCTCAACTTCAATTTCAATAGGAGCTTCCTCTACTGTTGTATTTTCAGGTTGCACAGTAGTATTTTCATTTTTATCTGGAATTTCTGGAATAACATTTTTGTCCACATAATATTTTTGAGCGAAAAAACCATTAACAGTTTCTGGTAAAATTATATAATAATTTTCATTCTCATCTTGAAAAAGTTCTATATCAACATTCATTGCATTTCCAGTTCCAAGTTCAACAAAATTAATTGGTGTTGTTAATGTTACTTCTGATTTTGTTAAAAAATTAAATTTATATATAGAAAACATAAAAATAGCTATAATTAAGACTATTATTAGGTTTCTTATTTTAGCTTTATTAATATTTTTCCTTCTTCTAATTCTAGACATCCTAGTACTCCTATTTTAATATTTTACAATCATATTCTATCATAGGAAGATATGTTTTTAAAGGTTTTTTTGTGTTTTGTAACACAAATGAAAAAAAGAGTAGTAAATCAAATTTACTACTCTTTAAATATATATTTTTCTTATTTTTTAGAATGGATCTAAGCTAAAGCTTAAATTATATTCAATATCTGAGTTTGCTGCATAATTTTCGCAGTCAACATCTTGTCCTTCAATCCACATATAAATTCTAAATTTAGTAACACCTGATGATAAAGCATTTCCTGCATCAACAGCTCCTGCTACATCTTTTAAATTCATACTTGGAGTTTCATTCTTTTGGCTTGTCCATTGTGGTGTAACATCTTTAAATTTATCTGCATGTTGAGTTGCTGTTGCATCTTTTAGCAGAATTTCATCAGTAAATGCTGCACTAATACCTGAATATTTAACTGTTGGATTTCCATTACCTGGAGTTAAAGTTGCCCATCCTAAGTTTGTAGCATTTTCAACACCTCTTGCAGTATGATAATCTGCATTTGGCTCCCACATCATAACTGGTCCATCTATTGCTAATGCTTGTATTGTATCTACTTGTTCACTTGTAGTGCTTTCTCCTTTGATTAAAGCAATACGAGAAGCATTTGCTAAACCTCTTTCTTGAGTTGGATCTGTAATTGGTACTTTTGTACCATCTCCTTGATTTTTTAATTCAACAACACTTCCAGACCAATAAAAATCTTCTGCAGGACTATTTGATTTAATAAATACATCAAAAGCTACATAATATCCTTTTGCATATTTTCCTGCATCATCACCAATTCCACTTGACTCTACATCTGTTTGTTTTAATGATTTTAGTACATATTCACCATATGTATCTGCATCTGGATCTGTTAAATCTGCTGCAACATCACCATAAAACATTTCCATTTTTCCACCAACTAAATTTAATGCTGAAGAAACTGGTGCCATGTCTGTTGGTAATTGGTTTGTAGCTGCTGGATAATTAACTTTTGCTCCTGCTAAATCTTCTCTAGTAAGTACTGTTTTCCAAGTATTACCATCTGCAGAAATTTGCAAACCATTTGATGTAGCTACATTAACATCAATAGAATCAACATTAACTGTCTTGTTAGCTGTAAACCATGCATAAGTTGACATGATTAATAACACAGCTGTTAAAAGCAATAATACAAGTAAAGTATTAAGTCTTTTTTTAGCTACTTTTCTTTTTTTCTTCATTTTCTTCCTCCTATATTAATCAATATGTTCTTCTGTAATGTCCATATGCATCTTCAATTCACCACCAAGTAATGCATTTGTGCAATCAGGATCATCTCCCTCAATCCACACTACTATTGTAAATTTGTCAATATCACCTGGTGCAAAATCTTGTCTACTTTCTAACATTACAGTATCATCGGAATAAAACGCTTTTGTACCTTCTTCTGGTTCTTCTGTATATCCATTTAATTTTGCATACACTGTTTTCTCTCCGTTTAAATATACCATAACCCTTATCGCTTCATCTACATTTAGAATAACATCATCTATTGGCATTGAATACCAATAATTAACTGCATCTTTTCCCTCATTTTCAATATAAAAAGTATAAGCCAAATAATTATCTCCATTATGAGATCCTTCTGCTTCTGTATCTATATTCTGAGGAAGCCAATCAATAGAAATATTATCCATCTCGTCAAATCTTTCAGCTTCTAATTTTCTAGATACTACTTTTTCTCCTAACTTTTCATATAATACTATACCTTTTTCCCAGCTTAAATTTCTATCTAATATAATTGTGAAACGACCTGCTTCATATATAATAGATAAAATAAAGTATAGTAGTATTAAAAAAATTAGAAGAATAAGTAATGCTAATCTGATTACTTTAATCCTTAAATCACGCTTGTAGATTTTCTTAGAGGTAATTTCAAATTCAAATTTTGTCATTTGAATAACTCTCACCTCCTAAAGTTTATAGATTCAGCTATTTAGATTAGACATACATATTGAATTTTGCATATTCTCTAATTAATATAATTTTACCACAATATGTAATGTCACTCAATTACAATGCTTTTACATTTGTTTTTCATATTTGTAACATTTTCCTGTTTAATTGACTCAAAAATAACTCTATGATAAAATCATAAAAGTATATATATAACAATATTTTTAAAATATTTTTTTATTGATTTTTTCTGTATAAAAAAATCAAGTATTTTGGAAAAATATGTAAAATTTATATTACATTTAATTTTTTCCATTTACTTTTAAATTTATAAATTATTCCATTTTATATTTTGTTAGATGTATAATTTATAGTAATATATTTATTAAAAATATTGTAATATAAAATTATCAGATTGGAGAATACTAAAATGAAATTTAATAAGTCTGTTAAAATAATTTTATTAATCTTAGTTTTGATTGTTTTATTTTTGGTAATAAGATCAACATATTCAAAATATATCTCAACAAAAGATTCTGGAACAAATTTTCATATTTCAAAATGGAATATTCTTTTAAATGATAAAAATATATCGGAAAATAAAGATTTTTCTCAGGATATCCAAATAACTTATAATGAAAATACTGAAAATATTGCTCAAGGTGTTATTGTTCCAACAAGTAAAGGATATTTCGAAATTAAACTTGAATCTACAGGAACAGAACTTCCTTTTGAATATACATTAAAAGTAAAACAAGAAGAAGATTTAGATAATAGTATTCCTGATTTTAAAATAACTTCTTATATTCTAAATGATAATGAAATTATTGAACTTGACCCTGATCAAACAGAAATAGTAGGTACAGTTGAACCACCTAAAGATGCTGATGGACATTTTACTGGTGCAGAAGTCATCAATAAATTCATAATTTATGTTGAATGGGATGATAGTGAAAATAATATACTTGATAATCTGGAAGATGTTTCAATTTCTAAAGATGAAAATATATCAGGAATTATACCAATTGAACTAAATATTAAACAAATACAATAAAGCTTGTCAGATTTTAGAAAATTAAATATCTCGTTTGATTTAATAATTATTATAAATTAAATTTTTTGAAGTTAATAATTTTCTTTACAATAATGATATTTTTTTATATAATATCAATTATAATTTTAAAAACGTTAGGAGTATAGAAATGAAAAATTTTTTAAAAGGAATAATTGTTGGAATTGGTGGTATTGCACCAGGACTAAGTGGTAGTGTTTTACTTGTTATTCTAGGTTTATATCAAAAAAACAATAAATGCTATAGGAACATTATTTAAAGATTTTAAGAAAAATGTACTTTTTTTAATTCCATTATTTGCAGGTTTTGGAGTTGGTGTACTAATATTTAGTAAAATAGTAGATTTTCTACTTAATAATTTTGAAATGCAAACAAGATTTGCTTTCTTAGGATTAGTTTTAGGAACAATTCCTCTTTTTTATAAAGAAGTAAAAAAAGAAGGGTTTTCAAAAAAATATTACATTTTAATTGTAGTAGCTCTATTAATAGGCTTGGCATTATTTGCATTTAATAAAAATGCTTTCCCTCCAATTGAAAATCCAAACATTTTTCAATCCGTACTTTTAGGAGTAGCGGTAGCTGGTTCTTCAATAATACCAGGTGTAGATAGTGCTGTTATTTTATCTTCACTTGGGTTATATGAATTATATGTAAGTTCAATTGCAAACTTAGAATTTAGTATATTAATCCCAGCCGGTTTTGGTTTAGCAATAGGAGTATTAGTCATTTCAGCAATTATAAATATATTAGTAAAAAAATATTATACAATAACATTTTCAATAATTTTTGGATTATTTATATCTATAATTCCAAATGTATTAAATGAAAGTTGTATATTATTATTTAATATGAAATCTTTAATATCTCTAATAATTTGTGTTGTCTCATTCATATTTTCTTATTATTTAGGTGATATTGAAGGAAATAACAATAAAATAAAATCAATATTCAAACATTTTAAAAATGTTCCATCTATAAATTCTGAAATTACGGAAGTAGAAAATTCAAAATAATAATTATTTTACTGAATAAATATAGTATGTGCTTAGTACTTTTCTATAATACTAAAAATGAGATTACTTCAAATGTATAGTTAATGAAGTGATCTCATTTTTTAGTTATATATTATATATTCTAAACTTAAAGCCTTTTAAGTTATCTCTGATTGTACTGCTTCTACACGGAATTTTATTTCTATACTATATTTATCTGGATTTGTTTGAACATAATCATAAGATTTTTCTCCCCAAAAAGTATCTTCTTCATCACCTAATGTTACATCACCTGTTCCATCTGGAGTTTCATAATCCCAATTAATTTTAAATTCAATTTCAGTAGTATCTCCTGTTGACATTATTGTTTCTGAACCATCATATAAAACTCCATTTGCATATACATCAACTTTAAACGGATAATCATTTTTTATTTTTTCTAATAAATCTAAATATGTATATATTTTTCCATCTGGTCCTTCTTTTCCTGCTTCAAATTCTTCATCAAATATTCTTACATAAAATATATTACATGTTAATTTAGCTTCTGTTTCACCATGATTTCTTGCAGTGATTTTTTGAACTTCTTCTGGCATTCCTGGATAAATTTGTTCTACAACAAACTCAAAATCTTCTTCCTCATCATCATTTACTATTTCAAATTCCCAGTTTCTAACATGCATAGATAAACCAGTTGATACTGTACTAATATATATAAACCATGCATAAGTATTAACTATTAGAGTAAGTAGTAATATTAAAACTGTTTTTACTGTTAAAGTAGATTTAAGTCTTGATATAATTTTTTTTCTTTTTTTCTTTTTATCATTCTTCTTATTTGGAGTCTTATTTTTCAGTTCATTATCAATTTCTTTACTAAGTATATCAAATAAAATTTCTTGCTTTAAATCGTCATTCTCTATATCTAACTCTGTATTATTATCCACTTTTTATCTCCTCCTTTCGTTAATACTTTTAAATATTTATATCCAATCTTTTTAATCTTCAATAATATTTTTATAGTTTACTATTGTTTTAAATTTATATTTTAATTTTTATTTTCACTTTCATCTTCAGTATTATCTTCTTCGTTGCCATCATCGTCTTCTTCGTCTTCTTCGTCCTCTTCATTATCCTCATCATCGTCTTCTTCATTTTCTTTTTTATCTGCGATATAATCTTTTATCTGTAAGAAAATTAATAATGCAAAAGGTATGAATATAATAATATAAAATGCTGTTAAATTATTCATTAATTTTGTTAAAATGCTTATAAGCACACATTTATATATAACCTTTCCATATATTTGATCTGCTGTTATTTGTGGATCTTCTGTATCATTCGCTATACCTTTTGTATAAAATATTCTACCACCAACAGTTTCTTCAATTCTAACAATTTGGTGAGTTACAACTCTATCTTTAAATGTACCAACTTCTCCAAGATAAGTTATATCATCCCCTACTTCTAATTTGTTAGTATCAACTTCTTTTATAATTAGTACATCACCCACATTATATTTAGGAACCATACTTCCTGTTGCAACATTAAAAATTCTAAATCCACCAACAGCTATTTCATTATTAGAAAATCTTTGAAGAGCTAAAACTGCAATTAGTAGTATTAATGCAATTATACATATTATTTTTATTATTGTTGTTATAATGCTAAAAATTTTTTTTGTATTTGTTTCTTCTTTCATCTTACCTCTTTTCACCTTCACTAATTTTCAAAACATATTTACTAATATATTTTTTAAATATTTCTTGTACTTCTTTGTTAGAAGCCTGTCTCTTATACTTTATTATTTTATACTGCTTACTAACTAAGTTTTTTAGTTGTTCTTCAGTTAACCCTTCATTAACATCTATAGTTCTTTCAACCATATTTGCAATTAATTGTTCTATTATCTCTTTTTTATATTTATTTTTAATTTCTGGATTTTCAACACTTTGTAAAATCAAGTAATCAAGCAAAAATGTTTCATCAACTAACTTTTTTGCTTTTCCTCTTTCTTTATATTTTTTTTCTTTATTTTCCATGTCAGTTACTTTCATTTTATCCATTTCATTAATTAGAAAATCCCAAAGTTTTGCTGCATATTGGAAATTAACATTTTTTAATATAACATTGTTCTTTTTAAGAGGTGGCGTTATTAATTGTACGTTTTGCTTTTCTAAAGTTTGATAAGTTGTTGTTAACATTAAATTACCAATTTTTTTTTCTAAAGTTTTTAATCTATTAATCATTTCTTTAATTTCTTCTGTTCTTTTTGAAGATTCTGATGAAGAAGTCATTATTATTTGTATATCAACTTTATCTTTTCCGTTATAGGATTTTCCTTGATAATCAACTTGTTTGAATTCTTTTGATGTTGCTAATTTTTCTTTTAAAAGTTTATTTTTTTCTCTTACAACAATTGCTCTCATTTTTTGAATTAGAGTATATATAAATCTGTTTTCATAAGTATTTAAAGTTTCTTCTTTAAATACATTTAATAATTTTCCTGGTTTAACATCACCATTTTCATCAACATCTTCAATAAATCCTGCATTTTTAGATAAGTGTTTAATACTTTCAACTGTAACTTTTTTTATTTTTTCAATTTTTACTACTTCTTCTTCATTAACAATAAGCCTAGTGGGTGCTGCTAAAATATTTTCGATATATGGAATTGTCTTTTCCACTTTATCCATCCAAAGTCCTTCAATTTTGGGCTTTTCGGCTTCAATTTTAACGTCCATAGTTGAAGAAAGTCTTCTATTAAAATCATTTATTTTATTTTCATTAGAATCTGCATATAATTCAAAAACGTCTAAAATTTTATCCACTATATCCTCCTAAAAGTTATCCTAATTTCTTCAATCTTAATACATATTCTATACATTCTTTCATTTTACCTTTTCCAAATGTTTTATCTAGAAAAGTAACAAATCCATCAATTTCATCTTTTATGTATGCAATATTTAATTGCTCAAATTTTCTTAAAATCTTTTTAGCTATAAAATAGTCTATTCCTTCAACTTCATCTCCACCACAAGCGACATAAGCTGAGACAAATTTTCCCAAGTGACTTACAATACGGTTACCAAAAGCAACTTTGAAATGTTTTATAACAAAATCATCCATAGCAGTTATTTTTTTCCAATTTTCTTCTGAAACCTCATGATCTTCTCTTGCTTTCATGAAAAGTCCATCTAAATATGAGAAATTAACATCCATAGGTGGAGTATCCTCAGCTTCAAAAGCTTTTCCTTTATCATTAATATCTATAGGCATAGCTCTATCGTAAACTTTATCTGTTACCATAAATGTTGAATCATCATTATTGATAGTTCCAATATACCAAGTATTTGCTGGAATTTTTATTTTACCATTTACTATATGTTTTGGATCGTTTTCCCATGGACTTGCCACAATTTCTATAATCCACTCATCTCTGTTTGGCATTTCTAGAATAGATAACATTTCTGCAAAATAATATTCAACACGAGCAAGGTTCATCTCGTCTAATATTACTGTGTATACATCATCTGTATATGAAGCTACATATAATGACTCAAGCAATTGAGTTTCATTAAATTTCTTAGTAAACTCGTTAAAATAACCAAAAAGTTCTGTTCTATCTCTCCAAGATGGTTGAACTGAAACAACACAAGAATCATGTTTCAAAAATTTTCCCCAAGCATAAGCAAGAGATGTTTTACCAGTACCAGAAATACCTTGAAGAATAACTAATTTAGTTGATGCAAGTCCTGCCATAAATACTCTTATCATAGGTAATGTATAGTATAAATGAAGTCTAGATGCTGCGAAATTTCTAAATGCTATACATAATTCTTCTAACGTAAAATCATTATTGTAATTTTGAACTTTATATTTAGCAAATTTTTTATCTACCAATGTAAGTCTTGGGAATCTAATTCCATCATCTTCTTCTAAAGCGTTCTCTCCTTCTTTTTTATCTTTCTCTATATCAACAGTAGCAGATTCATCTGGAGGTAAACCTAGTTGAGATACCTTCATTGCTAAAATTTCTTCCCTTTCTTTTGTCATTGTTGCAACTCTTTTATTTAAATCTGCAACTTCTTTCATCATGCTTTCTTGTTCAACTAATGTTTTTCTAAATCTAATATACTTTCTTAAAATTAAATATACTAATAAAATTGTTAATATTAATATAAGTGCTACTGCAATAATAGCTATTGCAACTAAAACCCATTCTTGTAATGAAAAATCATTCTTATATTCTTTTATTAAATGTATATATTCTGGTATATCAAAAATTTGTCTAATTCCCTCAACAAATCCTGTAAGTATTGTTTTCAATCCTGAAAAAAAAGCATTTAAAAATTCATATAAGAATCTTACATAAGTGTCCATATTTTACCTCAATCCTTTATATTTCTAATATTTTATCATTTTTGTATCTTTTCTTATTTACATCATTAGTATCTGCAAGTATACAGCCAAAAACTTCTGTTATTTGTAATTCGTCTTTTGTGAATTTTGGCATTTCACTATTAGTTACTAAAGCAAATTTAAAACCTCTTTTAATTATTTCAAAGACTTCCTTTTTGTTTTTTACGAAATCTTCAAATTTTATTTCAAAATATATTTTATCTTGAGCAGCTTGATTTTCTAAAATTTCTAGCAACTGTTCTAATTTCTTTTTCTTTTTTAATAAACTTTCAGCAAAATCTACTACATATATTCTACTAAAATTCCCATTTAATATTTCTTTTAAAACTTCATTTGCTATCATTGGATATTCAACAAATAGCCTATCTTCGCCTATTACATCTGTCTCAAAAGTTTCTTCTATTATTTCTTTGCTAAATATTTCTGGAAAATCAAAATTATATAAAAGCTTAACACGATACATAGTATCATCTAATTTCTTAAGTGTTATTTCAAAATCTTTCGTTGAATCATATAATTTCAATAAATGATTTATTTTATTCAAATCTGATTCTACTAAATTTGAAAACTCTTTTATAAAGTTTTTTGTATCCGGATTTCTTAAATTGTATTTTTTTTCTCTTTTCTCTGATATTAATTTTATAACTTTAGATATTTCAACATTTTTTCTAACATAGTCAAAATAAAAGAAATATTGAAATAATTCTTGTGTATAATCTATAATATCTATTTTATCTGGAAGTTCGGCTCTTAAAGTTTCAGCTTTTACCTTTATAGCTTCATAAATTCTCCTATGAAATATTCTAATAGTATTATTTACTTCGTAGTTATAATATCTAGAATCGATATAGGCTTGTATGAGCTCATCAGCTACTTCTCTATCATATTTACTTTTTAATATCATGCTAAAATATTTCTTAAACCTTTTTTGTGTATCAGAAATATGTTTTTGAACTATATTATTCATTTTTTCTCCTTTAAATTATGTATAACTTACATTAACAACTCGTTCTGTATTTTCTCCAAAAGGATATGTATAATTTTTAGAAGCATCAATTTTATAAAATTTTACTATTTTACTTTCTTCTGCATCTATTTTAAATTTTATAGAATTAACATAGTTGAAATTATTTTTATCTACATAAGTTGTGTCTCCATTTTCATCTGCAATAAGATATATATTAGAAGTTGTATCCATAACAATTTTATTAGGATCAAAACCAAGTGTTATAATCATTGAGTGACATTTTGCTTTATCTGCATCTGATAATGCAACATACTCTGCTATTGTTATTCTGCTATTTTGTGCATGACTACCAAAAGCCTCATCTACTATATAATAATCTAAAGTATTTGTTATTCTTACTTCCAAATAAGGTCTATATGCTTCATCTTCTACAACATAAGACATACCTAAATTTCCTATATTGATTTTAAACTCTCCTCTTAAAGTTTCTTCATAAGGTGATGTTGCATGAGCTTCAAGTTTTATATATATATAATCATTATCATTTAATTTTATATTATTTTTAGGTGTAATTGAAACATTGAAATAATCTCTATTATTTGCAGAAGTTCTAATTACACCAGAAGTTTTACTGATATAAAAATCTATTAAATCTTCTTTATTATCATATTTTTTTCCGTCACTATGATACACTTCATAATCATAGCTAATATCATATTCTATATCATCTTTAGATACCTCAATATTATTTTTTCTACTGTTCATGTTAACTGTTATTTCATAAGCATCAACCCCAGACCAGTTATCGGCTTCAAAATATGCTGTAGTATTATTTAATTTATCACTTCTAAAATAAAATTCTTTAGAACTTAAATAATAACTTCTAATAACAGAATAAACATATCTAGAAAAAGTAACTGACGCAGGTACTACAACTCTTATAATTTGTATAATTATGAATATAAGTATAAGAAATAAAATTAACTTTTTTATACCCATATTTTTTCTTCTTATTCTAGTCTTTTTTCTTTCTCTCAATTCTACTCATCCTCTTAATTAATCTATAATTTGTTTAGAATCTATTGAAATTTCAATACACTCTATAATATCTTGATATTCTATTCCTTTAAATTCTTCTGGAAATTCTATCACTAGAGTATATGTATTTGTATATCCTTGTGTATAAGGAAATTCTTGTTTATCTTCAACTAATTGTTTAAAATATGTTGCATCTTCATCTTGAGTTATTATTGGAATTTCTATAATATCATCTGAATTTGCATTATCAGCACTTTGATTCATATATAATTTATATTCTAAAGGTAAGTTTGTAGTTGTTCTTATTTTTAAAGTATATTCCATATCAGTTTCTGAAATTACGTCATTTCCTTCGTCATCTACATAATAATTAGAGATTGAAAATTCACATTTTTGAGTACTGCCAGGAATCATATCATCTAAAGCAATTACTTTAGATTTGTAATCATCTTTTAGCAAATAAAACGCTACATCAATGTCTGCACTTGAATTTGCTTCAGATTCATACAAAGAGTATGAACTAAAAATAAGCTTATAAAGCACTAATAAAATAGCAAGAATTATTAATAGCTTTATTCTACGCTTTATTCTCATTGCTTTCCTTTCTCTTAGGTATTTTCCTCTAATCATAACTTTCTCTTAAATCCTCTTTCGCATATTTCTTAATCTACTTTTTTCTAAAAAATAATATCTTAATCATAATTATAGTAAAAATTATTGCAAGTAAAACTTCTGGAGTTCTAAAAACATTCATCCAAACTGCTACATTTGATATTATAAAAACTACTTTACCCACAACCTCATCTTTTGTAATTGGATTATCTTCTGAATTATTTGCATCACCTTTTGTTGTTATTTTATTATCTTCTATTTTTATTACTCGGTGTGTTACAAAATCTTCTCCACTTTTGTAAGTAATAATATCGTTTACTTCTACATCTTGTGTTAATTTAACTATAACTATATCTTTTATTTGAATCGTATCTGCCATACTTCCAGTAATAACTTGAAATATTGTATATCCACAAAAATTAATATATTTTTTTCCAAATATTTTTATTTGCGAATAACAAAATAATAATATTACTAAAATAATAATTAATATAATTGCTACAAAATCAATGTTTTTTAGTTTTTCTTTCATTTCTACTCCAAATTAATTGCCTGTATATTGTATAACATTTACTTTAATAGGTATACTTATTACATTATCAGAAACTTTTCCAATTTCTGAATCTGTTTCATTATTATCCTCATTATTTTCCCATTCAACAAAAATTCTTATTGTATCTAATCTTTCATTTTCATTTTCTGACTGAATTTCTGCTATTTTTTTTATTCTCTCTACAATTTCTGGTCCATCAGGATTTGAAGTTATCGTTAATTCTTTTCCATTTATTTCTTGAATATCTGTTATTTTTATATTAACATCAGGTATGCTTACATTTGAATCATCTATTTCAACAGTATATTTCATTGAAACATCAGTATCTGTTGGATCTATAACTAAATCAAAATAACCTTTCATACCTGGAGCTACATTTGGATATTTTACATGTGGAAAGC
The DNA here is from genome assembly GCA_900553685.1 of uncultured Clostridium sp. Classification (GTDB taxonomy): domain Bacteria; phylum Bacillota; class Clostridia; order TANB77; family CAG-508; genus Scatovivens; species Scatovivens faecipullorum. The sequence goes on from USEI01000007.1 coordinate 73,080, forward strand.
TGTCCCAATCCCAATAAACTTTATCCATATTAAAATCTGTAGATGCTGTTTCTGTAGTAATATCTGTATCATTAAGTTTTATTACCCATTTTCCTACTTCTTCATTTATTACGGCTGTTGCTTCATTTGCATATTTTGAAAATGTTGACCTTAATATAACTACAAGCAAAACCAATATTAAAATAAAAATTATAAGTTTTATCTTTTTATTCACAGTATATATCACCTATTTTTTATTTTTTTCAGCTTCTAGTTTTTTCTTTTTAGCCTCGATTAAAGCTTTCTTCTCTTCAGGAGACATTGCTTTTAACTTAGCTTCAAGAAGAGCTTTTTTTTCTTCAGGAGACATTGCTTTCATTTTTTCTTCAACTAAAGCTCTTTTTTCTTTATCTGTTAAATTGCCTTTTTCTTTTAATTGCTTTGTATTTAAACTTTTTTCTTTAACTTCTTCCTTTTCTTGCTGTTTTTCATCTTTTTTATTCTCTGATACTTTTTCTGCTTCTTCTTTGTTTTTCTCTTCAACTGGTCTCTCGTCTATTTTTTTATCTGATTCATTATCGTCAATTTCTTTTTTATTATCCGAAGTTTTTATTTCTTCTTTTTCATCATTCTGCTCTTTTTTTGCTTCTACCTTTTCATTCTTACTTTTCTTATCTGTTTTTTTCTCATTAATATCGTCATTTTCATCTATATTTTCATTTTCTTTATTTTTTGCTTTTTTAGATTTTTTTTCAGTTTTTTCTTCATCTTCATTATCTTCTTTTACATCATCTTCTGCAATTTCTTCAGCTTTTTTTGTCTTGTTCTTTTTTTCAGAAGCTGACTTTTTATTTTTTGAAGATTTTTTCTTAGAACTTTTCTCTTCTGTTTCATCTTCTGCACCGCTAAATTCAAGAATAATTGAATATACTGTATATAGAAATGCTATTAATGATGGGAACACACCTAAAAATAAGAATCCCCATTTAGATTCTAATACACTTAAAACATTTCCTACTCCAGGAATAACTTTTGCAGTTTCTGATTTACCTATAAAATATGAACTTGAAAATTTATATTCACCTTGTTCATCTTTTTTTACAGTAAAAGTATATTCTGAATCAGTTACAGGTTCTATTCCTTGAACTGTAGCATAATTAATTGTAGTTTCTCCCCCAACAGTCCTATAAAAGAATATTGTATCACCTAAACTAACATCAGAAAATTCATTTTTGTCTATTATTACCAAATCTCCTTTTGAATAATCTGGTTCTAAATCCTCATCAATTATTGGAACCAAAGTCTTACTTCCAAAAACTGTGACTTTGTAATCATTATAAGATAATAGACAAATTGTTACAAAAATTATTAACAAAATATATGCAATTATTGCAAAATCTTTCAAAAAATTAATTATTTTTTTCATCATATCTTTCCTTCTAAACCCAATATTATAATTTAGAGTATATCATTAATAGTCCTATATTTCAATGAATTTTATGTTTCATTTGGTTATAATTTTAGTAACAAAAATGTAACAAAAATGTAATCTTTTTTTGCTTATTTGCGAAAAAAATCCATTTACTTTTTTTTTCTGTTATATTATAATATTTTATATAATTATGGAATTAATTGAATTATTCTGTCGATATGGAGGTTTTAAAATGGCAATAAAGTCTGAAGAAAAAAATGAAAGAGCAATAGTATCAAAAAGACTACCTAGTTTTGCGATTAGTAGAAAACGTAAAGCTTCAACTGTTGATACTTCTGTTTCTAATGTTTCTTCAAAAAAATCAAAAAGAACTGTAGTTAGAAAAAACAAAAAGAAATTAAATAATATCAACTTAGAAGCCTCAGAAATAAAAGAAGTTCAAGAAGTTCAAGAAGTTCAAGAAGTCGTTTCAGAAATACCAGAAGAAATTTCTAATACAAACGATATTAATGATAAAAAACAAGAAACAGCTGAAGTAACAATTTCTTTAGAAACAGTTACAAAAAAATCAAATGAAAATATCAATAGCAATGCCTCTTCTGATGAAATGGTTAATGAAAAAGAAATTATTAACAAAACAATTCTTGATGAGGATGTAAATATAGATAAATTAATTACTGAAGATAATAATTCATCAATTTCTAAAGAAGAAATAAATGAAGAAATTTCCCAAACTATTAATTCTGATATAGATGAAATTTCTAATGAAATAAAAAATAATAAAGAAGAAAAAAAGGCGCCAACTGTTATAACTCCAGACTACACTGTGCATAAATCAAGAATATCAAGAAGAAATTTATCTTTTAATTTAAATAAAAATCTTGATAATATTGTTGTTACAAATCCAAAAGATAAAGAGCCTGATATTTCAATAAATCAAAATGCACCTTTCTTCTATGAACCTTCTGTTTTTCAAAAATTTAATATTGATGTAATAGACGCAGACTCTGATAAGGAAAATGATAATGAAATTGATGACTCACAAATTAATCTTCAATCTCAAGAAGATTTAGACTCAAAAGAGTTTGAGATTGAAAATAATAATAATAATGAAGATGAGCAAGTTATTTCTGATAAAACTAATGAGGATATAAAAGAAGCTACACTAGATGCTGAAGATAGCTCTGTTATTAATGAAGACATCTCAAAAGATATTACAAATGAAAATATACAAAATGATAAAGATATTCAATTAGATACTGAACTAGATGCTATTCTTACAGAACTAATAAAAAAAGAAATTGAACAAGGAGCTCAAAATAGAGAAACTATAGAAAATAAAGAAATCGAAGTTTCAAATGAAGTTGAAAATAATATTTCTACTAATAATGAAATTACAGAAGAAACCCAAGATTCTTATATTGTTGAAAATACTCAAATTAGTAATATAAAACAAGAGGAAACAGAAAATTTAGAAAACAACAATAATAACGAGTCTGATGAAAATATAGTTAACGATAGTAATTCAGAAAACAATGAAAATTTTGAAGTTTCTGATATAGAATCAGAAACTATCACAGATACTGAACTTCTAGAAACTCTAATTGATGATACTGATAATGTGGAATTATTAGATGACATTATTGGTAATACTGATAATACAGAATTTCTTGATGAATTTCTTGAAAACCACGAAAATATTGAAGATGTTGACATTATTAAAGAAGCAGCTGATAATATTACTGATTCAAAAAATGTAAAAGCAGCTGAATCTGCCCCATTTTTTGATAGCTCAATTCCTAAAATAGATTCTGAGATAAATAAAAATAATTTCTCTAAAAAACCAACTTTTTCTAATTTTTCAAACATATTTAGGAAATTTACTTTTGATGAAACTAATTTTAAAAATATAGTACAAAATAACTCAGATTCTATTTCAATTTCTAATCAAGTTTTACCAAGTAACCAAAACATATTAGAAAACTTAGAAAATTCAAAAAAATCTGTAAAAGAATTAGAAGTATCTGCATCACCTGCAACTTTGATTATTCCTACAATAAATACAGATGAAACTCAATTTTCTTCTACTGATGAAAAAAGTGAAAATTCTGATAATATTTCTGAATTTTATAATATCATAACTCCTGCTTCATTGGATACAAAACCTGATTATGATGATTATGATGAAGATTATAGAGAAAAATCTGAAGAACCACAAAAAGAATCACAAATTTCTAATGAAAATATAGAAGGAAATAAAGATGTAAAAAATGAAAATACTCAAAATAATGATACTTTAGAAAATACAGATGATATTAATATAGATGACATTAGTATTAATGATTTAGAGCTTTTAGATAATATTGAACTTAATGACTTAGAAACTCTTTCTTCTAAACTAGATGAAGATGAAATTGATGAAGATTATATAAATGAAAATCCAATACATGATGATACATACTTTGAAAACTCTAATAATCAAGATGATTCTTATTTGAATAATGAATTTATAGAAGATACTGAAGATAGTTTAGAAGCTGAAAATTATGACTTTGAAAGTAAAAAAATGTCTAACTATTTTTCAGAAGATGATGATTTTTCTATAGAAGACTATTTTGGATTGAAAGATTTAAAAAACGAAATACCTTTAGAAGAAAACGAAAATAATCCTGAAACTGAAGATCTTGAAGAATATGAAGATACTGATGCTATTGAATTTGATAATACTGATAAACAAGATTCTAATGAACTACAAGAAGAAAATTCACAAACAGATATATCTACTTTCAGTAAGCTAATAGAAAACTTTACTCAAACAATATCTACACTATCTGAAAGAATTGCTGACTTAGAAGAAAATAAAAATTCAAATAAAAACTCTTATGATACTAATGAGGCTGATGAAAATAATATTGAAGCTAAGGATAATGAAGAAGAATTTATTGAAGATACTACAGCAGCTGATATACATGAAGATACTAAAGAAACTTCTGATAGTATCTCTCCTACTGAAATTATTGATGGTGAAGTTGAATTAGAAAATATTGATGAAGATACAGAAATTATTGATGATAACAATACTAATATATTTGAAGATATTTCTTTAGATGACATTTCTTTAGATGATATTGATGATATATCACTAGAAGATATTGAAAAACTTGATAATCCAAATATTGAAATTGATGATAACAACACTAATACTCAAGAAGAAGATGCAGTAGAATTTGACTTACCATTAAATGATAATGGAATTACAGATGAACCAAATCTTTTTGATAGTATTTCAGTAGATGATATTAATTTAGATGACTTCAGTTTAGAAGATATTGAAGAATTTGAAAAAGACCAGGCAGAAGATTCTAAATTTGATGACACAAAAGCAGCAAAAGATATTATAACAAAAACTTTTTCTGCTGAAAATTCAAATATAAATGATCAAATGAAATCAGAATTATTATCTGAACTTGAAGGAAATACAGATATAGATAAAGCATTACTAGAAAACTCTGCTGATGACCTTTCAGATAATGCTGTAACATCTGATCTTTATAAAATCATTGATACTTTAGCAGAAACAATTACTCAATTAGAAAGTTCTCCAGATATGGAAGATAAACAACAACAGATTGATTCAAATGAAATTCTAAATGTACCTGCAGAACTTACTGGTGAAGGAAAAGCAATAAATATCCTTATAAATAAAGACGATATTTTCTCTATTTCAATATTGAATGAAACTTATGAGATTGTGGCTGATTTTGATGGTATATCTGTACTTTCAGAAAATATTCATATATCTACTCCTAAAAAGAATTTCTTTGTTAAAATTGGAGAAAAATATATAGAAATACACAACAAAAATGATAACTTCCTTGTATATACAAATTTTGAAGATATTGAATTTGCAAATGCTATTAATAATGTTGCTTTCGCTAAGAAAAATAATAAAATAGAATTAAATATAAAAGAAGCCTTTAAAATATCTTCTACAAACAATATTGTTGAATTATCTATGTTAAATACTTCCGTTGCTGATATAGTAAATTCAAACTCAGATAATTCTCAAAACATAGATGAATCTTCTATCTGTGATAACAGAACTCTTCTAATTTCTGAAGAAACTCAAAAAGTTTATTTACCATATACTATAGAAGAAGTTATGAAAAAATTACATGATAGTAATGAATATCAGACAGTAGAAGAAGTTATAGAAAATGAATATACTGTTCCTCTTGCTACTTTCAAAATGCCTATAATCTCTCGTTTCAAAGAAGCTTATAGATTTATGAGAGTAAAGGAAAAAAGTTCAGTATATGCAGCACTTGATTTAGCTTTAGAATTAATGTTTACTTCAAACTTAAATCCTGCAGTTATAAGAGCTGCTAAAGATTTAAAAGAATTAAATATATACTTAGATTGTTTATATGAAAACGAAGTAGATAAATTTGATTGTTTTAAAATTGTATATAAGGTTTTACCAAAAATCAAATAATATAAAAAAAATAAAAAGTTCCAAGTAGTTGGAACTTTTTATTTTTCGAATACTTTTTAGCAAGAAATGTTATTTTACTATTCTTTATTTTCTTCACCTACTCCATTTTCTGTATTTTTTAATTGAGTTTTTTCTTGTACTTCTACTGTTTTATTTGTTTCAATTTTTTCTTTATCGATTTTTTCTCTAATATTTAGTCCTTTAATTTCTTTATCATAATAAACTTCAACTCTGTCACCTTCATTTATTTCATTTGCAATCATTTTTCTTGCAAGTAAAGTTTCTACTTGTGCTTGCACAATTCTTTTTAAAGGTCTTGCACCAAATTCCATATCATAACCTTCTTCAATAAGCCATCTAATAGAATTTTTTGTAAATGAAAGGTCTATTCCCTTTTCTTTAACTCTCTTTATAACTCCTTTTAAAATTAATTCAACAATACCAAAAACAACTTCTTTATCTAGTGCTTTAAAGTAAATAATTTCATCTAATCTATTTAAAAATTCTGGTCTAAAATGTTGTTTTAATATTTTATCTATTTTATCTTTAACATCTTCAGTAATATCACCATTTCTAGCAATGCTATCTAAAATTAATTGTGAGCCTAAATTTGAAGTTAATATAATAACAGTATTTTTGAAATCTATAAGTCTACCTTGAGAATCTGTTACTCTACCATCATCTAATATTTGCAAAAAGATATTAAATACATCTGGATGAGCTTTTTCTACTTCATCAAATAAAACTACTGAATATGGTTTTCTTCTAACAGCTTCTGTTAATTGTCCACCTTCTTCATATCCTACATATCCAGGGGGAGCACCAATTAATCTAGTAACACTAAACTTTTCCATATATTCAGACATATCTATTCTTATCATATTTTTTTCGTCGTCAAAAAGTGTTGCTGCTAAGGTTTTTCCAAGTTCAGTTTTACCTACACCTGTTGGACCTAAAAATAGAAAAGAACCTATTGGTCTATTAGGATTAGCAATTCCTGCTCTTGCTCTAATTATAGCTTCACTTACTTTTTTTACTGCTTCATCTTGTCCAATAACTCTTTGATGTAAAATTTCTTCTAAATGTAATAGTTTTTCTTTTTCAGCTTCTGCAAGTTTTGAAACAGGTATCCCTGTCCATTTAGAAACTACTGTTGCAATCTCATCTTCTGTAACTTTATTTCTTAATAAAGTATTTTTTCCTTGTGTTTTTTCTACTTCTTTTTCTTCTTGTTCAAGCACTTTCTTTAAATTAGGAAGTGTTGAATATTTAAGTTCAGCAGCTTTATTTAAATCATAAGCTCTTTCAGCTTTTTCTATTTGAGCATTAACATCATCTATTTTTTCTTTTAATTTTTGAATTCTTGTAATATTTTTTTTCTCATTTTCCCATTTTAATTTCATTTCTTGGAATTGAGCTCTTAATTTTGTAAGTTCTGATCTTATGTGATTTAATTGCTTTTGAGCTTTTGGATTATCTTCATCTTCTCTTTCTAAAGACTTTTCCTCTATCTCATATTGCATAATTTTTCTAGAAATTACATCTACTTCTGTCGGCATAGATTCAACTTCACTTCTAATCATTGCACACGCTTCATCTATTAAATCTATTGCTTTATCTGGAAGATATCTATCTGTAATATATCTATTTGAAAGTGTTGCAGCAGCAACTATTGCTGAATCTTGAATTTTAACACCATGGAAAATCTCAAATTTTTCCTGAATACCACGAAGTATCGTTATAGTATCTTCAACAGTTGGTTCTGCAACCAAAACTTGTTGAAATCTTCTTGTTAAAGCTGGATCTTTTTCAATATACTCTCTATATTCATCAAGTGTTGTAGCACCAACACAATGAAGCTCTCCTCTTGCCAAACGAGGTTTTAAAAGATTACTTGCATCCATTGCACCTTCTGATTTTCCTGCACCTACTAAATTATGTATTTCATCTATAAATAAAATAATATTTCCTTCGCTTTTATCTATTTCTTTTAAAACACTTGTTAATCTTTCTTCAAATTCTCCTTTATATTTTGCACCAGCTACTAATAATCCTAAATCTAATTCGAAAATAGTTTTTCCTTTTAAACTTGTTGGAACATCTCCTCTAACAATTCTTTGAGCAAGTCCTTCAACTATAGCTGTCTTACCAACACCAGGCTCTCCAATCAAAACTGGATTATTTTTTGTTTTACGAGATAGAATTCTTATAACATTTCTAATTTCATCATCTCTACCTATTACTGGGTTTAACTTATTTTGTTTAGCAAGGTCAGTAACATTTTTTCCAAATCTTCCTAAAACATCATAAGAATTTTCAGGTGTATCACTATTTACTGATACATTTCCTCTTATATCTTTTAATGCTACTAAAAATTTATTTTTATCTACTTTATAAGTCTTAAAAATTCTTTTTAAATTATCTGTTGCAGTTTCAAAAATACCAAGCATTAAATGTTCAACAGAAATAAATTCATCTTTCATTGCCTTTGCTCTTTTTTCAGCTTCATCTAATGCTTTTTCAACTTCACTTGAAAATCTTAAAGCAACTGTTCCAGTTACTTTAGGCATTCTATCAATTTCGGATTGAATTATAGTAGATAATGAATTTACATCTATATCCATTTTCTTAAAAAGCATTGTGATTAGACCTTCCTTATCTTCTAGAAAAGCAGCCATCATATGAAAATCTGTAATTTCAGGATTATTATTTCTTGTTGTTATATTACTTGCATTTGTTATTGCTTCTTTTGATTTTTCTGTAAAATTTGAAACATTCATATATTTTACCTCCTTTGTATAATTACTATTTTTGCGTCATCAAAATACATAAAAGAACATTAATATATTGTAAACTGCCTACAAATTTTATAAGTGTACCAGTTCTTTTTTGTACTTTCTTATCATTTTTTTCTGTTCCTTTAATTAATTCTTGCCAAATTAATAACATTACTATTATCATAGAAAATTCAAAAAATATAGTTGTTCTTTCAGCAGAACTAAATACTGTTGGTGAAAAACCTATAATAATTTTAGATGCTAATCCTATTAAATAAATTAAAAGTGCTAAATTGTTTTTTAGGTTTTTAAAAATTATTAGTAGTGATAAACCTAGACATGTAAAATTTATAAGTGCTAAGCTCAAAGGAACAATGTTAAATAAATTATTACAATTTGCTGCAGTTAACATCATTCTATCCTCTATAATATAATTTCTAAGTTCTCCTACAAATGGAAAAATCTTATTTGTTACATTTGTAGTAATTCCTAATAAACAAATCGTTAAAAAAGGAATTATAGATATAATTCTATATGTGTTATTTTTATATGTAGAAAATATGTATATTGTTATAAGTAAGCTAAACATTGCATAAACTAAATTTATTTTCTCTATTATAATTCCAAAAGCAGATGTAAAACCTAATGAAATTTTATCTAATACTGTAAGCATTTTAAAATCTTGAAATAATTCTATAGTCTCAGTTTCTTTTCTGACATAATTTCCTGGACAAGTAAAAATGAATATTAAACTTGCTATAATCAATATGTTTTGAATTATCATATATGGATGAATTTTTTTATTTTTTAAAATCATTAATATAGAAAATACAATGTATACTCCAAATAATATTGCTGCTGTTTGTTCTTGATTTCCCGAATATATTAATGAAAGAGAATATAAAGGATATTGCCATGCTTTTATTTTTTCACCATCCCAAATTTTTCTAATTGGAATAATCGCAAATAAACCAGTGGCTAATGGCCACATATAAACTGTTGTTGTTGTCGCCCAACCTGAACCATTCATAGCATTCAGTGGATATAATAGCATCATAAAAACTAACATTGTATTATTTTGAGCCCTATCTTCTTTTTTTATAAATAAACGAGAAATAGAATAACACGCTAAAGTAAACATTAAAGCTTCTATTAAAATCCATAAATATTTTGAAACTTTAAGTGTAAAACATTCTGCCATTTCAAGTAGTAATCTTGAAGTCCAGTTATTATACCTTTCCATCTCAAAAGAAAATATACTTCGATTAGAAACTTGTTCTAAAAACCATGCATCATCATGTCTGTTTGGAGTTATAAAAATTGTTAGTAGTAATTCTAATAAAAATACTATAATTATTGCTGATCTTCCATTTTCCAATATTTTTTTTATTTTTTCTTTCATTGTTAAATCCCCTATTCTATATATCTACACTTATTAATGTATTTGCTAAAATCTCTTTATTATCTTCTTTTAATAAGACATATATGTCATATTTGCCTTTTGGAATTCCAATTAATAAACATTGTGCATGAATTCCTGCCATTTCCATATCTGTTCCATCTAAGTTGATATTTTCTTCCATTTTTGTTTTCATTAAATACATTTTGCCTGTGTCTTGATTTCTAATTACATAACTACTATTAACTATTCCTATAGGCTCTCCCTCTTTATAAGCCCAACCAGCAATTTCAATTTTCTTTTTTGATACTTCTAAAACATCTATATGAGTATTAATATCTTCATTACTCACAGTTGTATTTGGCCCCAGTTTATATGATTTAAATATAAGAATTGAAGCCATTACTAAACTTAAATAAAAAATTATTACTACTATAGAAACAATTAAAATTCTACTAAACATTTTTTCATTAACTTCTATATCTAAAAAATCCATCTTCTCCTCCAATTCTATCTTGATGTATTATTAATTTCATTTATATTTATTTTCTTATCTATTATGTATATCGGTCTTCTTTGTGATTCTTCATATATTCTAGCAATATATTCAGCCATTACCCATAAAGACAAGAGTTGTATTCCAGTAAAAAATGTAATAGTTGTCATGATTGATGTCCAGCCTGGTATTAAATTATTTAAACTAAATGTATAAGAAATAATTGAATATATTAAAATTATTATTGAAAGAAATATAGAAAAACATCCTATCATTCCAACAAATTTTAATGGTTTACTTGAAAAACTTAAAATTCCGTCTTTAGCTAATTTTACCATTTTGTTTAATGGATATTTCGTTTTTCCAGCATATCTTTCTTTTCTTTCATATTCAATTGGAGTTTGTTTAAAGCCCACCCAGCTAAATAATCCCCTTAAAAACTTATTATGTTCTGGTAAAGAATTAATAACATCAACTACTTTTCTATCTGCTAATCTAAAATCTCCTGTATTCTTAGGAATTTCCACACTTGAAAATTCATTTAATATTTTATAAAACATCTTAGCTGTAAACAATTTAAATGGTGTCTCACCTTTCCTGCTTATTCTTTTTGCATAAATAACATCATTTCCTTTTTCCCACAATTCAATCATTTTTTCAATTAATTCTGGTGGATCTTGTAAATCTGCATCTATAATAACAATAGCATCACCTGTTGTATATTTTAATCCTGCTTGTACAGCTGCTTGATGTCCGAAATTTCTTGAAAATGAAATAGCCTTTACACGATTATCCTTATTTGCTATTTTTTCTATAATTGCTAATGTTTTATCTTTACTTCCATCATCTACAAAAATAATTTCTAATTCATATTTTTTTATTTTTTTAAAAACATCATCTATTCTTTTGTAACATTCTTCTGCAACTTCTTCTTCATAATACATAGGTACTACAACTGATATTTTTTTCATCTATACAATCCCTTCTACTACTATAATTATTTTAAAATTGATATCATTATATCACATTGTTTCTATTTTTTTCTATAATTATTAAAATAATTTTTAATATAACTTGTGGGTTAGTCAATCATATGTCACACTTTTTTGAAATTAATACTGTTTGAGCA
>USEI01000008.1 GCA_900553685.1 uncultured Clostridium sp.
AAATATTTGAAAAATTTTTTATTTTTCTATTGACATATTACCTACTGTCTTTTTTCAAATCCTTGGTAATATCTTTTAAAATTTCATCTATTCTAGAACCATACTCTATAGACTCATCAAACTCAAATACAAGTTCTGGTGTATATCTTAAATTTATTTTTTTAGCTATTGCACTTCTTATATATCCACTAGATTGTTTCAAAATAGATAAATTTTCCTTTTTGCTTTTTTCATTTATCATTGTAACATAAACTTTTGCAAATCTAAGATCTGGTGTAGTTTTTACTTTACTAACACTTATCAATCCTGTTATATGAGGATTTTTAAGCTCAGTAGAAATAATCGTACTAATCTCCTTTTTTATCTCCTCATCTATTTTATTCATTCTATTACTATTTGATGCCATAATTTCTCTCCTTTTTTATGGAATTATCTTTTTACTTGTTCCATAACATATACTTCTAATTGATCTCCTTCTTTAATATCATTAAATCCATCAATTTGAAGTCCACATTCATATCCTTTATCAACTTCTTTAACATCATCTTTAAATCTCTTTAAAGATACCAATTTTCCATCATGAACAACTATATTATCTCTTATTACTCTTATTCCTGCATTTCTTGCTACTTTACCTGTTAATACATAAGAACCAGCTATTGTTCCAACATTTGAAACTTTAAATGTTTGCCTTATTTCTGCTGTACCAATAACAACTTCTTTATAGATTGGATCAAGCATACCTTTCATTGCAGCTTCAACATCATTTATTGCATCATAAATTACAGAATATTGTTTAATTTCTACTCCTTCTTTATCTGCAATAGATTTTGCAACTACTTCAGGTCTTACATTAAATGCAATTATAATTGCTCCTGATACTCTTGCAAGTGTAACATCAGATTCTGTTACCCCACCTACATTTGAGTGAATTACTTTCACTTTTACTTCATCATTTGATAATTTTTCAAGCGATTGTTTTAAAGCTTCAACAGAACCTTGAACATCTGCTTTAACAATTAAGTTTAATTGTTTTAAGTTTTCACTTTCAATTTTGCTAAATAAATCATCAAGCGTAACAACAGTATTTGCACCAATTTCTTTTTGATGTTTTTCATATTTCCTTTTTTCAATTAAATGTTTTGCTGTTCTTTCATCTTTAACTTCATAGAAAATATCTCCTGATTCTGGAACAGATGTTAAACCTGTGATTTCAACAGGCATAGATGGACCTGCTGTTTTAACTCTTTTTCCTTTATCATTTTGCATAGTTCTAATTCTACCAATAGAAGATCCTACTATAATTGTATCTCCAACATCTAGTTTTCCTCTTTGAACAAGAACAGTTGCAACTGGTCCTCTAGATTTATCTAGTTTAGCTTCAATTACTGTACCTTTAGCTTGTTTATTTGGATTTGCTTTTAATTCTAATACATCTGCTTGTAATAATACCATTTCCAGAAGATTATCTATACCTTCTTTCTTCTTTGCAGAAATAGGAACATATATTGTATCCCCTCCCCATTCCTCTGGTACTAATTCATATTTCATTAATTCTTGCTGTACTTTCTCAAAATTAGCATCTGGTAAATCCATTTTATTTACAGCGACTATAATAGGAATTTCTGCAGCTTTTGCATGATTAATAGCTTCAACAGTTTGAGGCATTACTCCATCATTTGCAGCAACTACTAATATTGCTATATCTGTTATCATCGCTCCTCTTGCACGCATTGAAGTAAAAGCTTCATGTCCTGGTGTATCTAAGAAAGTTATATCTCTATCATTAATTTTTACTTGATATGCTCCTATATGTTGTGTAATACCTCCAGATTCACCTTCAATTACATTTGTACTTCTAATAGCATCAAGTAAAGAAGTTTTACCATGATCAACGTGTCCCATAACAACAATAACTGGTGGTCTTGGTTTTAAATCTTCTTCTCTATCTTCTGTTTCATCAATTAATATATCTTCATCTGTTACAACATTTTTCTTATTTGCGTTTATTCCATACTCTTGTGCAATTAAATATGCTGTATCAAAATCAAGTTCATTATTTATTGTTGCCATAATTCCTAAATTTAATAATTTTTTAATAACATCACTGCTTGTTATTTTCATTTCTGCTGCTAAATCTTTAACTGTAATTGTTTCTGGGATAGTAATATCCGTTAATTTAAATATTTTTTGTTTTGTTCTGTTTTCCTGTTTTGTATTTTTCTTTTTAGCTCTTCTTCCTCTTTCTGTACTTAAATCATAATAATCAAGCATTTCGCCTTCTTTAAACATATTTGATAATTTATTTTGTTTTTTCAAATTATTTAATTTATCTGAATCAAAATCATTATCATTATTTCTACGGTTATTAGATTTCTTATTATTTTTAGATTCTTCTTGTCTATTTTGTTTTGCTCTATCTTTAGCTTTATTATTACTAAAATCTCTAGCATTTTCTTTTTCTGTAGGAATATCTACTTCCATAATATTTTTAATTTTTCTATCTATTCCTCTATCATCTAATCTTCTTTGTGCTCCGTTTGAACGACCTTGATAATTATTGTCTCTTTTATTAAAATTATTTTTTTGATCATTTCCATTATTATTGAAGTTTCTTTTATTAGAAAAATTATTATTTTTATCTTTATTATAATTTGATTTATTGAAATTATTTGTTTCTTTTTTATTTTCGACTTTTTTATCAACAATTTCCTCTATTTTATTTTTTGCATCATTAACAGAAGTTTCTGAAGTTATTTTTTCAGAAGCTTTTTCTTCTACTTTTGGAGTTACAACTTTTTCTTCTACCTGATTTTTAGTTTTATCTTGTGCTTTTTCAGGTTTTTCTTCTTTCTTTTTACCGATTCCTAATAACTCACTTACTGTAAGTGGCTTTGTTGGCTTATCTCTATAAACAATGTTATAATCCTTATTTCTTTTATTTTCAATAAATCCTATATCTTTTTTTCTTGCTTGTTCTTTTCTTTTTTTCTCTTCTTGTTTTTCTTCTTCATCATTAATAATAACTGCTCTTCTAATGATTACTGGTTCTTCATTTTTTTCTTTCTTATTTTCCATAGATTTTATTTTTGAAACTCCTTTATTATTTAATAATTTTTCTATTTTTTTCATCTCGTCTTCTGTAACTGAACTTAAGTGGCTTTTAACTTCAATTCCGAGCATTTCTCGCTACTTCTAAAACTTTTTTCGTTTCTACATTCAATTTTTTAGCCAGTTCATGAATTTTAATTTTTTCCAAATTATTCACCTCCATGAATTAGTTTTTTAATAGCAATTGCTAAATTTTGATCTATAATAGCTATAGTTGCCCTGTTATGTTTTCCTATGGCTTTACTATTTTCTAAAATATTACCATATATAATTAATTCAACATTTTCTTTATTACAATAATATTTCATATTTTTTATAGTTTTTTCCGAAGCATCTTCTGCAATAATAACAAGTTTAACTTTCTTTCTTTCCATCTTTTCTAAAATAATATCTGTTCCTGAAATTACTTTACCTGCTTTAGAAGAAATTCCAAGAAGTCCATACACTTTATTTATCAATAATTACACCTCTTATATTTTCATATAATTCTGAACTTATTTCTGTATCAAATACTTTTTCTAGTTTTTTAGTTTTAATTAATTTTTCTAGGCATTCTTCATTTTTACAAATATAAGCTCCTCTACCATTTTTCTTTCCCGTTAAATCTACTTCTATAATTCCATCTTTAGATTTAACAATTCTCAAAAGTTCTCTTTTTTCTTTTTGTTCATTACAAGCTATACAAGTTCTTGCTGGTTTTTTTTTATTTATCAAAACAATCACATCCTAATAAATTTATTTAATCATCTTAATTTTCTATTTTATACTGTTTCTTACTCTTCATTGCTTTCTGAATTATCTTCTTCATTATTTTCCGTTTCTTCATTTTCTTCTTGCATTTGGTTTAGTAAAATTTCTCTAATTTGAGATTCTGATTTAATATCTATTTTCCAGTTTGTAAGTCTTGCAGCTAATCTAGCATTTTGTCCAGATTTTCCAATAGCTAAAGATAATTGGTCATCTGGAACAATTACTTGAGCAAATTTTTCATCTTCTTTAATATCAACAGCCATAACTTGTGCTGGAAGTAAAGCAGCTGCTATATAAATCGCTGGATCTTCATTCCATTCTATAACATCAATTTTTTCTCCATTTAATTCATTTATTATATTTTGAATTCTTACACCTTTTTGCCCTACACAAGAACCAACAGGATCTATGTTCTCGTCTCTTGAATATACTGCTACTTTACTTCTTGAGCCAGGATCTCTCGAAACACTTTTAATCTCAATTAAACCTTCATATATTTCTGGGATTTCAAATTCAAATAATTTTCTTACAAAATCTGGATGACTTCTAGAAACTATTACTTGTGGTGTCCCCTTTAAGCCTTTTTCTACCTCTAAAACATATCCTCTTATTTTGTCATTTACTTTATATGTTTCTGTAGGAATTTGTTCTTTTAAAGGCATTACTCCTTCTAATTTTCCTAAATCCATAACCACAATTTTTCCATCAGCTTTTTGAATTATTCCAGAAACAATTTCTCCTTTTTTATCATTAAATTCTGTAAAAATCATATCTTTTTCAGCTTCTCTTATCTTTTGAACTACTACTTGTTTTGCTTTTTGAGCAGCAATTCTTCCGAAATCTTTAGGCTCAATTTCAATATTTACAATATCACCAACATTGTAGTTTTTATCGATTTTTTGAGCATCCTCTAAGCTAATTTCAAGTTCTGGTACAGGCAATTCAGAAACTACTTCTCTTGCAGAATAAATATGCATTTCACCTGTTGTTTTATCTATAGTAACTTTAACATTTTCAGCATTTTCATCTGCATCAAAATTTTGTTTATAAGCTTTTACTAAAGCCTCTTCCAAAGCTGATACAAGATAGTCTTTGCTTATTCCTCTTTCTTTTTCTAATTCATCCATAACTTCAATTATTTCTTTCACATCAACTTTTTTCATTTTACATTTCCTTTCTTGAAATACTTTTTTATAAAATTTTAGTTACTTAATTTATTTTTTACCACTCAAAAGTGGTTTTAACAAGAGCTATATCTTTTAAACTTATTTTAATTAACTCATTTTCTTGTTTTAAAACAATTTCATCATTATTATATTCTTGTAAAATGCCAACTAATTCTTTTTGTTTATTTATAGGTTTGAAAAGTTTTACACTTACTTCATTACCTATTTGACTTAAAAAATGTTTCTCTTTTCTTAAAAGTCTTTCAAGTCCTGGCGAAGATACTTCTAAAAAATACTGTTCTTTAATATAATCTGCTTTATCTAAAATATCATTAATTTCATTATTTACTTTTTCACAATCATTAATGTCTATTCCTTCTGGTTTATCAATTATTATCCTTAAATAATAATCTTTTCCCTCTTTTTCATATCTAACATCATATAACTCATAACCTAAATTTTCTATAATCTTTTCCAAAAGGTTTTGAACTTTTGTTTCTATATTATTTGATGCCAAAGTTTCACCTCCTAAAAGCTTGATTACATTAGTAAAGAGTGGGATTTGTTCCCACTCTTCTAGCACATTTATTTTAAGACATTAATATTATATACTTATTTTCTAGTAATTGCAAGCTTTTTTTAAAGTTTTATAAAAGTTTTTCCTTTATTTTTCGACTTTTTTAACAAATATGATAATTAATAAAATCAAACTTTAAAAGATTTATTATTGCCAAGAAAGTATTGGATAACCTGAATTTTTATTTTCGGTATCTGTTTTAAAAGATTCTCCTAAATTTGACAAAATACTATTTTTCATATCATCATCATTTCTAGCATTTTCCGTATTTTGTGAATTAATTGTTGTTTCTAGATAAAAGCAATTCTCTACTGTTCCAAAATTTGCTCCAACAACCCCATCTCCAGAATTTTTCACACTTATATTACCCGTATTATAAGAAGTGTATATATAGCTTTCAGATATGTTTTGACCACAAATACCTCCTATTTTTGCTCCGTTTGTTTCTTCAGCATTTATTTTTCCTGTATTATATGTATTACTAATACTTGCATTATTTAAACCTGCGATGCCTCCACCATTATCTCCTTTTATAATTATTTCACCACTATTATAAGAATCTGTTATATTTCCCATTGTATAATTTAATCCAACAATTCCACCAACATAATTATTTCCACTTACAATACCATTTTTATCGTCTGTATTATGGTTATAAGAATTTTGGATTTGAGCTAAAGAATATCCTGCTATACCGCCAACATAATTTTCACCCACAACATTCATAGCCATATTAGAAGAATTCTGAACTGTAGTACCATAAAATATAATTCCTGAAATACCTCCAATATAATCTTTTCCAGTGACATTCGCCCTATTAGAACAATTTAATATTGTAGCATTATTATTTGTATAACCAATAATTCCTCCAGCATATTTATCAGCATAAACAAAAGTATTGTCTCCAGTTATATTGCATCTATCAACTCTAGAATTCTCCATACTAATTCCAGCAAAGCCTCCAACTTTTTCATTTCCTTTAACTTCGACATTTTCAAGGTAACAATTTTCTATTGTTCCACTATTTAAACCAGCTATTGCTCCAACTCCAGTACCTCCTTTAATATTGCTGTTTTTAATCGTTAAATTTGAAATTATGCCTGCATTAAATCCAAATAATCCTTCATATCTTTTATCTGAATCTATATTTAAACCTCGTATAGAAAATCCGTTACCATTAAATACACCAGCAAATCTTTTTAAATTTTCTTTTGTTACGTTAACAGAATCATCATAAACTTCTTCTTGAACAGCAACTTCATTTTGTGTTTGATTTGTATTTTCAGTTTTTGGTAGTTCATCTAAAAATCCGATTATTGGTGTCCAAAGTGTTCCAGACCAACTGCCATCATCATTTTTTCTTGCCCCTAAATCTATATGTTGTCTTAAAGTAATTGTCACACCACTAAAATTTTTAGCTCCTGAAATAACTTGATCTGCAACCCATTTCAATTCCTCTGCATTGTAAATATTCAAATTTCCAGCCTCATCAACAGCAGGTTGACTTGCAGTGCCATTCCAAATTGCAATTCTTCCCTCTACAACATCTCCATCTAAATATGCAGTATATTCTTTTCCATCTTTCATAATATAATATGTATCATTATTTACCTGTTCTTTTATTTCTCCACCAAATTCTGATACTATTTCTTCAATAGTTTTTTCTTTTACTTCTTCAACTTCTTGAACTAAAGCATCTTCAATCTTTTCATTATAATCTTCATTAGTTTGTTTTCCCAAATTTTTTACAAGAAAGTATATTCCAATAATTACAACTACTATAAACATTATAACTAAAATTACTTTTAATATATTAATTCTTCTACTTTCTTTTTCTGCTTCTCTTCTTCCAATTCCCAAATTAATTACCTACCTTTCAAATATAATCTATTTTATATATAAAACTAAAATTTGTAAACCTTATCTAAAAAAATAAAACAAAATATTATTTCTTTATAACCCTATCAAACAAACTTTTGTATTCAAAATGTTACAAAAAAAATTAATATCTGTTGATATATTAATATTTTTAAGTTATTATATATATATGAAAATTACAAATAGATATAATAAGCGTTAAATGCGTGAAAGGATATATAGATATGGAAAAAATAGAACTACTATCTCCAGTTGGAGATTTTGAATGTCTTAAAGCAGCTGTACAGAATGGAGCTGATGCTGTTTATTTAGGTGCTTCTGCTTTTAGTGCTAGGGCTAGAGCAACAAACTTTGATAATAATCAATTATATGAAGCAATTTGTTATGCAAAATTAAGGAATGTTAAAGTACATCTTGCTTTAAACACTTTACTTAAAAATGATGAATTTAATCAAGCTGTAAATTTAGCTATAAATGCTTATAACTTTGGAGTAGATGCAATTATTGTTCAAGATTTAGGTTTGGCAAGTTATTTACATAAAAATCATCCTGAAATACCATTACATGCCAGTACACAAATGACTGTTCATAATTTAGATGGCGTTAATCAACTTGAAAAAGCTGGTTTTTCTCGAGTTGTACTTTCTCGCGAACTTTCTTTAGAAGAAATTCAATATATCCGCCAAAATACAAAACTTGAACTTGAAGTTTTTATTCATGGTGCACTTTGTATTTCATATTCTGGACAATGCTTACTTTCTAGTATGATTGGCGGAAGATCTGGAAATCGTGGGCTTTGTGCTCAACCTTGCAGATTGCAATATGAACTTATTGAAGAGTCAAATAAAAAAATTTCAGTATTAAATAAAGGTTATCTTTTAAGTCCTAAAGATAATTTTGGAGTAACATTTTTACCCGAGCTTATAAAATCTGGTATATCTTCTTTAAAAATAGAAGGACGAATGAAAACACCAACTTATGTTGCTGTTGTTACAAAATTTTATAGAAAATATATTGATTTAATTTTAAATAATATCAATTTAGATAATCAAACTTTAAAGCAATTGATAAATAAAAATTTAGAAATTATAAATAATGAAACAGGACTATCTGATAAAGAAGAAATAACTCAAGTCTTTAATCGTGGTGGCTTTTCTACTGGACATTTTTCTTCTTTGCCTAATAAAGAACTTATTTTTAAAGAAAAGCCAAATAATATGGGTATTTATGTTGGAACTATTTCTAATATAAATGAGAACAAGGGACACATTACTCTAACACTTGAAAATTCTTTATCTATTGGAGATAAAATTTCTATTAATGATGAAATTTATACTATTTCAGAGCTAATGATAAATAATCAAAATTTTGAATCTTTAGAAGCTGGACATACAGTAAAAATAGGTAGAATGAAAGGAAAACTTTCTAATGGTTCTAAAATCTATAAACTAGAAGATTCTAAGTTAAATAAATATATATTTCCTTCTTTTAAAGAAGATAAAAATTTTAAAAAAGTTAAAATAAATGGAGAAATTACTGTAAAATCTAAAATGCCAATTTTACTTAAAGTTTGGTCATATGACGGTTTT
Organism: uncultured Clostridium sp.; assembly: GCA_900553685.1. Classification (GTDB taxonomy): domain Bacteria; phylum Bacillota; class Clostridia; order TANB77; family CAG-508; genus Scatovivens; species Scatovivens faecipullorum. The sequence continues at coordinate 9,072 of USEI01000008.1, forward strand.
TATAAAGACCTAGAAGTAAATTTAACTACTTCTACTATCCCTCAAAAAGCTTTAAGGCAACCTCTTACAAAAGATAAACTTATAGAACAAATCTCAAGAACTGGAAATACTGAATTTGAATTTGAAAATCTTTTTGTTAATTTAGATAAGAATTTATTTGTACAAACTGGAGCTCTTAATGAATTAAGAAGAAAAGTTTTAAATGCTTTGGAAGAATTAGTTTTAAATAAATATAAACATAATTTAGAAAATGTTGAACTTCAATATATATCTCCTACTCTACTAGACAATTCTAAAACAAAAAAAATATCTTTACTTTTAAACATATTAAAATTAGATAATAATTATTTAAAATTATCACACATAGATAAATTATATATACCTTTAAATTATTTTTTAGATAGAAAATATGAAACTTTAATTAAAAAACTTGCAAATAAATTTAATATTTACATATATCTTCCAAATGTTATAAAAGATAATAAACTAAAATATATAAATTTTAAAGAAATTTCACAAACTTTCTCTGTAAAAGGATTTGTGATATCTCATTTATCTCAATTAGAAAAAGTATCTGATTTAAAACTAGAAAATATTGGAAATTTCACTTTAAACATTTATAATAATTATTCTATAAATAAATTAAAAGAATTAGGTTTTTCAACATATACAATTTCACCTGAATTAAGTAAATTTGAAATAAATGATGTATTAGATAAATCTTGTATTCCATCTGAGGTAACAGTATATGGCAAAACTCCTGTTATGACAAATAATTATTGTTACCTTGGAGAATCTAACAAATGTTATAAAGATTGTAAACAGCTTTGCAAAACTAACAATATTTTTTATTTAAAGGACAGATTAGGCTTTAAATTTAGAATTTTACCAGATACTACATCTACTATAACAACAATATTTAATAGCAAAACACTCTCTATAAAATATGATGATATTTTATCAACATCTATTCGTATTGATATTTTAGATGAGAATATTAATGAAATTCAAAAAATTATTGATATTATTTCAAAAGGTAATTGTTTTGAAGGGCAAGAATATACAAACGGAAATTTTTAAATTTTTTATTAAAAATAAAAAGACCACTACTTATGAAGTGCACCCATAAATGTTAACTTTTTTATAACATTTTGGTTTCAGTTAATTATATAGTGGTCTTTTTATATACTTTTTTTACATTCTGATAGTTTTTTATCTTTTATTTGTATCTTCATTAACAGTATTAGTTTCTAAATTTACATTATCTTTTTCATCCAAAATTACTTCTCCTGTTTCGTAGTTTATTAGCGTATAATTTTTAGTATCTGGTAATTCAACATCTCTTAATTTTGTAGCTAAAAATTTTAGTTCATAATCATACTCAAAAACTTCTCCATTTTCAAATTCTACTTTTGCTTTAATTGGATTTTTTCGATCTTTAGTAATCCAAACTGTTTTTTTGGCTTTTTGTTCATTATCTTCTATTACATAGCATTTTTGGTTATCTAATTTTTCAGATTTTATTTTAATTTTCAAGTTACATGCCATTAGAACTCTTTCAAAAAAACTTTTGTTATATCCTGGTACTAAACTTGCAAACATTGAATCAGAAACTAATGATATAGAATTTTCTCCTTCTATATCCAAAACATATAGTTTATTATTAGCTTCATCTACCATATATGCATCTTTTTCATCCACCCAAGTATATACACCGTTTGAAGCAATATTTTTTCCAATTCCATCCTTATAATATACTTGTGTAACGGTTTTTTCTCCTTTGCTATTTGTTAATGTAGTTTTTAAAGAATAATTTTTTATTTCTATATTTTCATCTATTTTTTTAAAAATACTTTGTATAACATAAAATCTATATATTGCCATAATGCCAAATATTAAGCCTATTATTATTGCTAAGCTTATCATAATTATTAAAAATTTTATTTTTTTACTCATTTTAGTTCCTCTCAATTTATTATAATAATATTATTTTACTATTGTATTAGATTTTTTTCAATCAAAAATAAATTTCATGTTTATATAAGAAGATGGCAATTATAAAATTGCCATCTCTGCTCTTGAAGTTAACTTTTTTAATCTTTAGCTATTAATACATTCTTATCACATTTCTATACTAAAAATATTTTTATGTATATTTTATTTTTCTAATTTATGAAATACTTTTTTACCTTTCTTTAAAATAGCATATCCATCTTCAAAATCGTCTTCACTTAGTTTATATGAAATATCCTCTACTTTATTATCATTTAAAGTAATTCCACCTTGTAAAATTAAAGTTTTTGCTTGACCTTTTGATGGAGCCATGCCAACAGTCAATATTGCATCTAAAATTGAAATGTTAATGTTTTCTAATTTTGTTGATGGCATATTATCAATGTTTCCACCATTTCCAAATAAAGCTTCAGCAGCTTCCTCTGCTTTTTTAGCTTCTTCCTCACCATGAATTAATTTTGTGATTTCATAGGCAGCAATTTTTTTAGCTTCATTTATTTTTTCGTCTTTTAATGATGATAATCTTTCTACTTCTTCCATTGGTAAAAATGTTAATAAACTCAACACTTTCTTTACCTCTGTATCTCCAATATTTCTCCAATATTGATAAAATTCATAAGGTGAAGTTTTTTCTGGATTTAACCATAAAGCACCTTTTGCTGTTTTTCCCATTTTCTTACCTTCTGCTGTTGTAAGAAGTTTGAAGGTTAATCCATAAGAATCTTCTGCACCAATTTTTCTAATTAGTTCAACACCACCAATTATGTTAGACCACTGATCATTTCCTCCAATTTGTAATTTGCAATTATATTTATCGTGTAAATATAAGAAGTCATAACTTTGTAGTAACAAATATCCCATTTCAAAAAATGTCAAACCAGTTTCTAATCTTGTTTTATAACACTCTTGAGCAAGCATTTTGCTTACTGTAAAATGTGATCCTATCTCTCTCATAAAGTCTATATATTTTAAATCTAATAGCCAATCTGCATTGTTTACTATAATTGCTGCATTTTCTCCTTCAAAAGAAACAAATCTTTCTGCTTGCTTTTTTATTGCTTCAACATTTGAATCTAATTGTTCTCTTGTAAGCATTTGACGCATATCTGTTCTCCCTGATGGATCTCCTATTGTTGCTGTTCCTCCACCCATTAATATAATTGGTTTATGTCCAGCCTTTTGTAATCTAGAAGCTACCATTAATGCTACAAAATGTCCAATATGCATACTATTTGCTGTTGGATCAATTCCTATGTAAAAACTAACACTTTCTTTTTGAAAAAGTTTTCTTATTTCTTCTTCATGTGTTAATTGCTCAATATATCCTCTTTCTTCAAGTTCTTTTATTATATCTGTCATCTATGTTATCCCCCTAATATTATAAGCTAATTTTTCCGTCTACTAATTTTTCGTTTATACCACCAGCATTTTCTTCTGGTACATATATACTGCTAAATTCTTCATAGCCTAAATATCGATTTAAATTTCTTGCACTAATACCAGTTGAAGCTGAAATTTCCATTTTAGAAATTCCTTTTGAATATCCTTCTGCAAAAAATCCTTTTAATTTACTTAAATCTGCAACATCTTTTCTTTCACATTCGTTGCATACATCTACATCTGATGCAAAAAATTTACCACAACGAGCACATCTTTTTAATTCCATAAATTAGTCCTCCTATACATTATTTTACACAATAATTTAATTTAAAACATTTTATCACATAAATTTTTAAAAGTCCAGCAAATATATTAACTTATATATCTTGTTTTATTAAATTTACAAACTAATTTTACGAGTAATTTAAAATTCACTTTTTATTTAATTTTGATAGTATATTTGTTCTTCTTCTATCAAATCATATATTGATAATTCTTTTCTATTTTTTTCTTTATCCGTCATTTTTACTGCAGTAATCTGATTATTAGTATAAGTTTTATAATAATATATTCCTCTTGTAGTGTTTATACAGCAGGAATATACAGTTATATCATTTTTTCCTTCTTTTGTAATTACAGTTCCTTTAACCATAGAAACAGAATCTAAAATGTGAAAAAATTGAGATACAGAAGAATTTTCATCTTTATCACAGACTGAATTAAACGTGTTAAATACTGCTCTAATAAATCTTGAAGTTGGAGAATTATCACCAGGTAAACCAATAGCGCCCATTCCTTGTCCAAAATTTTCTATTTCCAGTTTATTTGAAAACCTATTTTCCGCACTATTTGGTGTTAAATTAATATAATTATTAATATTTGTTAAATGATAATCAAAACTTGGATTATTAGTAAGTACACCAGTTAAATTATCATAAATTTTTAAACCATCATCAGTTTGCTCTAAGACAATACATTCTTTTTTATCGCTTATCATCCAATGCAAATCAGTAACTGGAAATTTTTCACTAAAAGGTATATTAGTAATATTTAAATTTAGTAACTCTTTTTTCATTTCTTCTATATTTTCATATAATCCCAAAAAATATGGAATAAGTTCATATGGAGCCAAATTAAGTTTTGATGAATTAGTATCAAAAAATTTAGCATTTCCCGGAAAATATAATCCAGCTATCGACAATCCTTTTTCATTACTTGCTTCAGCATATAATGGGTAATTTTTTACTACTGTTGCCATACCAATTATTGAATATTTTGTACGAATTTTCATTCCATTTTTTAATTCAAATTCATAATTTCTTGGTGTTATTACAACTTTTTCATTAAATCTATATTCCAAATCTAAATTTCTACCAAAATAATTATCCTCTGTTTTTAAATTTAGGCAAGTACACATTATATTTTCTCCTTTAACTACAAAATTCTATCAATAAATTGTAAGGTAAGATTTAAATCATACCAAGATTCATAAATAGAATCCGTTACTTTATTTGGAATTTCAAAAGCAGTTGCATAAGCTAAATATTTATCCCAAACTATTGTTGAACTTAAATCTCTGTCTTTTATTAAACTATATTCATCAATATAATTTTTAAGTTTTAACAATTTCAATTTTTCTTTTTTTCCTTTATCTGTTAAGACAACATCTTTACTATTTTTTATAATAATTATATTTAATACAGCTGTTAATAAAACAAGTAAAATCATTTGTGGTTTATATATTATAATTTTTCCTATTGTTAAAATTAAAGAAACTATTATACATATTATAAATATATATATTTTTCTTTTTTCACTTTTAAATGCATTAGTTTCTTTCTGCTCTAACATAGAAGTACCTTTATATAAGTAATATATGTATACTCCTATTAATAATATGTTAACTGTAACTAAAGCTTCTAGTGCATTTAAAAAACCTGAAAGTATTAAAATTAAATTTATTATCAAAAATAATGATAACCCAGTTATAACTTTATTAATTAAAGTTTTTTTAGCAGAAAAAATTCTAATATTATATAATTTTTCTACAATTAAATCTTTTATAATCTTGATTTGCTTGCTAAATTCTACTGTTTTTTCATTAGATTTTTTAAATATATTATTAATATCTTTAAAAGCCACTACATTACTGTCTTGAAATATTAAATCTACAATTTTGGATTCATAAAGTTCTAAATTTCCTGTAGACAAAAGTCTTAAAGTATTATTATTTATTATTTCTATGTTTCCTCTAGTACTTAAATCTATAATTGTTGACATTATTAAATGCTTTATTTCTATTTTTCCATCAACTACAACTTCTGCAAGTGAAGGAGAAATTAAATTTTCTACTTCTCTTGAAATTTGTTTAGTTTTTTCATTTCTATGCATCATATCAAAATTAATTATAAATAATAAAATCGTTATTCCTAAAATTATACATGCAATTCCTTGTTCTTTTTCTATAACGATTTTTTCTCCTGATGTTAATTTTGCATCCTTTTTCTCTATATATGTAGTATTGTCTTCTAAATTAATCATTATACTATGAGTTTGCATATATACACATATAACAGCAAGTATTATTACTGCTAGAAAAATTAATACTTCAAACAAAATATTTTTTATTGACTCTTTCATTCTTACTTCTCCAAATTAAATAAAGTTCATTATTCTACTTATTTTCAACTAATAATTTCATTTTTAATAATTTAAAAAATCTTACTAAAAATTTCTTTATATTCTCTAAAATTACAACAATCACTATTGAAAGTATTAAAGTAAAAATTAAACCTATTGCTAAGTATGCAAGTTCAAAGATAAACTTCTCTATTTTTTCAAATTTATACAAATCAACTTTTGCAAGTATTAAGTAATGTACTAGATATATTCCAAAAGTTCTATTACTTATCCATAAAATTATATTACTTAATTTTTTATTTTTTATTTCAAAAGAATATAAGAACATGAATAAAAATAAACCTGAAATTATATTTATTGAAGTATATTTCCATTCCATAAAGTTTTCTCTGCCTACAATATCTGTTAAATAATTTAGTACCATATATTGAATTTCAATTTTATATCTTAAAAGATTAATTCCAACATATCCTATTAAAGAAACTATGCATAATTTTTTATTATTTTTAATTTTATCTTTATGTGCAAATAGCTCATAACCCAATAGGACATATAAAATTTCTGTAGGAATTAAACTTAAAATATTAATTGCTCCAATGTTTGGTATTGTAATAAATCTCTGGATATCTCCTAAGACTATTTTTAAAATAGAAAGTCCTATCATTATTCTTCTGGCAAGTTTTGATTCTTTTGTTTCTTTACAAACTAACCAAAGTACAGGAATCCAAATTACTATTTTTACATAAGAATATATATACCAAAGATGAGCACAAGTTGGATTTAAATATGTAACATCTGCTTTTAAAATAGACTCCAAAATTCCCAAAGCATTTATATTAAAATTCTTTATACACCACATAAAACTTTCTTGATTTACTATAAATGGATAAAACACTTGTGTAAATAAAACAAATAAAAAACTTGGCAATAAAATTTTTAAAGCTGTGCTTTTCCAAATTTTTTTATAACTACGACCATTTACTAAAAAAAATCCAGTTATCATAAAAAATAGTGGAACCCCATCTGTTAAAAAGCTTTTTTCTAATAGCCTACTCCAATCTATTCTATTATAACATTGATTTAAAACTTGCAAACATAGATGAGTTCCTATAACTGTCAAACATGCTATTACACGAATTAAATCTATTGATATATCTCTTTTACTTTTTAGTTCATCATTATTATTTTGTTGAATTTTTTTCACATTTTTTTCTTGGCTAATTGAACCTTTCTCTTTTTCTAATACTTTCATATTCATATTTCCTTAAACTTCATTTTATTTTAAAACTATTTATAAATTTAAAATACTTAATGTTTTATAAAATTTACTATTTATTACAATTTTAAATTTATTCTAATAGATATTATCTTATTAGTTTTTATCTAATTTTATCTCAATTTTTAATTCTCATATTTGAATACTATTTTAAGTAAGTTTTAACTAATCCTTTTCCATTCTCAGAAGTTATTTCTAAAATTGCTCCATTTACTATTGCAAGTTGTGGAGAAACATGACCTATATCAGCATCACAAATTATAGGAATATTTAAATCTCCTAAAACATCTTTTACAGTCTCATTAAAACTTATATCATAATCATTTCTGATGAATAAAGGTCTTCCGAAAATAATTCCATTACAATTTTTAAAATAATCGGCATTTTTCATTTGCCATAAAAGTCTAAATAGACTTGGTGTACTCATTTCAAAAGCTTCCAAAAACCAAACTATGCCATCTTTTTTATGTTTTTCTATATAATTTTTTACATTATCATATTTAGTTCCAATAAAATTTTGAATACAGTCTAAACAACCTCCAATAGAACGACCTTTTATTTTTATTACATTTCCACCACATATATTTTTCCATTCAACTTTTTCTGTCAAATTATATGGGGCACATGGATCTATGTTTTCTATTGTAGTGTTATCACTATAAAAAGGTTTTTCAAATAATTCAAATGATTTTTGAATTATTTCTTCGCCTGACTCTATTTTTAAGGCATCTGTTAAACTTTTATGAAGAGGTTTCATTGCATAGTCTTTCACTGTTTGACAATACATTGTTGGAACATCTAATATAGTATTAAAAAGAAAACTAATTCCTGTAATATCTGAATATCCTTGTAACCATTTAGGTTGTATTTTCTTTAATTTGTCAAAATCTAAATAATCTATCATCTCACATAAAAAATCACCACCAGAAGCAAAAATGATTAACTTTACGTCATCATTTTCCATAAGTTCCATAAACTCTTTTGCTCTAATTTCTGCTGAAGCACTTCTTCCTCTTTCATCTTTTCTAACACTATCTGTTTCTATAACTTTATAACCTAAATCTTTTAGTTGTTTAATTGCAGGTTCTAATCTAATTATTTTTTCAGGTTTAGCAACTCCTGCTGATGGCGCACATATTCCTATTGTATCTCCCTTTTTTAATTTTTCAGGATAATTCATATTTACCTCCTTAGGTTCTTTTTAATTTTAATGTTATATAAAGTATATTTTTCCAGTTATCATATTCATAAAATTATTTCATGCTAAAATATTAAAATTTATATAATATATTATTTAACATTTATCTTTAATGATTTTTTATCATTTCTTGTATTTCAGTTTCTAAAACTTCAATCATTTTATCTTGTGGTATTTTTTTGATAATTTCTCCTTTTTTGAAAAGTAAACCTTCTCCTTTTCCTCCTGCAATTCCAATATCTGCTTCCCTTGCCTCACCTGGACCATTTACAGCACACCCCATAATTGCAACAGTAATATCTGCTTCTATATTCTGCAAAAATTTTTCAATTTCTTTAGCAATAGGAATTAAATCATATTGAATTCTACCACAAGTAGGACATGAAACAAGTTTAGGACTATTTTTATATAAATTACAATTTTTAAGAATCTCTTTACAAACAGGGATTTCTTCTGTTGGATCGTCTGATAAAGAAACTCTTATCGTATCACCAATACCTTGTCTTAATAATATTCCTAAACCAATACTAGATTTTATTGTTCCACTAAAACTAGTACCTGCTTCTGTTATTCCCAAATGTAAAGGATAATTAAAAACTTCTGCTGCTTTTTCATAGGCTTCTACACACATATCTAAATTAGATGCTTTAAGAGATATAGCAATATCATAAAAATCTAATTTTTCTAATATTTCAATATGTTTTTTTGCACTTTCTACCATAGCATCACTACATGGTCTTCCATATTTTTCTAATAATTCTGGCTCTAAAGAACCTGCATTCACTCCTATTCTTATAGGAATTTTATTTTTTTTACAGGCTTCTACAACTGCTTTTGTTTTTTCTTCATCTCCAATATTACCTGGGTTAATACGAATTTTATCAACTCCAGATTCAATAGCTTCAAGTGCAATTTTATAATCAAAATGTATATCTGCAACAATAGGAATATGTATTTGTTTTTTTATTTCTTTGATTGCTTTTGCATCTTCTATATCTAAACAAGCAACTCTAATTATTTCACATCCTATTTTTTCCAATTTTAAAATTTGTTCTACTGTTGCCTTAACATCTTTAGTTTTTGTATTACACATTGATTGTATAACAACTTTGTTTTGTCCACCTATTTGTACATTTCCTACAAATATTGGTCTTGTTTCAGTTCTTTTATTCATTTTAATCCTCCAATTATTACTACAAATAAACATAGTTATTTTATCATATATCTTTTTTATATGCTAGGTATTTTATAGAAATAAATATAAAAACAAACTGACAGCCAAGAGTTTAATTACTCTCCTAGCTGTCAGACGGTTATTCTTTTGGAATTAATTAATTGTGTCTAAAATAAATGAACTTACTCCTTGGGTTCAAAAAAGTTAAGATTTCTATCTTCAGCATGGTATAACCATACCTCATCTCCTACTTTACACTTATCCCAAGCTTTCGTAAACGCATAACGCGCTCTAGAAGTCCAGACACCAGTCGGACCAATTACAGTAGGCATTTCTGCCCAACTCACTTGATACACATCTTTGGATTTTTCATCCTCTAGTTTGGCCCATATAACCCTTGCTGAACAAATCCTTTGATCATCTTTGGTTACTTCCAAAATCCGGGCCGTAATTTTTCTCATTGTCATATATGGCCACCTCCTAATATTTTTTATACAAAGATTATTATACCATATATTTAGTTAAAATTCAAATCTATAAATGTCAAATTATATTATAACATCTCTTTTTAGCAAATTATTTTTTATAGTTCCTGTTCCTAAATAAACATTATTATTATAAATATTATATAACCCCTCTTTATTTTCAATGCTTAACATTACTCCATTTAAGAATAATTCTTTTTTTCTATTATTTAAAGATATTTGGGGTAAATCTTTAAATATAGTTTCCATATTAATTAAACTTCTTTCTAAAAACATTTTATTATCTTTATTTTTTTCTAAGTCTTCTAAAGTTACTGAATCTCTAATATCAAAATTATCAACTTTAATTCTTTCTAAATTACTCATATAACCAACTGTATCTAATTTATTTGCAATATCTTCACACAAAACTCTTATATATGTACCTTTAGAGCAATTCACTTCAAACTCAATTTCTTTTTCTTCTAAGTTTATATTTTTTAATTTAATGCTATATATTTCAATTTCCCTTTCTGGAATTTCGACTTTTTTTCCTTCTCTTGCATATTCATATAATTTTTTTCCATTTACTTTTATTGCAGAATAAATTGGAGGAATTTGTTTTTGTCTACCTGAAAATTTTTTTAAAATTTCTTCTACATTTTCTTTATTTAAATTATTTTCTAAAACTTCTTTTTCTTCTATAGTCTTACCTTCTTCATCTCCAGTATCTTTTTTTTCTCCCAACTTAATCTTTGCTAAATAAATTTTATCATGTTCAATTAAATACTTAGAAAGTTTTGTGTAGTTACCTAACATTATAGGTAAAACACCTGTTGCTAATGGATCTAAAGTTCCAGTATGTCCAGCTTTTTTTATGTTCAAGATTTTTTTTACCTTTGATACAACATCTTGAGAAGTATAGCCTTGTGGTTTGTTAATTATTAAAATTCCCTGCATAAATAACCCCTTTTACCAATGATATGTTTCATTATTTGAAATCTTAAAACTTCTAAACAATTGTTCCAGCAAAAAAATTCTTATTAATTGATGGGGAAATGTCATTTTAGAAAAACATATTAATTCATTAGAATTTTTAAGTATCTCATCTGTTAGTCCTAAAGTACCACCTATAATAAAATTTATTGTGCTAAAACCATTAACAGTAATAGTTTCTATTTTTTGAGCAAATTCTTCTGATTTATATTGTTTACCTCTTAAATCCAATGCTATTGTATAAGAATCTTTTTTTATGTTAGACAATATTTTACTACATTCTTTATTCTTTATATCTTCTATATTATTATTATTTATTTTACTTGGTAATTTTTCATCAGCAACTTCAATAATATTTAAGTTGCAATACTTTGATAATCTTTTTGAGTATTCTAAGCTTGCTTCTTTCAAATAATTTTCTTTCATCTTTCCAACACAAATTATATTTATATTTAACATATCAATCACCCTTAATTTTTAAAAAATTATTTATAATTATAATAGTTTTCATATGATTATCTACAATACTTGTAAAAGTCTACTAATTATATAAATATTTAAACTATTAGGTATATACTTCTCTATATTTTTAATATTTTTCTAGTAATTCTATTAATTTATATGGAGATTCATTTATTTGTCCTTGAATTAACAAAGCATTTCCTCCACCTTTTATGTCTAAGTTCTCTTTTAATACTTCAAATTTTTCTTTTAAATTCACATTATCGCTCATTATTAAAAATCTTCCATTACATATAATTCCAGCAATTTTTGTAGTTTTTTTCTTTAACTTTAAACAATACTTTTTCATATCTTTCATATTCAAGTCATTTTTAATTAAAATTATATTTTCTTTAGTTTCCATATTATTAATTTCATTTTCAAATAATATATCTGTTAAATTATTTTTATCTTTTTTTAATTTTTCTATTTCTTTAATTAAATTTGAAACTCCTTCTTCTACCTCATCTAACTTTAAAGATAAAACACTTGAAATTTTAGAAATTTGATTGTAAACCATGTTATAGTTTTCCAAAGCCTGTTTTCCAGCTAGCATATAAATTCTAATTCCTGATTTGTATTTCTCTGATTTCAATAATTTTATTATGCCAATTTCTCCTGTTCTTTTTACATGAACACCACAGCAAGCACAAATGTCATATTTATTTATTTTTACTAATCTAACTTCTTCTTTTAATTCTATTTTACTTCTATAATTAATACTTTTTATTTCTTCTGGAGTATAAATTTTTGAAATTACTTCTATATTTTCGTAAATAGCATTATTTGCCATACTTTCTATTTCTCGTAACTGTTTTTCTGACAATGTTATCTTAAAATCCAATGTTACAAAGTCTTTTCCAATATGAAATCCTACATTTGAAGTATTGTACTTTTTGCAAATTATTCCAGATACAATATGTTCTGCTGTATGGTTTTGCATATTTTGAAATCTCTCTTCAAAATTTATTTTACAAAAAACTTTTTTTCCCACATTAATCTTTTTATCTACAATATGATAAATTTCATTTTCTTTTTCTTCAACTTTTAGTACTCTTACATTATCAATAAAACCTGTATCAGAAGGTTGTCCACCACCTTCTGGATAAAAAGCTGTATTATCTAAAATTATTTTTATCTTTTTATCCTCTTCAATACATTCTTTCACAACAGCTTCAAATTCTTTTAAATATCCATCTTTATAATATAAACTATTTTTAATCATAAATTCTCCTATCTTATTCTTTCAATCTTTATTATTATAACATAAAAATAAAAGTTTTGGCGAAAATAATAAGAATTTTAAAGAATAATCATCTATTTCAAAACAGCAAACCGTTTCATGAATATTCCGATATATAAAAAAATAAGTGAACTACAAAAGTTCACTTACTATTATTTTATTTATATCTATTCTTCAACTTCATTGCTTTCTACATTATTTTCTACAAGATTTTCATTTACTTCGTTTTCTGATGTATTTGTAACATTTTCATCTTCAGCTACAATATTTTCTGGTTCATCAATATTGATTTCACTTCCTACAACATCTTCTTCTCCAGTTGTTTCGTCAATTGTTGTTACATTTTGAGTTGCTGGTGGATTTGTTGTTTGTTTTTGTTCATTTGAAAAAACTAATGAAACTGAAATTCCAGCTAAAACTAATAAAATAATTATTATAAGTATTAATGCAACAAGTGTTATACCTTTTTGATTTCTCATTTTAAATTCCTCCTACCTTTCACTTTTGTTATTAACCATATTTTACACATAATTTTTTTTAAATTCAAGTTTTTTATATGTTTTTTATATATCATTTTTATAACAATATTCAATTCTTTTATATTTTTTGTATATAATATATATAATTATTATTTACTTATTAATCTATCAAATATTAGTAACTAATATTTACGTATTTTTATACATAATATTTGATAATAATAATATTTATTTTTAAATATATTTATATTATTAATTAAAATCATCATATATGTTTTATATTTATTATTTACTAATAAATATAAAATATGAAATAAAAAAATATTCTAGGAGGTTTTTATGTTTGACGAAATAATTGAAAAAAATAAAAATAATATTTTAAATTCTACTTCTGAATTAATAAAATATAAAAGTGTTTCAAATGAAAACTCTGAAAATTCTCCATTTGGAGAAGAATGTTCAAAAGCCTTGAATTACATATTAGAACTTGGAAAATCTATGGGATTTAGAACTAAAAACATAGATAATTATTGTGGTTATATTGAATTTGGAAATGGAAAAGATTTAGTAGGTATAATTGGTCACTTAGACGTTGTACCTGCCAACTTACAAGATGGTTGGTCTACTCCTCCTTTTGAAGCTACAATCAAAGATGGAAAATTATTTGGAAGAGGTTCTATTGATGATAAAGGACCTGTAGTCGCCGCTTTATATGCAATGAAAGCCGTAAAAGAAATAAGTAAGGTTTCTAAACGTGTTAGATTAATTATTGGATTAAATGAAGAAAAATCTTGGAAATGTATTAATCGTTATAAAAAAACAGAAGAATGGCCTCAAATTGGTTTCAGTCCAGATGCCAATTTTCCCGCAATTTATGCCGAAAAAGGCATTTTATCAGTTGAGCTAAAAAATTTATTTACAATTAAAAATTTTAAAATTTTAAACATTAACTGTAATAATAATGCTATAAATGTTGTTCCTAAATATTGTTCAATAACACTTGAGACTGAAAATAATGATTTTCTTGAAAGATTATTAAATAAGAAAACAAATTCATCATCTTTAAAAATTTCAAAAATAAATTCTTCTAGTCTTAAAATTGAAAGTTTCGGAGTAGCTTCACATGCAGCTCATCCAGAATTAGGAAAAAATGCAATAACAAATTTAATAAAATTTTTACTTGAAAATTTTGAATTTAATTCAAATTATTTAAATGAATTATATAAAATAGGTATATTTGATATAAAAAACCCAAGTTTCTTAGGTGGAAATAATCTTCAAGATGAATCTGGAGATTTAACTTCTAACATTGCTAATTTAGAATACATAGATAATAATTTAATAATAAAATTAAATTTAAGAGTACCAGTAAATACCCAATTGGATTATATAAAAGAAAAGTATTTATATCTTAATAATAAATTTGAAAATTTAAAAATAAAATTTTTAGGTATTCAAAATCCTTTGTATGTTGAAAAAGATAGTTATTTAGTAAAAACTCTTGTGGATATTTTTAATAAGAAAACAAAATTAAATTCAGCTCCTATTGCTATTGGTGGTGGAACTTATGCAAGAGCTTTCAAAAATTTTATATCTTATGGTCCTACAATGCCAGGTAAAAATGATATGTGCCATCAAGTTAATGAATTTATTGAAATAGATGATTTAATATTATCAGCAAAAATTTATGCTGAAGCAATTTATGAACTTGCAAAATGAAATTAACACCAAGTAAAGCTACAAAATCAAAAAAGAAAAGTCAAAGACTTTTCTTTTTTGATAATATAATAAATTTCTGATATCTTATAATTTCTACTTTTACTTTATTTACTATCTAGTTATATTAAATATATACTCTTTATTTCCTATACTAGTTAAACTACTTGTTATATTTTGAATATCTTCTTTATTAATAATATCATCACTAAATTTTTTATATTCTATATCTCTTATCGATAAGTTAAGAACAGGGAAATTTTTTAAAGCACCTACTGTATCTTCTATTAAAAATTTGCATGTAACTAAATTATTTTCTACATCTATTATGTTCTCACTACCAAAATTATTATCTCTTGGAGTTAATATATCCCATCCATAATCCATATATTCATTATAAGACATATTGATTAAATTTTTATTTTCCTCATAAAAATATCGTGATGTAAATTGAAATGGAGTTCCAGGATTATCTCCATCTTCTATAACTACATAGTTATCATCATATATATAGCTATTAAATTTTAATGAAGCTAAATCTGGATAAATATTTTCATTAAACTTAAATTCAACTGCTAATTCTATTTTATTATACGAATAAATTGCAGAAATTAATTTCATATTTAATTCATCATTTATTTTAAAAGTATTATCTCCATCTTTATTATAATTTAATATTTGACTTTCTCTTTTTAAAAAAATATTATTATAATATTCTTCATCAAAATTCAATCCTTCATATTTTAAATATTTTTTATAATAAAAATTTTGAACACATATTCCCACAATTAAAATAATAATAAAAATAATTATACCTATAAAAATTCCTATTTTAAGTTCTTTTTTCATTTTTATCACCTCTACTTATTTATAATCTTATAACTTGATAAATTAGGTTTTTCAACATCCGCATCTGTTACTACATCTAGTCTATATTCACTACTTTGATTTTCTACCATAGAAATTGGTTTTCTATCTATTTTTTGAGGTAATAAATAAGTAAGGTTGCACTCCTCTTCCTTCACTATTATGCCTGTCTCTTTATCTATATAAAGAATATCAGATAATTGTTTTGATATAAAGTCTTCGATAAAAAATGGTGCATTTTTCATATAAGTTTTTACTACTACACAATCTTTATCTTTAACTTTTTTCTCACCTAAATATTCAAATACACGATTTTGGTCTATGTATTCAAATTGAAGTAAACTATATGTTCTCCAACTCACATCATCAAGTGACGTCATCTTTGATACAACAGCTACATCTCCTTCAACACTATTTTTCATAAACATAACTCTTTCTTCTGCCACAGTATCTAACCAAGCATATAGCTCTCCGTTTTCAAGCACTTTAAATTTATTATCTTTTTTATACACTTCAACTTTAATTTTATTATCACTTTCGACTCCGAAATCAGCCAATTTATCATAACTATAATAATAATTATTTTTTGAATTTATTCTTTGAAGTAAATTTATAATTTCTTCTCTTGATAAAGCTGTTCCTTCTGATAAATCGTTTACCCTAAATACATGAGCACAATATCCAGCATATATAAGTCCAGAAATTATGCAAAGTATAATAATGGTTAGTAAGGCTATTAATATCACCTTCCATTTTTTAACCTTTTCTTTCATAAAATCCCTCTTTTCTTTTGATTTTAACATTTTTTACCTAATTTTTTATAAAATTATTATATATTAAACAGATATATTACGCAATAAGTTAGCATAAAAAAAGAAAAGCCAATAGCTTTTCCCTTTTACATACTTATTAAATTTTTCTTATTTCTTTTTCATAACTTTTTAAATTTTGATCTTTACCTTTTAATTTTTACATAATATTTTCTTATATATTTAACTTTAATACGATTTATTTTTTAAATATAAAATTTTTCTTAATTTCTAAAAATATGTATTTTATGCTCTTGGGTGAGCTTTTTTATAAATATCTTTTAAATTTTCATTTTGGAATTGCATATATACTTGTGTTGAAGAAATATCTGAATGTCCAAGCATAGTTTGAATTGCTTTTAAATCTGCTCCATTTTGTAGAAGATGTGTTGCAAAAGAATGTCTTAAAACATGTGGTGTTATATCTTTAGTAATGTGTGCCTGTTCTTTGTAATATTTAACAATTTTCCAAAAACCTTGTCTTGTTAATCTTTTTCCATTGATATTAACAAATAATGCTGCAACTGTATCATCTTTTATTAAAATAGGTCTTGCTTTTTCAATATAATCTTTTAAAGCTTTTAAAGATAATGAACCTAATGGAATATTTCTCTTTTTAAATCCAGTATTACATGTTACATAACTTTGCTCTAAATTAACATCTGTTATGTCTAAAGAAATTATTTCTGTAACTCTCATTCCTGTTGCATAAGCAAACTCTAACATTGCTTTATCTCTAATTCCCTTTAGATCAATGCTTTTAGGTTGTTCTAACAAAAGTTCAACTTCTTTAGCTGTTAGAATACTTGGAACTTTCTTTTCAACTTTTGGAGATTGTACTCCTATTGTTGGATCTTTCTTTATTTTCTTTGTTCTTAATAGAAATTGATAAAAAGATCTTATTGTTGCCAAATTTCTAGATATAGTTGATGTTTTCTTATTCATTTGTTTTAATTCTTTAAAATAATCATCTATATCTTCACTATCTACTTTTAAATAATTTAAACCATTTTTATCTACGTATTCTTGATATTGTGTAATATCTCTTTTGTAAGATTGTAATGTATTACTTGATAGTTTTTTGTCATTTTCAAGAAACTCTAAAAAAAGTTTAATTTGTTTTTCCATTACATTATCTCTCCAATCCTAATAGTATTTTTTTCAAAAAAATTATATGTAAACCAAACAATTTACATAAGTTATTTATGTTATATCAAATATAAGTCAAAAAGTAAAGAGCTTTTAGAGAATTTCTTTTAAAAAAATTAATAAATTAGTTGAAAAATATACTTCTATACAACTTGAAATTATAGCTAACATAATTGAAATCAACATAATAACTGTATGTCTTATTACTTCTTCTTTTAAGTTTATACATTTTTTATATATCCCTTTATATAATTTTATTCCATTTTCAGCAATTATAAAAAAAGCCGGTATAAAAATAATATTTTGCATAAAAAGTGATATTAAAGCAAATATCGTTCCATTTTTTATTCCTAGAGTAGCTATAATTGCAGATATTGTATAACCAATAGAAAATCCTTTATAAATAATTGCAAGATAAATGAAAATTCCACCTAAAATAGTACAACCTAAAAACCAAATTAGAATAATAAATAATACATTTTGTTTTATACTTAAAAATAATAATTCCATTTTATTAATATCTTCTGAATTTTTTATATTATTAATTAGATTTTCTATATGTCCATTTATTTCTTTGATTTGAACTTCATTTGAATTATTTATAAAGAATATTCCAACTGTTATACCTATACAAAATAAAATAACAATTACTATAAAATTTTTTTTATTTCTAATAACATAATCTAATAAAATTTTTCTCATCTCATACCCTTTATCTTTTATAATATTTAGCAAATTTTAAATGTAATTTACTAATTAATAAAGTGTATTCGCAATTTCTTTATTTATTCTACTTTTCCGTAAACTCCTCCACCGCCTTCTACAATATGCATTTTTCCATCTCTTGCCAAAATTATATTTTTAGCAATTTTTTCTCCAACTACTGATTCGATATCATCATTAGTCAACTTATGTAATATGGTCATCTCAGTTCCAAAATGATTTAATAATTTTTCTATTGTTTTTCCACCCACTCCTGGTATAAATGTAAGTGGTATTTGATAAATATATTCTGGTCTATTTTCTGGACTTTTACTTTGTTTTTTATCTTTTATTAACTCAATTCTATCATATACTCCCATAGTTATATTTTTACTATCGCAAGTATCGCATTTAATAACAGGAGCATCACCTGGAATTCTTTTATCACATACCTCACAATAAGTTCTATGATATTTTCCAAGTTTTGGATCAAGTCCATAATTGGCTAAAATTTTTCTTCCGTTTTCATTTTTTAGTGCCATTAAAAACTCTTTAAAACTTATTCCTCCTAATTGAATTTTATTATATTCTCTTGCAATTCTAGGTAATGAATGAGCATCTGAGTTTGTTAAAAAAGTTTTATTTTCAAGTTCACTGATCTGATCTGCTAAAAATGTATCTGCACTTAAGCCAAGTTCAATGGCTGGTATATCATCAAATTTCTCTTTAAAAATTTTCTTTAGTGAATCGGTACAATTTCCATAAAAACTTTTATGTGGTGTAAAACAATGTGCAGGAATTAAAATTCCATTATATTTTTTTACTATATCAATTAACTCATAAGCTGATATATCCGCTCTTTGAGAACTTAAAGTTATATTTTTAATATGATTGCTCATTTCTTTTGAAAATTTTTTTATATCTTCAAGTGTTGGAAAATAGCATAAATTATGAGCACTACCTGTATGACCTTCGTCATTTATTTCTGCTGTTTCAATTTCACTTCCTAAAATTATACAAACTTTATCTTTATATATTATTCCTCCGTCTGAAATTTCATAAGCCTCTCCAGTTTTCAAAAAATTTTCTATATCTTCTATTACATAAGGTGAAGCGCAATCAATTATTCCAACTAAATTTATTCCTTTTCTTTCTACACACTCTTTTGCAATATTTGCAAAATTTAAGCTTTTTGCTGCTGTTATTTTTATTGGTTTATTATTTTCACTTCTTCCAATATGAACATGTAAATCTGCATATATCTCGTACATTTTTTCTCCTTTATTAAATAAATTATATTAAATTCTACTGTGAATTATATGTCAAAAAATCTCATTTTTCAACAAGATTTTATTAAAATTAACATAGAAAATTTTTTAAATATAACTCATTTTTAAGATTCTAACTTTATTTTAATTGTACTTTTCTATAATACTCTTTCTTCCATTTCTGCAATTTTTTTCAAGTCTTTATATAACTCATCATACATATCAGGAGTTATAGATTGTTTTCCGTCACATAATGCATGTTCTGGATCATTGTGCACTTCAATTATCAATCCATCTGCACCTACTGAAACAGCTGCCTTAGATAAAGGTTCAACCATCCATCTTATTCCAGCTGCATGACTTGGGTCTACTATCACTGGAAGATGACTTAATTTTTTAATCATTGGAATTGCAGAAATATCTAAAGTATTTCTCATACTAGTTTCATATGTTCTTATCCCTCTTTCACATAATATAACTTGCTCATTTCCTTCGGACATTATATATTCAGCAGACATAAGCCACTCTTCTATTGTTGCAGAAAGTCCTCTTTTTAAAAGTACTGGTTTGTTTAACTTTCCAAGTTTTTTTAATAAATCAAAATTTTGCATATTTCTTGCTCCAACTTGAATAATATCAACATCTCTATCAAATATTTCTATATCATCTGTAGACATAATTTCAGTTACAATTTTTAAACCTGTTGCTTCTCTTGCTTTTTTTAATAACTCTAATCCATCATATTTAAGTCCTTGAAAAGCATAAGGAGATGTTCTTGGCTTAAAAGCTCCACCTCTTAAAACTGTTGCTCCACTTTTCTTTACTTTTTTTGCAATTTCTATTACTTGTTCTTCACTTTCAACAGAGCAAGGTCCTGCTATCATCATTAATTTCTTTCCGCCTACTATTTCTTCACCATTTATTTTAATAACTGTATTTTCCGGATGATTTATCCTGCTCGCCTTTTTGTATGGAACATTTTCTTTAACTTTTGTTATCATAAAATTCCTCCTTAAATCAAAAAAGAGTCTCATCAAATGAGACTCTAAATTTATTATTTTAAATAATAAATATTAAAATAATATTAATTTTATATCCATGGCTATTTTAATAAAATTTTAATATTCTAAAATTATATTTTTATTACTCATTTGAACGATTAATTTATATTTTAGATAAGCAAAAAATCCTGCGCTAAAATAAAAGCTCAAGAAACCAAAATAGTTATTAAAATAAAATTTATTAACTATATTTGCTATCATCAATATAAAATTCTCCTTTCATTAAGTAATTTTTAATATATTACCATTTATTTACTATGTTGTCAAATATTTTTTATTAACAATATAAATTTTATTACTAAAATTTCATATTTTGTTTTCTCTATTTAGCAAAAACTAATATATATTTTTTCACTTAAAATATAATTCTTGAAAATTTAATACTTTAAAAAATATTCCTTAATACTATTACTAAAAGACTATTTAAAATTAATCTATTTGAATTCTATCTTTTTTGGTTTCCTCAAATTGCATTCTTAGTTTTTCAAATTTTTTTTCATATTCAGTTTTGTTTATTTTTTCTGCAATTTTCATTGCCTCATTATATTTTAAATCGAATAATTCTATTAGTTTTGCTTTTAAATATTCTCTATTTATTGTGTTTTCAGCTTTTATCATGTCTAAAAATCTAATTATTGTTTCAAAATATTTTCTATAACAATCTAATACTAAATCTTCTAAATTAATTTCTTTTGCTAAATTCATGCAGTACTCAATTCCATCTAGCATTAATAATCTTTCTTCACTAAATGGTCGATTTACAGTACTTGTTTTTCTTTGTACATAAACATATTGTACTTTATGCAATTTTAAATTTTTCTTAGTATTATAATATAATTTATACATAGTTCCCCATTCTTCGTAAATTCTTACTTCTGAAAAACGTATATTTTTAAAAACTTCTTTTTTATATATTTTATTTACTTTTACTATTGTTTCTAAATAATCTGCAAAGTCTTCCCCAAATAATTTTCTTAATCCACCAACTCCGTCATAAACTTCTACGGTTTCATTTTCATCTACCTCAAATTCTTCTATGTAAACTTTTTCAATATCTTCTTCTTCCTTAACTTTTATCATTGAACATTCTGTTATATCTGTACCATATTTTTCTGTAAGTATATATAGATTTTTATAGAAATTTTTATTTATGTAATCATCTGGATCTGAAAAACCAATATAATCTCCTCTAGCTATATCAAGACCTAAATTTATAGCACTAGCTTGACCACCATTGTTTTTATGTATAACTTTAATTCTATTATCTATATTAGCATATTCATCACAAATTTTTCCACTTTGATCAGTAGATCCATCATCTACTAATATTATTTCTAAATTTTTATAAGTTTGGTTTATTATAGAATTTATAGATCTTCTTAAATATTTTTCTATATTATAAACTGGTACTATTACACTAATTAACTTATCTTCCATACTAAATCTTCCATTTCTTATATCATAATATACTATTTATAATATTTTACAACAAATATTCTTAAATTTCTACATTTTTTGTTAAGTTATGCAATTTTCTATTTTTAGATATTAATATAATTAATTACAACATAATTAGCATACAGTTTAATCGTATTATTTTTGTTTTTATAGTTTTCAATATTTTTATAAATTAATGTTTTTAGAATTTTCACACTGTTTAATTTATAATATAAAAGTAAACTGGGGAGCAGTTGCTCCCCAAAAAACAGTTTTAATAGTTGATTAAAGAAAAATAATTTCACATTTTATATGATTTATTAATTGTTCACATAAATAATTGCTACTTTATCTCTTTCTTTAATCACAGGTTTTGAAATTCCGTGAGCAGTGTCTAAAACCACTCTATTAGCATTCATTTTCGCAAGTGAATGAATTAGTGATGGATAATCAACTAAGGTTTCAGCTATCATCGTTGCTATATGCTGCTCCCTTATTTCAATTTTGTCCAAAACATTCCATTCTTTCTGTGTAATGTTTTCTGCCATAAGACATGTCTGCTCTGCTTTTCCATCAGCGTTAAGTAACGCCATTAATGATTGTTTTACCGTTCTCATACGGCATTTCCTCCTAATATGTGATCAGTCACGTTGTTTCCAAATATTATTATAACATTTATTGTTATTTGAGTCAACAGTTATGTCAGCCTATGTTCAAAATTGGCAACATCAAGTTAATTAATATAATATTATAAAATATTATATTATATATAAATATATGTAATTTTATAAAATTTTACAAAAAATAAGAGAGTGCTAAGCACTCTCCTCTTAGAGTAAATCTATAAGCCGGGTTCTGTCGTGGATAGTCATTTATCTAGAATATATATTGCTATATATTTCAAGCCACACAAATTGAGAAAATGACGAGCAGTCTTAACTTTCTCTTCAAGGTGTTGCTCCAGATAGGGTTTACACAGCCAATATATCACTATACTGCTGGTGAGCTTTTACCTCACCTTTTCACCTGAACTATAAAAATAGTTGTTATTTTCTGTTGCACTTTCCCTAAGGTTGCCCTCGCTTGACGTTATCAAGTATCATTGCTCTATGGAGCCCGGACTTTCCTCTCGTAAAACCTTTCGATTTTTACCAGCGACTATCCAATTTACTCTATTTTTTATTTTAACTTCTTTCTTATTTTAAGTCAAGTTTTTTATGTAAATTATATTTATGTTGAAATATTATTTTTTATCTATCCATTCATAATATTTTTTTAAATATTCCCAGCATCCTTCTTTATCTGTTATTCCATCATAATTATCATTAATTCTTCTTATAACTTCATCTTTTTCAAACCATTTTACTTCAGAAACCTCTTCTTCTTGCAAAATTAATTTTGATATATCTATATCCTTATTTACAATATAATACTCATTAAAATGTTTATTTATTATTTCCCCTTTTATATTTTGTGAAGTCGAAGCTCCTAAAAACAATATATCATCTTTAGTTATATTCGAACCTAATTCTTCTTTAATTTCTCTTATTATGGCTTCAAATCCAAATTCTCCTGCTAGCACATGTCCGCCAGCAGAAATATCCCATAAATTAGGCCACATTTTTTTACTTGCACTTCTTTTTTGTAATAAAACCTCATTTTTGGAATTAATTATAAATAAAGCTACCGCTTTATGCCACAATCCTAATTTATGGCATTTGGATCTAGTTTCTACTTTTCCAGAAAATTCACCATTTTCTAGTAAAATATCAAATTTTTCTTCCATATTTCTTATATGATATATTCTCCTTTCATTATATTAATATAAAAATTAATTTGATTCTAATATCTTTATTGCACATTTTATTCCATCCATTGCAGCTGTTGTTATTCCTCCAGCATATCCTGCTCCTTCACCACAAGGATATATTCCCTTAATATTTGACTGTAAAGTTTCATCTCTTACAATTCTTACTGGTGATGAAGTTCTTGTTTCAACTCCTGTTAGAATACTATCTTCATCTGCAAAACCTTTTATCTTTTTATCAAAATCAAGTATTCCTTCTTTTAAAGTTTCTGTTACATATTGTGGTAAAATTTCTTGCAAATTAGCAAATGTGACTCCTGGTTTATAAGTTGGCTTTACTTTTCCTAATTTTTCTGTTTTTCTATTTTCTAAAAAGTCACCAAACTTTTGAATTGGTGCATAAAAATTGCTTCCTCCTAAGATAAATGCCTTCTTTTCTAATTCTTTTTGAAAATATATTCCCTCAAGTGGTGAATTACCTTCAAAATCTTCTGGTGTTATATTTACAAGTACAGCACTATTCGCATTTTCGCCATCTCTTGCAAATGTACTCATTCCATTTGTAACAATTTCATTTTCTCCGCTTGAAGATGCCATAACTACTCCACCTGGACACATACAAAAAGTATAACATGAACGTTTTTCTCCATGATATGCTAATTTATATTCTGCAGGTGGCAATCTTAATTTTGTATTTTCTCCATATTGAGATTTATTAATCATTTCTTGTTTATGTTCTATTCTAACTCCAACAGAGAAATTCTTTTTTTCTATGTTTAATCCTTTTTCATAAATTTTTTCAAAAGTATCTCTTGCACTATGTCCTATTGCTAAAACCAATGTATCTGTTTCTATTTTTCTATACTCTTCTTTTTTAGTACAATTTTTTTTAGATAAAATTGAAACTAATTTTTTATTTTCTATTTCAAAATCTATAAATTTTTCTTCAAAAAAGAATTCTCCTCCCATTTTAATTATGTAGTTTCTCATATTTGAAATTATATTTATTAAATTATCTGTCCCAATATGTGGTTTGTTAATATACATTATTTGTTTTGGAGCTCCAAAATTTACAAACTCTTTTAAAACTACTCTCCCAATAGGATTATTCACACCCGTAGTAAGTTTTCCATCTGAAAAAGTTCCTGCTCCACCTTCTCCAAATTGCACATTTGAATTTAAGTTTAAAATTCCTGTTTTCATAAAATTATCTACATCTTTTTTTCTCTCTTCTACCTTTTTACCTTGTTCTATAATAATTGGTTTTATTCCATTTTGCACCAATATTAAAGCACAAAAAAGTCCTGCAGGACCTGCTCCTACAATAACAGGTCTGCTAGAACTACTTCTTTTACAATTTATATTTAATTTAAAATCTTCTTCATCTACAAGTTTTATATTTCTATTTTTTCCATTATATTCTATATCAATTGTATAATTATAAAATATGTTATTTTTATTTCTTGCATCAATAGATTTTTTAAAAATATTATATTTAATAACTTTATTAAAATCTAATTTATATTTTAAACAAGCTTTTTCTAAAATTTCTTTTTCTGTTAAATCTTCATAAATTTTTATATTTTCTAATCTTAGCATTATTTTCCTCTTTTATCATTTTGACTAATTTTGTTAGTAAATCCAAAAATATTTATTCTTTATTCTTCAGCACATTTATTAAAATAAGGATTGTTTTCTGTAGTTTCATTAGGTATTATTTTTACAATACTTTCTATTAAATGTCTTGGCATAGACTCTTCAGATATGTTTTCTGGCATTATTTTCATAGAATTTTTCTTAAAATTATTTGATAAAATTTGAAATGGCTTATAAAACTTGCTATATTCTTCTTTGCCAAGTGCAGCACAGCAAAATAACATATCATCTTCATTTATTGCCTGTTCTTCAAAAATACTTCTTTCTAATGTAGTATCAAAATAAAAAAATTCTTTTCCTACTTTTACTAAATTAGATATATGCAGAGAGCCTGATCTAGATTTTGATAGAATAATATAAGATTCAAATCCTTTCATATATAATAAATGTTTAAATAGTATTGAATTTGTTACACTAAGTCCAGGATTATCAATCAGTCCTATATATAAATTATGCAAATATTCTTCTTCCTTTGTATTTGAGATATTACTTTGTTCATATTTGGATTCTGGATGAATATTTTGAACAACATATTTATATATTTTTAAAATTATTTCCAATTGTTCTATTATATTTGAATTTTTTTTACTAAGATTTAAGAATCTTAATATTTGCATAGATTTATTTTCTATTATTTTCTTTTTTTCTATACTTGTTTTATTCTTTTTCACTGCTATTAATCTCTTTCTGAACAATAAAAAATTCTATTCAACATCCTTTTTCCATAATTCATGTTTATTACAATATGCATATATTGTAGAACCAGGAATATATTCGAAATAAGTTTTTGCTTCTTCTCCTGGTTTAAAATATTTTGTACATTCTTTTTCATCACTTACCATACTGATCCATTCAATATAATGTTCTTCTTCCATTACATGATTTACTGTTACATAAATTTTTCCATCTTTTATTTCATAAACTGGAACATGTTTTTCAACAGCCGCATCTACTGAATTTGGTGCTATAACTTCCATTGGCTCATTACAACAAACTATTCCACATCCATTACAATTACAATCTTTTAGTACTTTTATTGTTGCTCCACAAGATTTACATTTTTTTAATAATAATTCCATAAAAAAATCCTCCTTTATTTTTTATTCTTATTTATACTATCACAACCTAAAATAAAAAACAATCAAATTATTCTAAAATAAATTTATTTTATGTAATAGGAAAATCTTTTGATTTTTTATTATATAAAAACTATACAAAATTATATACATTTTTTTATGTTAAATTTTTTTGATTAGCAATTTTAGAATTTCTCCAACTCTTTTTGAAACTTCTTCAATATATGTATGGAAATCTATTTCATTATTTCCATTTGGAGTATCAGAAATTCCTCTTATAACTAAAAATGGTATTTTATCTAAAGTACAAACTTGAGCTATTGCTGCTCCTTCCATTTCAATACAATCCGCATTAAATTCTTTCTGAATTTTAAGTGATTTTTCTAGATTTGAAGCAAACCAATCACCTGTTACTATTCTTCCTATTTTTATGTTAAAGTCTCTATTTTTATACTCTTCCATAGTATTTTTACAAAGTTTTACTAAATTCTCATCAGACTTAAAAAATTTTCCAGTTCTTGCAATTTCACCTTTTTCATAATTTCCAACTCCTGTTATATCAAAATCATGTTGAACTAAATCTTTACCTATCACTATATCTTTAACTTTTAATTCGTTTGTTAATCCTCCAGCTGTTCCAACATTTATAACATAACTAGGATTAAACTTATCAATCATTATTTGAGTAGTTCTTGCTGCATTCACTTTTCCTACACCACATTCTACTAAAACACATAGTTGATTTTCAATGTTTCCCTTTATAAATTTTAATTCAAATATTTCTTCTTCTAAAATATTAGTCATATTATCTTTTATTGCTATCATTTCTTTTTCTTCAGCTGCTATAATACCTATCATAAATTATCTCCTTTATTTTCCTTCAAAACTTATTACAGAATATATATCATATTCTTTTAATTTTTCTCTTGCTTTTAACTCTGGTAGTTCTATCAAGCAACAAATTTTTATAACTTCTCCACCTAGTCTTTTTACTAATTTTATTATTGCCTCTATGGTTCCTCCTGTTGCCATTAAATCATCAATTATTACAACTTTATCTCCTGGTTTTATAGAATCCGCATGTATTTGCAAGATAGCCTTTCCATATTCTAGATCATAACTTTCTTCTATTGTTTTAAAAGGTAGTTTTCCCTTTTTTCTTACAGGAACAAAAGCTTTTTCCATATTATATGCTATAGGCATACCAAATATAAAACCTCTTGATTCTGGAGAAACTACTATATTAAAATCTAAATTTTCTAAACCCTTTTGGATTTCTTTTATTGATAGCTGTAATCCTTCTGGTTCCTGGAGCATACTCGTTACATCCCTAAAAATTATTCCATCTTTAGGAAAATCTTTTATACTCCTAATATAATCTTTTAATTCTCTCATTTTTTCCTCCTTTTATTAATTTTAATACTTAATAATCAACAATTATATTGTTCATACATCCTTTCAGTTGTTTTTAAGAATTAAATAATAAGTATATTAAATTTTTTAAATTAACCGGTTATATTTGTATTAATAAAACTCCTAAAATTATAAATAAAGAAGCTAATACTTTTTTCTTTACATCTTTTCTCTCTTTTAAAAATATATAGCCAAATAAAACATTTAATATAACTGCCAACGCACAAAGTGGAGCTACAACACTTGCAGGACCTAACTCATAAGCCTTTAAAGTTGCCATTATTGAAGTAGACCAAGAAATTGCTGTTATGATCATCATTTTTTTATTTCCATTTCTAAATTCTGTTTTTAAATCAGAAATCTTTATTTTTTCAAAAATAAAGATCAATATACTAGGAATACCTAAAGTTATTGCCACATAAAAAGCTAAATTAAAATTATTTGATATATTAACATCTAAAAATAGAGCTATAGTAAAAAATAAATTTGCTAGCATTCCTAAAACAACGTATTTATCTATTTTTACAGTACCTTTTTTGTAAAATACTAAAATATTACTCAAAATAATTAAGATTGCACCTACAAATTTACTAATTATAAAAGGTTCCTTAAAAAATATAAAACCTGCAAAAATCATAAATGCTGTTGAAAGTTGTCTAATAACACTAAAAGTAGAAGCTTCCATTCCACTTCTAACTATTGTATTTAATCTATCTACTATTGTGTAAAAAATTATAGATAAACCAAGCAATATGTAAACTCGTATATCTGTTGGAAATGTAATTTTAAAAAATGGTGATAATAGTAAAATTGAGCCAGCTCCAATCAATTCTAAAATCACAGTTAATGGTCCTGATTTAGTTAAAGATTTTGCAACTATTCTATAACTTTGATCAAATATAACAGCTAAAATCAAATATAATATAACAAATATAATATAATTCATAAAATAATATCTCCTATTAAAATTGATTATCAATTAAATATTCTATGTACTCTTCTAAACACATGTCCAATTCAGTAATTTTCTTAGCGTGTTCTGCTCCAACATATCTCCAATGCCAAGGTTCAAAATCAACTTTGGTTATATCTTCTTTTTCTCGTGGATATCTTAAAATAAAGCCATAATTTCTAGCATTTTCTAAAAGCCAAGTATATTCTGCAGTTTTTTCAAAATTATAATCTACATAATTAAAATCTACTGCTAGTCCTAAATTGTGTTCACTAGATTGGGGTTTATTTATAGTTTGCTCTGTCAAAGTCTCTGCCTCTTCTCTAGACTTACCTTGAGCTAAATATTCCTTTACTCTATTATCATATAATTCTTTTTGATGATCTATACTCCTATAAGCTGATTGAATCCATATTTTTGATGCACCATCAGCTTTCATTGCTTTTAACATTTGCATAAGTTCTACTATTATTCTGGAATCAACAGCTCTATATTCATCAATACTTGCTAAATTTACTGTAAAATTTTCTGGCATATCATTTTCAAAATTAACTAGTATTAATCTCCAGTCATCAATTTTAATTTTTTTACTAATAATCTCATCAAAAGTATTAATCATAAGATTATCTGCAATTTTACTATCTAATTCTTTTAAATTTTCGTTAGTTGGTATAACATTTTTTTCATTAATTATATTCTCTTTACTAATATTAGCTTTTACAATATTTTTCTTTTCAATATTTTCTTTTGAAAAAATTTTGTTATTATTTTCTATAACATTATTTATCAAAAAATATATGCTTAAAAAAGTTATTATAAAAATAATAATAACTACTATTAATTTTATAATAAAAATATCTTTTGATTTTTTCATTTTTCCCCCTAAATTAAATACATAAAGATATTTAAATTTATATACTTATTTTTTAAATAAGTATATA
This sequence comes from uncultured Clostridium sp., assembly GCA_900553685.1. Classification (GTDB taxonomy): domain Bacteria; phylum Bacillota; class Clostridia; order TANB77; family CAG-508; genus Scatovivens; species Scatovivens faecipullorum. The sequence continues at coordinate 39,290 of USEI01000008.1, forward strand.
TTTATAAAAGAAATTATATATTTTCAAATCTATAGTATGTCTGTATAAGTAGCTTTAGGAAATACAAGATTAATTTCTGTTCCTTCATTTTCTACTGAATTTATGTTTATTGCAATCCCTAATTTATCACATAATTTCTTGCATAAATATAAACCAATTCCTGTAGATTTTTTATTAGAATATCTACCATTTGTTCCTGTAAAACCTTTTTCAAAAACTTTTTCAAGTTCACCACTTTTTATTCCAATACCATTATCATTTATATATAAACTAATATTTTCTTTTCCTTTCTGGGCATATATTTCTAGTTTTAATTGTTTATCTTGTTTTTTATACTTTATACTATTTTGTACAACCTGATTTAAAATAAAAATAATCCACTTACTGTCTGTTTCAATATAAAAATCTAAATTATGTAAATCAATAATTGCTTTTTCCTGAATTAAAATATTTTTATTTTTCTTAATGCATTCATTTACTATTTCTCTCAAATTATTTTTCTTAATAAAATAATCTTTCTCAACATTAGTACTTCTTGCATAAAAAAGAGCTTGTTCTATATAATTTTCAATTTTATTTAATTCTTCATCTATACTCTTAGTTACTTCATTTTTATTATTTTCAATAATCATTTTACTAGTAGTTATAGGTAATTTTATTTCATGTATCCATAATTCTATATACTCCTTATACTCTTCTTGCAAATATTTGTATTTATTTACATTTTCAAGCATTGATTTATCTACTTCATCTAATACTTCTTTTAATAATTTTCCTTCAACAAAATCTGGTGCCTTTATAATTTCTGTAATCAAATACTTTTCTTCTAGTTCTTCTAATAAATTATTCAACTTTTCATAAAATCTCTTTTTTGAAAAGTATTCTATAAATATACCTATAAAATAAACTATTAAAATAATGATTAGTATATATAATTTAATAAAAAATTTAAAATTATATATCATTAGAAATATTTCTATCGTTAGTAACGCAAAAATTAGCAAAGAAAATCCTATTATTTTCTGTTTAAAAAATTCTTTAAAACTCATATTTACCTCTATTTTAATATATATCCTTGTCCTCTTTTAGTTGCTACTATATCTTTTAGACCTAAATTTTCTAATTTATTTCTTAATCTTGTTATATTAACAGTTAAAGTATTATCATCAATAAAACTTTCACTATCCCAAAGGTATTCCATTATCTCTTCTCTTGAAATAATTTCACCTTTTTTTCTTACTAAATAATGTAAAATTTTCATTTCATTTTTAGTAAGTTCTACTTTTAAATTATCTTTTTCTATTATTCCTTTTGATATATCTAAAATAAAATCACCACAGTTTATTTTGTTTTGCTCATAATTTATTCTTTTAGTTCTTTTTAAAATTGCAGAAATTTTTGCAAGTAAAATATGTATATTAAAAGGCTTTGTAACATAATCATCTGCACCATAATTCATACTTAAAATTTCATCAAGTTCATTGTCTCTACTTGTAACCATAATAACAGGTACATCAGATACTTTTCTTAGTTCTCTTAGTATAAATTCTCCATCAACATTTGGTAAGTTTATATCTAATAATATTAAATCTGTTTTTATCTTTATAATATCATCAACTGGATTCAAAAATTTTTCTAAAAACTTAACTTCATATCCATTATTACTTAAAAATATATTCAATTCTTTTCTTATTTTTTCATCATCTTCTACAATTAAAATTCTATCCATAATATCACCTTAATAATTATATCATAAAAAAACAATTTATATACTCACAAAATAGTAATATATAAATTGTTTTAATATTAAATATGTTTTACTGGTCTACAAGGATTTCCATAAGCAACAACATTTGAAGGTATATCTTTTGTTACTATACTACCTGCACCTATAACTACATTATCACCAATTTTAACTCCAGGAAGTACTACAACATTGCCACCTATCCAGACATTATTACCAACTTCTATTGGTTTTGCATATTCCAAGCCTTTATTTCTTTTTTCTACATCTATTGGATGTCCAGCAGTATAAAAACCACAGTTAGGTGCTATAAATACATTATCTCCAAATTTCACCTTATTAGCATCTAATATTACTAAATTATGATTTGAATAAAAATTTTTACCAATCTCTATGTTATAACCATAATCACAAATAAAAGGTTGTTCAATTCTGAATCCCTCTCCTGTACTGCCTAAAAGTTTTTTTATTAATTTTTCTCTATTTCCAATATCAGATGGTTTTAAGTTATTATACTCATAACATAAATCTTTTGCTTCTAATCTTTCATTTTCTAATTCTTTATTATAGTTTGCATCATATAATTCTCCTGAAATCATTTTTTCTTTTTCGCTCATCTTTCCTCCTATAAAATTACATAGTCAAATTTTGTATAATATAAAAATTCTTTTAATTTCTATTATGTAAAGTCTATCTTATATTTACTTAACCATTAGTTTCTATGCTATGAATTTGTATTGTTTAATCTTTTTTCTGTATCTTTTTTTATCATAGAATATATTACTGAAAACACTGGTACACCTAAAAGCATTCCTAATATACCAAATAAACTTCCACCAACAGTAACTGCTACTAAAACCCACATTCCTGGTAAACCAACAGATCCACCTACTACCCTTGGATATATTACATTTCCTTCAACTTGTTGCAATATTAAAACAAATATTATGAAAGTTATTACTTTAATTGGCTCAGCAGATAATATTAAAATTGCACCAATTATAATTCCTATAAACGCTCCAACCACAGGAATTAAAGCAGTTACCCCAACTAAAACTCCTATTGGTACAGCATAAGGAATTTTTAAAATTAACATACCGATTATACATAAGCTTCCTAATATAGTAGCTTCTAATGCTTGTACTGTTAAAAAGTTTTTAAAAGTTTTATTAGTTATTCTTCCAACTTCAATAATTTTAATTGCTTTTTCCTTTTTACAATAAGCTTTTATTATTCTAAGTACTTGATTCTTTAGTTTTTCTTTACTTGTTAAAATATATATTGCAAATATTATTGCAATAATCAAATTTGTAATTAAACCTACCACACCCATAACTAATGAAACAGAAGAACTTAATACACTAGAAAGGATTTCCATTAATTCATTTTTTATACTATCTGTATCAAAATTCATACCAGATATTAAAGAATCTATTTCTTGAATGTTTTCTGTATTACTATTTATAAATTTATTTATTTCTTCAGCATAATAAGGTATATTGCTAACTAACAATTTTATTATATCTATTAATTCTGGAACTATTAAATTAATTATTAAATATAATATAAAAGTAATAACAATAATTGCTAAAATTAAGGAAATAAATCTTATTAAATTTTTATTTATAAGTGATTTTCTTTTTTTGTTTTTTATTTTCGACAATTTGTTTTCAAAAAAAGTCATTGGGATATTTAATATAAAAGCTAAAGCCCCACCTAAGATAAATGGGAAAACTATTTCAATTATTTTTCCAAAAACAGTTCCTATTATACCAAAATTATTTATTCCCCAGTAAATAATTATTGCAATTATTATTACTTTTAGTAGATTTCTTAAATCTTTTTTTTCACTTTCCATATTTTTACCTCATATTATTTCTAAAATTTATAATTTAATTTATATTTGTAAACTCTAATTTTTCAATATATATTTGATATTATTTATAACTCATATCATTATAGTTTTAAGATACTAAATAATATTTTAATTCTTTCATTTTTTCTAAAGTGTCTTTAATGCCTAAGTCATACATCTCTTGCAATTTTTCTGGATCTCTCTCTATTCTTTTTATATGTAAAGTTTTAGAAGGTCTTATTACAAAAATCTCTTTCTTATTTTCCATATCTATAATTTTTTCTACTGTATTATTGTAATTTTTATATCTAGTATTTATTGCTTTTATAAGTTTTGGATATCTTCTATAATATAATTTAGCTAATAATTCATTCTTTTTCTTTTTTCTATATTCTATTGGTCTTGTTAATACAACAATTATTTTATCATATCCTAATTTTTCACATTTTTTTATTGGTATGCTATCTGTTATTCCTCCATCTAAATATTTTCCTGTTTCTAGTTCAACTATTTTAGAAACAAAAGGCATTGCAGAACTTGCTCTTAAAGTTTCTATTTGAGCAAAAGCATCTTTTATTTCTACATATTCTGGCTTTCCAGTTTCTACATTTGTTATCGTTGCATAAAATTTTGTGTTAGACTTTTTATAAGTTTCTCCATCAAATACATCTAATTTTTGTGGAAGTTCATAAAAAGAAAAATCTTTATTTATTATATTTCCAGTTTTTATAAGTGAACTAAGCCCCATATATCTTTTATCTTTTGCATATTTTTTATTATAATTTATAGCTCGCCCTCTTTGTTTTGATAAATAATTTATTCCAAACAAAGCTCCTGCTGATACTGCAACAATACCATCAATTTTTATATTATTATCTAAAAATACGTCTAAAACTCCTGCAGTATACATTCCTCTCATTGCTCCACCTTCTAGAACTAATCCTATGCTCATCCTATACTCCTATTTATTTTTATTTAAAAAAGCTTGTAACTCTTTTTTACTAATTAGTCCCACACTTTTATCAACTGGTTCTCCATTTTTTATAAAAACAAGTGTTGGAACGCTCATAATTCCATATTCTATTGCAAGTTCTTGTTCATCATCAACATTGATTTTTAAGAATTTTATATCAGCATTTTCTTTCTCTATTTCTTCAACTATTGGTGACAAAGCTTTACAAGGTGGACACCAAGTTGCATAAAAATCAACCAATACATTTTCATTATTTTTTACCTCTTTTTCAAATATATTTTTATCAGCTTCCATATTTACCTCCTAAAATCCTAAATAAAACATATAAAATCCTATAATTAAAATTATTAAACCAATACTATATTTCAAAATATTACTTATTTTTCCATACTTATTACTTTTAATTATTTTCTTTAAAGTTCCAACTGATGTTCCTGCAATTACTGTTAAAATGCTATTTCCTAATGAATATAATAATAATAAAAATATTCCTAGAAACATATTTGCTGTATTAGCCACTAAAGCAAGTAGTACAACTAAAACAGGAGTCGAACAAGGCGAAGAAAAAATCCCGCCTAAAATTCCAGCAAATAAAGCACCCAAATATCCTTTCTTACTATTATTTGCCTGTAAGTTGATAGGTTTTATAAAAGTAATAATTTCAAACATTTGTAAAGACATCATAACCATAATTATTCCAAGCACTATATACCACCAATTATTTGCAAATAACATTAATTTTCCTAAAATTCCTGCCATTGCTCCTAAAATTGTAAAAGTTATAGCCATTCCTAGAGCAAAAACTAAAGAAATTTTAAAAGCCTTTTTTGTGTCCTTGGTATCTACTCCTCCTACAACTCCAATAACAAGTGGTAAGCTAGACAAAGAACATGGTGTTATAGAAGTAAAAACACCAGCTAAAAATGAAATAATTGGTGCTATCCAGAAATTATTGTTTATAATTTCTGACATATTTTGTAATAATTGTTCCATTTATTTCATCTCCTTAATTATATTCTTAAGGTCTTCTTCTGATAAATAACCCACATGTGATGTATATATGTGTTTTCCATTTTTATCTTTAACTAAATTAAGTCCTAACTCTCCATAATTTTTGGGAGTAAAAGCTGTTCCATCACTATTAATGAAAATTTGTGTAGGAATTAAACTAACATCATATCCTTCACATAATTCTGGATATTCCATAACATCACAAACCTTTATTATTGCTTTTCCTCTTAATTCTTCATTTAATTTTTTTAAGATTGGTTTCATTTCTCTACATGGTGCACAATAATCAGCGCCAAAATCTAAAATTATTGGTAATTTATAGCTTTTTAATTTTTCTAAATCAAAACTTTCATCTGCCTCAAGCTCAAAATCTTTTTCAGACGTTAAATTATTATTTACACTATTTTGAGTTTCTATATTATTATCTTCTAAAACTGTATTTTCAATATTCTCATTTTGTACATTATTAACTGAATTATTTACTATATTTTCAAATTCTTGACTATTTTGATTTACATTGTTACTCGCTATGGCTTCTTTTGAATTCTTTTCTTCAGAATTTTTATAAAACCATATTGTTATTATAATAACTAATATTAATAAAATTATTATTAATGATTTTATACTTATATTCATAAAACTATTCCTCTCTTTTATCTAGACATATTATAATCAGAATTTCCTGCTATATAACTTGTTTCTCCTTTTTCGTCAGATAATTTATTTTTTCTTGATTTAATATGATTTACTTCACAATATCTATTTTTAAATCTTACTTCATTCTTTAATAAATTTCTCATATCTTTTAAAAAAGTTTTATAAGTTTCATCCTCCAAAAACATATTTTCCGGTTTTTCTTTACTATATCTTTTAGTTAATCTTTTAAAAGTAAAATCTAAAAAATCTTCAACATTTTCGTCTGGAGTTCTCCACTTTCCAACAAAAAAACTTCTTATAAAAACAATTTCTATTCTAGTATTTCTATCAGCTGATGAAACTAATTTTCCATATATACTTCTTGGAACATCTTCTAAAGAAGAACGATGATCTTCTATTGCTTCTTTTATAATATTTCTTTGCTCATCTGTAAAAAATTTTTTCATATCTTCGTTTTCTATAAAAATTTTTGCAGCAATCAAATTATGATTTTCATGATCTATATATTTTCCAACATCATGGCAAGCAGTTATCGCATAAATCATATTTTCATCTAAACCTAATTTTAATGTGCTATTTAAATCAAAACCTCTCCTTATTACTTCTCTAATATGTAATATTCCATGACCTTGATCGTTTTTTTCATATTCAGGAAAAATGTTCCTTTCAATATATTTTTTAAGTTCTGGATTTACATTTTTAGTATAAAAGTCATATTCGTTAATATTATTTGCTTTTAAAATTCGTACTCTAAAGTCTTCAAAAGAATCTATATCTGAAGTTTTTACAGTTTTAAATGCCTCTTGTAATAATTCATCTAAAGACATATCTGGATTTTCTTTTTTTACTTTTTCATATAATTCTTTCAATACTCTGTCACTTAAATTCATTTTAACATAACTCCTTAATATTTTTCTTGTAGTTTATCTATTTCTTCTTTTGTTAATTCTCTACATTCACCTGGTTTTAAATCTTTAGGTAATAATAAATTTCCCATACAAATCCTATGAAGATTTATAACTTTTGCTCCAAAACAGGCAAACATTCTTTTAATTTGATGATATCTGCCTTCTGTTAAAGTTACAATACCAATTTTTTCGTCTAAAATCTTTAACATGCTTGGCTTGCAAATACCATCTTTTAACACTACTCCTTTTTTAAAAGCTTCTATCATCTTTTCTGTCATCTTAATATCTATTTCAACTTTATAAGTTTTTTTAACATGTTTCTTTGGAGATAATATGTCATGTGCAAAATTTCCATCATTTGTAATTATCATTAAGCCAGTAGTATCTTTATCTAATCTTCCAGCCGGAAATAAGTCTTTATGAAATAAACTTTCTGGCACTAAATCCAAAACAGTTTTATCCCTTTTGTCCTCTGTTGAAGAAACATATCCTTTAGGTTTATTTAAAATTAAATAAATTTTATTTTTAATTTTAATTTCTGTTCCATCTATTTCAATTTTTGTATTATCAATATCAATTTTTGTATCTGACTTATTAATCTTTTTCCCATTAATACTTATTCTTCCAGCAGACACTAATTTTTTTACTTCTTTTCTTGAATATCTACCTTGAGAAGCTATAATTTTATCTAGTCTTTCCAAATTTTCCTCCAATTTTTATTTTAAAGCATTATATCATATTATTTTATTTAAATCATCAATATTCTTATTATTTAATTAATTATTTTTATTACTTTGTAGTTTATTACTTTATATTATCATTTCATTTTAATTTACGCTTTTAACTTTTATTTTAATTTTAGTTTCAATCTTTATATATATTATTATATTATTATTCTATATTATAATCTAATTTTATGTTGTAACTATAAGAAAATGGGAATGTGCTTTCACACATTCCCATTTTTTTAAAACTTCACAAGCGCAAAGTTTTACATCTGAATTACTTCAAATAACCTAAAACGTACACAACTGGTGTGCACTCATCACCGCTACCTGTGGTAAGGTCTGCAAGAGAAGCAATAAGATCTGTAATCTGACGAGGTGTTGTTCCAAGTGACATTTCATCTGTAACATCATCAGATTGCATTCTTTTCTTTTTCTCTTCGGCAATGATATTGGCAAGTTCTTCAGGAGTTGCATCAGGATGCTGACTTGCAATATACTTGGCTTTAACCTCTTTAGGTGTTCCTCCAAGCCCTGCTGTTGCTCCAAGACAACTAACTGGATCTGCAAGTTCCCAGATTCCTCCCACAGGGTCTTTAAATGCTCCATCTCCATAGACAAAAACTTCAACATTTGTGCCGTAATCATCTTTGATTTTTTTCTGAAGATTCTCTACAAACTGCTGAGCTCCCAAAGGCATCAATTTGATTACTCCGTCACCCATCATATTGCTACCAAGAAGTCCATACTCGCTAAACCCAGAACCATCTACTGATTCTGATAAAATATCAGTCAAGTCATAAACTCTCTCGGCGCCATATTCTTTCATGAGTTTTTTCTGTAAAGTTCTTGCCTCTTCTCTGATAGTACAAACAAGCACATTCTTACAGAAGTTTGCCATTTTAAGATCATTTACAAGGATTACTTCTGCCTTGCCATTGCAAGCTTTTTCAAATTCCTCAATATAATCTTTTCCTGTAAATGGATGTACCGGCTTGCCGAATCGTGCGTAAAACTCTTCAGAAGTAAAAGCATCCCCATAAGGTTCTACTCCAGCTTCCAAAAGAGCCTCTTCAGAAACTAAACGATTTCCTACTTCATCACAGGGATATGATAACGCTACATAAATTTTCTCAATCTGTGGCATCTCTGCAATAGCTTTCGGAATATTCATGAAACGGTTTCTGCTTTGAATTGGAAAAAGAAGAGTAAGTTCTCTTTCACCAGGGTATAGTCTTGCAATTTCAGCCTGAATATCTTCAGGTTTTGCATAGTTTCCCTGTGAAATTGCAAGTACTGCTTCAGTAACTCCAATCACTGCTTTCTCATGAAACTGTCCCACAGCTGCTAAGCAGGAGTCGATAACAATTTTAGTTAAATCGTCTCCTGTTCGGATGATAGGTGTTTTGATACCCATAGATATCCTTCCCATACATCCTGTGTTAAGGTTAATTTGATTCATCCACATTACCTCCTAAAGTATTATTTGGATTTCGTGTAACCTACAATCAACTCTGATTGCTACATAATTTTATCATTTAAGAACTGTGCTGTCATCCATTATTGTAAACCAAGTTATTTTAGTGATTCACAAAATCCTATTGCTATCTTAACTTAAATAAAAATTTAAAATTTTATTTAAACTTTAAAGACAAATTAAAAGAATATAACTCTTAGAAATTATTTTCTAAAAGTTATATTCTACTTTTTTTATATATTCTATTTTTAAATATGGTCTTAGCCTATATTTTTTATTTAAATTTATACAAATACTCCTATATTTCAGACTTTGTAGATATTTACTTAATTTTAAATATATGGCATTTTTGAAATTCATTTTTATTCCCTTAATAATAATATCAATATATCATCTAAAATGCAATATCAAAATTTAATATTTTTATAAAAATAAAATATTTTGTATTTTCTAATTCTTATCTATTAAATCATATCTTTTAAAAATAGTAATTATCATACTATAAACCAATTTTTTTCCTAATAATTCTCTAAATTTTGTTGTTTTCATTTTTCCTTCATTTCTTAAGATTTCAAGTTCATTCCCTATTTTTTCATATCCTTCAACTATTTCAGTAAGTGCTTTTTCAAATCTTTCTAATCTATCCATATTAACTCCTTTTATTAAAATGTATTATTAGCTTAATTACATATTACTTAATGTTTCTATATAGCAAGTATCATAATATTTTTTAGCATATTCTAAAGCAATATTCATAAGTCTTTTAGCTATTCCTGTTCCCCTTATTTCTTGAACACAATACATTTTCTGAAGCTCGCAAACTCTTTCAATTTCTCTTTCTCCAATTCCACATCCACCTAAAACATTGTCTTTTTCATCTACAATTACCCAATATTTATTTCCTTCTGTTTTATACTCCTCTGATAACTTGTTAAGACAAGGATCGGCCCAAGCTAGTCCTTCCCTATTCCCTCCAAATTCTATTAAACAATTTCTTATAATTTTTTCTATTTGTGTATTATCTTTTTCTTGAATTTCCCTAATTTTTAAATTCATCTCTTATTTTCCTACCTTATATTAATCAATTTTATTCTAACATTTATTTTACTAAAATATTATAACACAATTTTAAATTATAAAAAATAATTACTCTATTAAGTTATAAAAGTTTTTAAAACTCTATCACTCTTGTACATACCTCTTCTATAAATTTTCTGTCATGTGAAACACTTATAATAGTGCCTTCAAAATTTTTAAGTAAATTTCTTATTACTGGATTTGAAAGAGGGCTTAAATTTCTTGTTGGTTCATCTAAAATTAAAACATTTGCTTTTTCTAAAATTAATTTAACAATAAAAAGTTTGGCTTTTTGACCTCCACTTAAATCTATTACAGATGATTTTATTTCGTCATCTGTAAATTTCATCGAAAATAAATATGTTCTAATATTTGTTTCTTCCTCTTTTGTATAATCATTTCTTAGAAACTCTAATACCGTATCTTCAGAATTTAATAAATCATCATAATTCTGAGGCATATATCCTACTTTTAAATCTGTTCGATTTTTCATATTATCATAAATTTTCTTTATTAAAGTAGTTTTTCCTGATCCATTTTTTCCTATAATACAAACTTTTTCTTTTCCTATAATCTTAATATGAATATTTTCTTTTAAAATAATATTTTGAACCTCTAATTTTTCTAAAGATAAATCTAAAACAATTTTTGAATTATGAATTTCATCCTCATTATGAAATTTTGCAAAAATTTTTTCTTCTACATCAGGTACTTCTACCAGCTCTTTATCTTGAACTCTATTTTTCATAGCTTTAACATTTTTCATCTTCTTTTTTAATAATCTTGCACCCCCTGGATTTTGTCTACTTATAGTTTCTAAATCATGCCTTACACTATTATATATATCATTTATTCTATTAAGCTGTTTTTCTTGTTCTCTTTTTTCATATTTTGAAATTTGATATTGTTTCTCTATTAAATAATTTCTTCTTTCCACATATTCTTTATATCCAATATGTTCAAAGGTATATTTGGCTCTGGTTTTATTATTTATTTGTTCTAAATGCAGAATTCCATTTGCCACTTTTTCAAGTAAAACTTCATCATGTGATATAAAAATAATAGGTAGATTTGAATTTAATATAAATTTTTCTAACCATTCCAAAGTTTCTATGTCAATATCATTTGTTGGTTCATCTAATAAAAGTAAATCTGGTGAATTTAATAATATTTTAGCTATTTGAATTTTTACCTTTTCTCCACCGCTTAAATTTCCAATTAACTTATCTTTAAATTTATCATAATCTAAATTTAACATCTCAAAAATTTCATTTAATTTATAGATTTCTGCATATTTTTCATAGTCAATTTCTGAATTAGATGATTTTTTAACAAAATAATCTTCTACAATCTGATTTTCCCAGTTACTTTCTAAAAACTGTTCTAAATAACCTATATTTAAATTATTTTTTATTATCTTTCCTGTTACAAAAGCATAATCTTGAATTAAATCTTGATTATAAATGCATTTTAACAAAGTTGATTTGCCATTTCCTTCTTCACCAATTATTGCGAGTTTATCATTTTTATTTACACTAAAACTTAAGTCTTTAATAATCTCTTTTTCACTTTTAATAGTTTTAATAGTTAAATTTTTTACCTCTAACATACTACCTCCTTCATAAGACAAAATAATGCACAATGACTAATTTAAATTTAGTTATTGTGCATAATACTTTTATCTTAAATTTTTAATTAAATTAATTAAATTTATAAATCTAACTATTAAATCTTTTAACTCTTTAAATATTAAAATTGCATAATAATCCTTTAAAAACTAAACCTAAACTAGTTTTGCACATATTTAGTTATTTTTAAAAGAATTAATATACATTTTACACCTCCAAATTTAATCTATTTATATGTTAGCATATGAAAATTTATTTGTCAAATAATTATAATATTAATATTTTAATTGTTCTTTATTTATAAAATTTTTGTATAGCTTATTTGTATATTTTATCTGAATATACAAATAAACTTTTCCATATTTCACATTTTCTATTTGAATTTCATTTACTATTTACTATAATATTTTATTTGCTAATTCTCTTTGATTTTTATATAAATATATATTTGTAAAACATGCTGCAAGTGAAAAAATTATTATTAAACTTCCTAAACCAATATATATGTTTAAATTTTTAAAAAGTATAGATATTAAAACTAATATTCCTATATTAATTAATCCAACTATAGCTGGAAATATTAAATTAAAGTTTTGTTTTACAACAGCATATTCTGAATCCCATTCTAGTTTTGGTCTTTTTAAATCTATAATAATCATTAACATACTTTGAAATAAACTCATTAAACTAGAAACAGCAAAAATTGCTATTAATACACTAATATTAAATTTTAATATTATTTGAGCTATTATTAAAGTAATTACTATTGAAAATAAACTCATTATCATATTAGGCACAATTTTATAAATATATTGTTTATATAAAGAAACAGGAATATATTTAATAAAAACTGCATTTGAGCCATCTCTCGAAATTGCTGTTATTGAAATATAGATAAACATTGTAAAAAATTCTATAATTCCAAGAACTATACTTGCTATTTGAATTGAATTTACATTAATAACACTAAATAATAATTGAAATCCTTCTTTCTGTATGCTATTTGTTTGTAAATAAACAATTCCTATCATTATAATTGGTATAAAAATTGCAGGAGCTAAACATTGCATTAAAAAAACTGGATTTCTTGCTAATATTTTAAATTCTTTTCCTATATAAGTTTTATATAATTTACTATTTTTATAATCATTTTCTTTTAATCTTATCTTAGTTTTTCTACTATTTCCGCTAAATAAATTTCCGACTAGCCCTTTTAAATAAATTTTATTTGCAATAAATAAATATATTCCAAAAGCTACTGCAGTTATTAAAAAGGTTTTTATAATTTCTATCGCTACAACAAATATATTTTCTGAAGTTAACGCATTTACTAAAAAATCCAAACTAGGAAAATATCCTTTTATAAGTTCTAGCATTCCATTGGCTTTCATCAGCATTTGAGCCATCTGCTCATTTGTCATTTCACCACTTATACTACCAGAAGCAAGTGATATTGCAATAATTAAAATTAAAGCTAATATTGTTGCTATAATTTGAAATCGATTCTTATTTTTAGCAAATCTAGCAAAACTCATAATGATCATAATTACTGTGGATACTAATAAAATCGGAAGTATTGGAATTAATATTAAAGCTATAAGCATTGTTATATAATATAAAATTCCTGAACCTGTTTGATATCCATACATTACTAATGGTACAAACCCAATAAAAAATTCAATAATATATTCTAATAAAATAAGTACTATCGTTCTTGCTGATATAATTTGATATGGTTTTAAAGGAAGTGGCAAAATAAACTCACTATCTTTTGTAAAATATAATGAATTTATACTAGAAAAAATTGATTGAAAAGCTGCAAAGCCAATTATCCCCAATAATATCATGCCAATAAAAACTTTTTCTTGATGTATTTTTATAAATCCATCTATCAGGTTATAACTTAAGAAAGCAAATATAGCAATTAAATATAAGATTAGCATAAAATATAGTACTTTAGGTAATTTCTTTTTACTTCCTGTTTGTATTCCCATTTTACTATTATAATTTGAAAAAGAACTTTTTAAAAATACATTTGTAAGCGCAATTATTTTTTTCATTAATTTAACACCTCTATCCTTTTTCTGTAATTTCTAGGAATAATTCTTCTAAAGAACCATTTTCCTTAAATTTTTCCTTAAGTGCTTCAAAAGTTCCTACAAATACTAATTTTCCTTTATTTATAATTCCAACTCTATCACATAATTTTTCTGCAACTTCTAAAATATGTGTAGAAAAGAACACAGTTTTTCCAGATTTAGCATGCATTCTCATCATTTCCTTTAAATCAAAAGAAGATTTAGGATCTAAACCAGTCATTGGTTCATCTAATATCCAATTTTTAGGTTCAGAAAGTAATGCCCCGCAAATTACTATTTTTTGTCTCATACCATGCGAATAACTTTGAATTTGCTCATTTAAATTTTCATATATTTCAAATTTTTTTGTTAATTCTTCAATTTTATTTTTTCTACTTTGTACATCAATATCATATATGTCTGCCATAAAATTTAAATATTCTATTCCTTTTAATTTTAAAAACATATCTGGACTATCTGGTACAAATCCAAAACTTTTTTTAGCTTTTAATGGATTCTTCTTTATATTATTTCCATCTATTAAAATTTCTCCTTCATCTGCATCTAAAATTCCAGTTATCATTCTTATAGTAGTTGTTTTTCCAGCGCCATTAGGTCCCAAAAATCCAAAAATTTCTCCATTCTTTATCTCTAAGTTTAAATTATCTATAGATTTTTTTCCTTTTACATAAGATTTTGACACATTTTTAATTTCAATCATTATATTCCTCCAAATTATTGAATTAAATTATTTACTAAACAATTATCATATTATATTTATTTTAAGTCAATAGTATTTTAGAAAAAAGCACAAAAGAATATAAATCTTTTGCACTTTATAAATCATTTTTATTTATCATGTCATTATTTCTCAAATTTTTAATTAGTATTCAAGTAATAAATTCGTTGCATCCTTTAAAAATTATTTATCTATAGGTTATTCATATAAATTTCTATATGCTTAATTATATGCCAAATATTTCCTTCACCAGCAAATTTCTCTAAATCATAAAAATTTTCATTTTTATTTATCCATAAAAGTTTATTTACTTCTTCTATTAAATTTACGTCTTTCTTAAGTATTCCAGTAAAAACTTCTAATTCAATATCTAAAATTTTATATTGAAAATTCATTACGTAAGTTAAATGAATATCTTTTGAAGTTATTCCTGTTTCTTCTTCTAATTCTCTATATGCAGCTGAAATTTCAGTTTCATCTTTTTCTACTTTTCCTCCAACTAAATTTATTTTTCCTTTATATGGTTCCTTTTTTCTCTCACACATTAGTATTTTACTTTTATCTTTATTATAAACTGCTATTATGTTTAATTTTTTCATAACCTTCCTCTAAAATTTATTTTAACTTTTACAATAATACTTTTCCTTTTTATAATAGTTATAATAGAATTTTAATTCAAATTATTTTAATATAAAAAAGTGGGCAAAATAATATTTTGATTTGCCCACATCGTATATTTAAATTATTTCATAGCTTCTTCAATAGCAACTGCTACTGCAACTGAAGCTCCAACCATTGGATTGTTACCCATACCAATTAATCCCATCATTTCAACGTGAGCTGGTACAGATGAACTTCCTGCAAATTGTGCATCTGAGTGCATTCTTCCCATTGTATCTGTCATGCCATAAGAAGCTGGTCCAGCAGCCATGTTATCTGGGTGTAATGTTCTTCCTGTTCCACCACCTGAAGCAACTGAGAAATATTTTTTACCTGCTTCAATTCTTTCTTTTTTATATGTTCCTGCAACTGGGTGTTGGAATCTTGTTGGATTTGTTGAATTTCCTGTTATTGAAATATCAACATCTTCAAGCCACATTATTGCAACACCTTCTCTAACATCATTTGCTCCATAACATCTAACTTGACTTCTTTCTCCATCTGAATATGCTATTTCTTCAACAACATTTACTTTTCCTGTGAAGAAATCAAAATCTGTTTTTACATATGTAAAACCATTTATTCTTGAAATTACTTGTGCAGCATCTTTTCCAAGACCATTTAATATAACTCTTAGAGGTTCTTTTCTAACTTTATTAGCTGATTTTGCAATTCCTATTGCTCCCTCAGCTGCTGCAAAGCTTTCATGTCCTGCTAGAAAAGCAAAACATTTTGTTTCTTCTGATAATAGCATTGAAGCTAAATTTCCATGTCCTAAACCAACTTTTCTATCATCTGCAACTGAACCAGGAATACAAAATGCTTGTAATCCTTCGCCTATTGCTTTAGCTGCTTCTGATGCTTTTTTGCATCCTTTTTTGATAGCTATTGCTGCACCTAAAGTATAAGCCCAAGCAGCATTTTCAAAACAAATTGGTTGAACTCCTTTAACAATTTCATAAGGGTTAAAACCTTTATCTGTACATATTTTTAAAGCATCTTCAAAATCCTTTATTCCATATTTTTCCATTACAGGTTTAATTTGATCTATTCTTCTTTCATAACTTTCAAATGTTACTGACATAATATTTCCTCCTAATAATTTCTTTTAATATTCTATTGTTTTCTTGGATCAATTTTCTTTACAGCCTCTGCAAATCTACCATAAGTTCCAGATGCTTTTTCAATAGCTTCCATTGGGTCGATTCCAGCTTTTATATTATCCATCATTTTTCCTAAATGAACATATTTATATCCTATAATTTGATCATCTTTATCTAATCCTAATTCAACAATATAACCTTCTGCCAAATTTAAATATCTTGGCCCTTTTAATGAACTTGAATAAATTGTTCCTACTTGACTTGTATGTCCTTTTCCTAAGTCTTCAAGTCCTGCTCCAACTGGAAGACCACCTTCTGAAAATGCTGTTTGAGTTCTACCATAAACGATTTGTAAAAATAACTCTCTCATAGCTGTATTTATTGCATCACAAACTAAGTCTGTATTTAGAGCTTCAAGTATTGTTTTTCCTACTAGTATTTCTCCTGCCATTGCAGCTGAGTGTGTCATACCTGAACAACCAATTGTTTCAACTAATGCTTCTTGAATAATTCCTTCTTTAACATTTAATGTTAATTTACAAGCACCTTGTTGTGGAGCACACCATCCTATACCATGTGTTAGTCCTGAAATGTCTTTTATTTCTTTTGCTTTTACCCATTTTCCTTCTTCTGGTATTGGTGCTGGTCCATGGTCAACTCCTTTTTTTACACAGCACATGTTTTCTAACTCTTTTGAATAAATCATTTTTCTTCCTCCTTATATTATTGATTATTTCTAATGATTCTTATGTATATTTATGCTACTTATGTTTCAATTATTTAAAACTTCTACATAGTGCTTTAATATGTAGTATAAATTCATTTATATTACATACCTTTGTGATTTTATCATTTACTATATTGTTTTTCAAGAGTTTTAAGAAATTTTTTCTTATATAGGAAAGCTTTTTAATTTAATTTTATTAGAAATAAAGTTTTTATTATTATATATAGGTTTTGACAAATCTGTTGTTAAATATTTTTTATTATCATCTGCAAATACAGTAACTGTCGGTAAGTTAGAATTATTATTAAATAATACACTTGCTATAAAATTTGCACCAGAAGATATTCCAACACCTAAACCTAATTCTTTTGCTAACTTTCTGGACATATTAATTGCATCTTCATCATTTATTAGAATTATTTCGTCTATTTCATTTTTATCTAATAACTTTGGAATAAAATCATCTCCTATCCCTTCAATTTTATGCTGTCCTATTATTTTTCCTCCTGAAAGTAATGGCATTTTTTCAGGTTCTAATGCAACTATTTTAAAATCTTCGTATTTCTCTTTTAATTTTTTTCCAATTCCCATAAGAGTTCCACCTGTTCCAACTCCAGAAATAAAAGCACCCACTTTTTCTGGTAATTGCTTTATTATTTCTTCTGCTGTTGTTTCATAATGAGCTAAGAAATTGTCTTGATTTGCAAATTGATTTGCGAGAAAAGCATTCATCTCTTTTGCCATTTTTTTAGATTCATTAACACATCTAATAAATCCACCTTCTTCTTTAGAAAATAATATAACCTGAGCTCCATAACTTTTCATTAAATTTATTCTTTCTTTACTCGCCCAATCAGGCATAAAAATATATACTTTATGATTATATAATGCACCTAGAGCAGAAAGAGAAATTCCAGTATTACCACTTGTTGCCTCAACAATTGGCATATTTTTTCTTAATTTTCCACTTTCATAAGCATTTTTTAAAATATAATATGCTACTCTATCTTTTATACTACCTGTTAAATTATAATATTCTAATTTTACATAAATATATTTTTCTTTTCCTTCATATTCATAATCTATTCTTATCATTGGTGTATTTCCAATAGTTTTTAATTCCATCATACTTTACCTCCTAAATACAAAAAACTATGTGTAGTTAAAAATTAAATTTATTCCTACACATAGTTCCTATTTTTTTACAATTACTATATAAATTTTATATAATTGCAAACTATTGTAGGTATGCAAATTAATACTCATATCTACAATAGATAGAGTATTTTACATACAACAACAATTAGCAATTATAATTAAACTCATATAAAAATCCTTTCAAATTTGATTCCACAATATAATTTTTTTATATTTTAAATATTATTTACTATAATATATTCTAAACTATTTGCTTTTGTCAATAATAAATGATAAAAAATGGCACAATTTATATAATATAAATCATGCCATATATTTTTTCTTATTTATTATTTTTGTATATATTTCTTATTGCAATATAGCAAATTACTAAAACTAAAACAATACTACTTAAAATCCAAATTACAGTACTCATTTTTTCTACTTGGGCTGTTTCTAAATTTCCAACTTTTTCTGCTTGTACTTCTACTATTTCTGTTTTAGCTGGAGCATTTTCTTGATATTTTTCAAATTCTTCTAAAAATTTATCATAATTTTCAGGATATATTGAAGCTTTTTCAAGTAAATATTCTCCATCATAAATTCCAAAAGTTGCAAATAAAATTCCAGAAAACTCTTTACTCCAAACACTATCTTCAGAATATGGTACAATGTCCAAATATATATTGGATTTTAATTTATCACCTTCTATTACATTATTTCCAAATCCAGTCATTATATATTCTTTTACTCTTTGATTTTCAGGAACATTTTCATTCATATATGGTTCAAGCCAAGTTTTTATTCCTTTTTCATAAGCCGCTTCTCTTTTTTTATTTTCTTCTGTATAATCTCTTAAAGTATTTTCTTTTAACTCTTTTGGCATTTCTTCTGCTTGTCTATTTATTAATTCTTCATTTACAAAATCCTTAATAATTCTTTCACTTTCTACTCCCAAGGATACACTAGTACTTAAGGAAATAATTAATATAAAAATAAATATTATATAACAAACTTTTTTCATACTATTCCTCCACCTTCTCTAAAACTATATCTGCTTCAGTTCCATTATATTTTATATGGAAAGTTATTGTATCTGTTGCATTATAAGTGGTTAAATCATACATTGCACTACGATTATATATATTATTTTCATCTATATGTCCTGAACCGTTTTCTACTGGTCCAACTGTAAAATTAAATTTTTCGCCATTTTCATTTAGTACATAATCTTCTTCTAATTGCCAAACTTTCATTCTTTCTTTTTCGTATTCTTGATATTCTGGTAAATCATATAGTTTCCTAGAAATAAAATTAAAAATATCTAAAGTTTTTAATTCACTATTTTCTGGTAAAGAATTATAAAACTCAATCTCTGGTATTGTTACTTCTTCTGGTCTTTCTTTTGCTGGAAAATTATATTCTAATTTAATTCCTGTATTATATACAACTGCAGAAGTCACATTAAAGTCCTTGTTTGTTGTACTTTTTTGAACATATACTAAATTTTGTCTATTATACATTTTTTCTGGAACATCTGCTTGTATATTCCAACCTCCTGTAATACTTATTTCTTCATATCCTTTTTGTATTTCTATATTAGAATCAATTTTTATTTTATCAATTTTAACATTTAATTTTCTACTTTTTGGATATATTGTATCCCCACCTGTATAAATATTATAAATTACTTTTATATTATTTTCTGATTTTTCTAAAATATAAGAATTTACACCACTTCCTATAAGTTTATCATTTGGAGCATTTTCAAAGTCATAATCCAGATTCATTTCTTCTTTAAATTTATCAAACATTGTCATCTTGGTTGATAATAAAACAATATTATTTTCATCATAAATTATCATATCTGAAAAATCCATTTGATTTATATCTGACGGATTTATTATTTCTTTTATTTTATCTGAAAACTCAACATCAAATGTTATACTTAATGAAAAATCATCCATAATAAATTCATCTATTTTTACTTTAGTTTCTACATCTTCTATTATGTTTCCAGTATTTTCATCTTCCACAACTGTATTTTCAGTCACATAATTATTTTCTGTTTTCTCTATGTACCCTTCATTTATTGCTGTTGCTACTCCTTGACCTGTTCCATATACATTATCATATATGGCTTGAGAAATATTTTTTGCAAATACCATACCAGAAATAGATAATGAAGCTGTTACAATTGTTAAAGTTTTTTCTAAAAAGTTTTTTATTTTTTCACTTTTTCTTTCAGCTTTTTTAAATTTCTCAAGTCCAATATTCTCTGTTAAATTTCCATAAATTTTTTCTTTTCCCATTTTAATAAAAACCTCCTATTTTTAAAAATTCTCTAACTTTTTTTCTAGTTCTATGTAAAGTTACTTTTGCATTATTTGTTGAGATTCCACATTCTTTTGCTATATCTTTTATTTTTTTATCCTCAAAATAAAATTTCGTAAAAACTTTATATTCTGTTTCTCCTAAAGATTTTAAATTATTAATAATGCAATCATTCATTTCTTTTTCTTCTAAACTTTTTTCTAAATCACTATCATTAATAAAATTTTTCTCTAAATCTTCATTTTCTAAAAAATCTAATTTATTTTCTTTATATCTTCTAAAAATAATTCTTCTTGTTATTCCTGCAATATATGGACTCAACTTTGAATTTTTATCTAAATTGTTTCTATTTTTCCAAACTATAAAGAAAACATCTGATATTATTTCTTCCGTATCTTCAGGTCCTATATTATGGAAATTTCTAATAATAGTTAAAATATAATTATAATAATCATCAATTATATTATTTATAAGAATTTCATTTTTAAAGAAATATTCTTCTATTAGTTTCTCCTCCATGATTACCTCTCTTATATATTCATTACATCTATATATTATCTTATTCATATAAAAAGGTTACAAAAAAATCAGATATTTTAGTATCTGATTTTAAACTGATCTATTTTTATTCATTTTCAATTTTTAAATTTTAATATTTATTCATTTATTTTATAATCTTAAATTCCCAATTTACTTGCAATTTCCTTTTCAGTCTTTATGAATTTTTCTTTATTTTCTAGTAAATCTTGCATTGTGTCTAAATAATCTTTATACTTTCTATCTGGATAATACTTCTTGCTTCATATTCATCATATTGTGGTAGTATTTCATCTTCAATATACTTTTTTAATCCCTCATTAATTTTTTCCATATTTTCCTCCATAATAAATACCTTTATTGTAAATTTGAATTACTCAATATATAAAATTCTTCTTGTGTTGGTAAAAATTTTTTTCCATTTTTTCAAGAGTATTATCATATTCTTCTGCAAGTTTTTCATCAATATTCATAACCGGACTATCATAATAAAACCATTTTCTGCCATCTAAAGCACCCTCTTTTAATTCTTTAACCATCATTGCTGATGGAAAGATTCCATTTTCCAAGCATATATTGTATTTTTTGCAACTTTTAAAACCTCTACTTACATAATTGCTAGGACTTCCAAATATAACAATAGTATCAAATCCGAGTTCTATTGCTTTTTTAAAAGAATGTTCTAAAAGCATTTTTCCATACCCTTGTCTTTGGTATTCTGGAAGGATACTTATAGGTCCAAAAGTTAAAATTTCTTTTTCATTTTTTCCTTCATCAATTAGTTTTGCTTTTGTATACATTATATTTTCAATAATTTTACCATCAATTTCAATTACAAAATCTAATTCTTTATAAAATCTTCATGATCTCTCATAACATGTACTAAATAATGTTCTATTGCTCCAGGAATATATAAATTATAAAAAGCCTTTCTAGTAATTGCTTCTACTTCTTGAAAATCTTTTTCTTCCTCGTTTCTAATATTAATCATTTCTGACTCCTTATTCTCCTTAATTATTTTATATATTATCATAAAAAATAAAATTATTCTACAATTCATATAAATGAATTATAAAATAATTTTCTATTTTTAGATTTATAAACTTTAAGTTTACTCAACTTTAGCGCCAAAAGGAGCTAAAGCTAGTTTAGCTATTTTAAAAAATTGTAATCCAAATGGTATTCCAACTATTGTTACACACCATAAACATCCGAATATTACATTTTCTATTGCCATTGGTATTCCAAAAAATATAATCCATATTATATTAGCAAATAAAGAAGGTACGCCTCCTCCATATTCAACTTCTTTTCCAAATGGGGCAAAAGACAGACTTGCAAATTTAAAACATTGTTTTCCATAAGGAATCCCAATTATTGTTACGCACCATATAATCCCTGATAAACACCATGAAATTCCACTAAGAAACCCTCCAAAAATAAACCATAATACATTTCCTAAACAACCCATATTCTCTCCTTAAACAGTTAAATATATATTTTATATAAATTATATCATATTAAACTTCTTTTACAACTTACATTTTTGTAATATCAGATTTTTCTGTCATTTTATTTTAATATATCTGCCATTGATTTTTCTGTTCCATATCAAAAAGATTTATTTTTTCCATTTCATTTTAAACTCTTTTTCTTGAGTATCTGTATCTATACCCTCTTCTACTTTCTTAAAGCCTTCTCTTTGATAAAATTTTATTGCTCTTTCATTTTTCTCATAGACTTTTAAAGTTAATTCTAAATTATCTTCTTTTACAAAATCTAATAACTTTTTTCCTATCCCTTTTGATCTCATTTTTTCAGCAACAAATATTCCTTCAATATAATCACCCCTTAAGCCTATAAATCCTTGTATTTCACTAGATTCTTCATAAACAAATATTTTAGTTTCTAAAAACATTAATTGTACTGTTTCAAAATTATTTTGCCAATAATCTTTTTTATAAAATCATGCACCGTTATATTAGAATTCAACCAAATTTCTGCTACTTTCTTCAAATCTTCTTTTTCAAATTCTCTAATCATTTCTTCCTCTTCTTTCTTTTCTTTAATTTATTAGCCTAGTGCAACATCTAAAATCATCATTATTACAAAACCTATTGCCATTCCAACTGTACCAATATTAGAATGACTTCCTTCTTGTGAACTTGGTATAAGTTCTTCTACAACTGTATAAATCATTGCTCCTGCAGCAAAAGCTAAAACAAGTGGAAGTATTGGAACGATAAGATTTTTTAATAGAATCGTTAATATAACGGCTATTGGTTCTACTGCTCCAGATAAAGTTCCATATACAAAAGCTCTAAATTTTGAAACTCCTTCTGCTCTCAAAGGCATTGAAATAATTGCACCTTCTGGAATGTTTTGTATAGCAATACCTATCGCTAAAGCTACTGCACCAGCAATCGTTATTCCAACACTATCTAGCATAGCTCCCGCAAGTATTACTCCAACAGTCATACCTTCTGGTATATTATGGAGAGTTACTGCAAAAACCATCATTGTTGTTTTTTTCAATTTTGCTCTTAGCCCTTCTGGTTTATTTTCATTTAAATGTAAGTGTGGTATCAAAACATCTAACATTAATAAAAAGAATATACCTAGTAAAAAACCTATTGCAGGAGTTAACCATACTATTTTTCCTTCAGCTTTTAGCATGTCCATTGCAGGTATTAAAAGTGACCAAAAAGAAGCTGCTATCATAACACCTGAAGCAAAACCTAATAATAGTTTTTCTATTTTTTTATTCATTTTATTTTTCATTAAAAATACCATTGCAGAACCCAAAGTTGTTCCTAAAAATGGTATTAGTACTATTGCTAAAACTTGCATTTTTTCTCCTTTAAAATCAATATATTTATTTCATAGATATTATAACATATTTTTTCTCTAAATCATATTTATATTAATATTTTAATAAATATCTTTATACCTTTTAATATGTTTTATACTTATTTAATATTTTTAATTTATTACAATTTATATCTCATTTGATATTTTTATACTTACAAAGATAAATTTCACCTTAATTCAGTAAAACATAAATGAAAAATATAAAAACAGCATAGAAAACTATACTGTTTTTATATTTTAACTTATTTTGTTTTTAAATATTTTTAAAGAGTTACTACTTGATTTTGTTTTAAACTATTTTGTACATCTATCACTCTTTGATTTTCTGATCCTTTCCAAGCAAGTTTAGGATTGCTTAATTCATCTACATATTGACCATCTACTAAAACATCCAAATAATTTAAAACTTCTTTTCCTTTTAAATCCTGATCAAATTTAAAACCAGACCAAGCCCATAAATTTTTATTAGGATATTTTTCTTTAAAAGCTTTTGCAAGTTTGGTGGTTCCTTCTATGTTCTTTGGATGCATAGGTTCTCCTCCTAATATAGAAAGACCTTCTACATTTTCATTTTCACATAAATCTAAAACCTTTTTTATTGTTTCATCAGTAAAATCTTTTCCGCAATTAAAATCATGTGTTTCAGGATTAAAACAATTTTTACAATTAAAACTACATCCTTGCATGAATATTGAAACTCTAACACCTGGTCCATTTGAAATATCCATTTTTCTTATCTTATTATATTTCATAATCTAACATCTCCCTTAAGCATCTTTATTATCTATATGTAGTACTCTTTCCTTTATCTCTTGGGTTCTACCTTTATTCCAGAAGTTACTTCCTATATATCCACAAGTACGTCTTGCTACATTTAATGTATTATGATCTCTATTACCGCAATTTGGACAATACCATTCTAAATTTTCATCTATTAGTATTTCTCCATCATAACCACAGACTTGGCAATAGTCTGATTTTGTATTTAATTCAGCATACATAATGTTATTATAAATGAAATCAATCATTTGAAGAACAACTTCTATGTTATCCTGTAAATTTGGTGTTTCAACATAAGAAATTGCTCCACCTGGACTTAATTTTTGAAATTCGCTTTCAAGTTTTAATTTCGAAAATGCATCAATTTCTTCAAATACAGGAACATGATATGAATTTGTAATATAATCTCTATCTGTTATTCCTTTTATTACTCCGAATCTATCTTTTAAGCATTTTGCAAATTTATATGTTGTTGATTCAATTGGTGTTCCATAAACACTATAATCAATATCTTCTGCTTCTTTCCACTCTTTACATTTATCATTTAACTTTTGCATAACTTCAAGTGCAAATTCTTTTCCTTCTCCATTATCTGTATGAGAATGATCTGTCATATATTTTACACATTCATATAAGCCTGCATATCCTAAAGATATTGTTGAATAGCCATGATGTAATAACTCGTGAATTGATTCACCTTTTTCAAGTCTTGCTAATGCTCCATGTTGCCATAATACAGGAGCAACATCACTAACTGCATTACTCAATCTTTTATGTCTTAATTGTAAAGCTTGGTGGCATAGTTCTAATCTCTCGTCAAAAATCTTCCAGAATTTTTTCATATCTTTCTTTGATGACAAAGCTACATCTGGTAAATTTATAGTAACAACCCCTTGATTAAATCTTCCGTAATATTTTCCTTTACCTTTAACATAGTTTTTAGCTTTAGCAATATTTCCTAAACTATTTGTTCTATCTGGTGTTAAGAATGAACGACATCCCATACATGGATAGCATTCTCCGTCTCCATATTCATTTTTCTTTAATTCTTTCATTATCTTTTCAGAAATATAGTCTGGAACCATTCTTTTTGCAGTACATTTTGCTGCAAGTTCTGTTAAATACCAATATTTACTATCTTTATGAATATTATCTTCTTCAAGAATATACAAAAGTTTTGGAAAAGCTGGTGTTATATATACGCCTTTTTCATTTTTGAAACCTAACATTCTTTGTTTTAAAAATTCTTCAATTATCATTGCTAGTTCTTCTTTGTATTCCTCAGTTTCACCTAAATACATACAAACTGATAAAAAAGGTGCTTGTCCATTTGTATTTGTCATTGAATTTACTTGATAATTAAAAGTTTGAACACCATCTGCAACTTCTTTTTTGGTATCTTCTTCTGCAAATTTTTTACAATCACTATCTTTTAATTTTCTTTCTTGATATTTTTTATAATATCTATTATAACTATCTCTAACAAAAGGGGCCAAATGTGAAAGTGAAACTGTTGCACCACCATAACTTGAAGATGTAACAGCAAGTATTATTTGAGTTGCTATAGTTGCAGCTGTAATAAATCTATGTGGTTTTTCTATCATTACTCCATTTATAATTGTGCCATTTTGTAACATATCATCCAAATTGATTAATTCACAATTGTGCAAAGCATTTTGTGCAAAATAATCTGCATCATGAAAATGTATAATTCCTTCATCATGAGCTTTTACTATTTCTTCTGGAAGTAAAAATCTTCTTGTAATATCTGTACTTGTTATTCCAGCTAAGTAATCTCTTTGTGTTGTTACTACTTCAGCATTTTTATTAGAATTTTCATTATTCCAATATTCATTTTTCCCTTCTATTAATTCTTTAATAGTTTGATCTGTAGTATTAGCTTTTCTTACTAGTTCTCTTGTGTATCTATATGTTATATACTTTTTAGCTAATTGATACTTATCAAATTCCATTAATTTTTCTTCTATAATATCTTGAATATCTTCGACTAAAATTCTTCTCTTATTTAAATCTTCAATATATTTAATTATCTCTTCAATTTCCTCTTTTGTTGCTTTTTCTTTTCCTCTAACTTCATTATTAGCTTTGTTTATTGCTACTCTAATTTTATCTGGCTCGTAATCTACAATATGTCCGTCTCTTTTTATAATTTTCATTTCATTTATCCCCCTTAATTATTTGAATAGATTTTATTCATAAATCAAATTTTATACAAGTTGCACTTGCAACTTTTAATATTTTTTGATAAAATATTTTTAGGTAACATAAAGAGATGCTAAAACACCTTATTTATCTGTATTTCAAGAGATTTAAAAATGCTAAAAGGTATTGTAATCAAAACTTAACTTTTATGTAAAAGTCTTGAAATAAACTTGAAATTATTCTGGAGGTTTTGTAATGAAAAAACCATTTGATAATTTAACAACAGCACAAATTAATAAATTGTATACTTTATTAGGAGTACATATATATAATTACAATAAAAATCAAGAAATTTTGCCAACTATTAAAAGTGACAATATAATTGCAATTATATTGGAAGGTTCTGCACAAATAAAAAACATTGAATTTAATGGTAATGAAATAATACTAGAGAATCTTTCAAAAGATGATATATTTGGTACTAATATTTCTGCAACAGATACAGAAAGTTATCAAATAATAGCAAATGAAAATACACGTGTTTTAGTTATAGATTATGATAAATTAATGAAACCAAGAAATCAAAAACATGTATATTACAATACTTTTCTTAATAATTTGTTTGATATTATAAATATTAAATTCAGAGAAAAAAATGAAAGAATTAAGATTTTAGAAAAGAAACAAATAAGAGAAAAATTACTAGAATATTTTGAAATTGAATATAACAAAAGTCGTTTACGTAATATTTATTTACCTTTTACTTTAAAAGATTTATCAGATTATCTTGCTATTAATCGTTCTGCTATGTTTAGGGAATTGAAGAATTTAAAAGAAGAAAAATTTATTGAAGTAAAAGGTAAAAAAATAACTTTATTATATAAATAATGTTTCTTAAAATTCTTTATATAAAAAGCAACCTTTTTCATGTGAATAAATTACACCAACTGCTTGCAAATATGAATAAATAATAGTTGTTCCAACAAAACTCATACCTCTTTTTTTCAAATCTTTAGAAATAGTATCTGAAAGCTTTGAGTTTGTTTTTCCTATTTCATAAATTACCTCATTATTTGTAAAATGCCAAATATAGTTAGAAAAGCTTCCATATTCTTTTTGAATCTCTTTGAAAATTTTACTATTTTTTATACTTGCTTTTATTTTTAATCTATTTCTTATAATACCTTCATCTTGTCTTAATTCTTCAATTTTCTCTTCAGTATAATTACAAATTTTTTCTAGTTCAAAGTTATCAAAAGCTTTTCTAAAGTTTTCCCTTTTATTTAATATACACTCCCAAGAAAGTCCAGCTTGAAAAGACTCTAAAATTAGCATTTCTAAGAGCTTATGATCATCATAAACAGGTTTTCCCCATTCTTTATCATGATATTTTATGTAATTCTCATTTTCAGGGTTTGCCCAAAAACATCTTTTAATTTCTTTTTCTATATTATTATCATTCATTTTATTTATATCCATTCTACTTTTAATTCATAAGAAAGTCTAAAACATTCATTCCAGCAGAAGTTCCTGTTCTATAAAGTTCTGTATAGCCACATCTTTTACAAGATACAGTAATAAATTTTTTGTTTTGCACATCAAATAATTTAGCAAAACTTCCTCCTGTTGCTTGAAATTGATCTTTTTCAAATTCATCATTTTTACATTTTGGACATATCCATTTTTCCATAATATTCCTCCCCATATCTTTTATTTATTAAATATTTTTTAATATGATAAATACTTCATATTAAAATAATATATAAAAAATCTTAATTATTATACAATAAATAATTATTAATTGACAATTTTCACTCCTAATAAATATATCAAATCATTAAGTTGAAATTGATTAATTTTTGCTCCTTTGATATCATCAATATTAACAGATATTCCCTCTATATTAGAATCTGAAAAATCTATATCTTTAAGTTTTGTTTTAAAAAATTGAGTTTCTCTAAAATCTGCTTTATCTAAAATCAAATTTTTTAGCCTATTTTCTTGAAAAAAACTATTTCTCAAACTTGTATTTTTTAATAATACATTTTCTAAACTAGCAAGAGAAAAATTAACGTAATTTGCATTAGTTTCCAAAAATTGTACATTATAAAATTTTGCATCTGTAAAATTAGCACCAGTTATCTTACAATTCTCAAATTTGCATCTTACAAAACTACATTTTTCAAAACTTGTATTAGAAAAATTAGAATTTATAAATTCTATATCAGTAAAAAAACTTTTTTCTAAATTTCCATCTATAATTTCTGTGTCTTCAAAAATACAAGTTTCAAAATTCATGTTAAAAGCTTCAAAATTCTTAATTTTTATTTTTTTAATACTTTTTTTCTCTATTAAATCTATATCCTTAATTTCTTGAATAAAATTTTCAAATTCAGTTAAACTTTCTTTTTTAATTTTACTTTTTTTAATTAGTTCATTTTTCATTAAAACTCTCCACGATTATTTTTTTAAAATATTTTTAAAAATTTTGAATATTTTAAATATTTTTTCATACCATTTTTCTTTTTCTATTAAATTCGCCTTACCTTCAATTTCAAGCTCAATAGTTTTTTTAGAATTATTAAAAATATCCTCTGTATTATACTTTTTTCTTTTTTCCATTTCTAGTTTTTCTCTATAAAACTTTTGTACTGATATTATTTTTTCTTTTTGTTTTTTATTTACCAAATAATCTCTTATTAAATTTGCCATAATTCCTTTTGCTAGTTTTGATACCTTTTGTTCGTCTAAGGTTTTATCAGGATTATAATTAAAATAATAGTCTTTGCTTGCCTTAGTTTCAAATAATTTAATATCACTTTTTGGAATTTTTTTATAATCTTCTTTTGGAAGATACTTTAATATTTCTAATACTTCTTTATATGCTACTCCATATTCAGTATTATTCATAATTAAATCTCCTAATTTAGTATATTAGTCTAATTTTTTCTTTCATTTTAAGCTTTAAAAATATCTGTTTTTTCTTCAAGTTCTCCTCTTTGAAAAGTCTGGTCACTTTTTATTTTATCTAATAATTCAACATCTTTGACTTCTTCTGAAACTTCTGTAAAAAGTTCACTAACAGTTTTAGTTTTCCTAGTTCCTACATCTGCCTCATTAGTAGCTTCATCTATTTTCTTATCTCTTTCTTTTATTTTTTCTAAAATTCTATTTGCAACTTCAGAATAAAAATCTTCATTTCCTGCATGAGAATAATATATTGCATCATCCATTTCTAAACCATTTTTTCTATCTTGTCCTGCCATCTTTTCTACCCAATTTCTAGGTTTAGATGGTTTAGAATTTTCAGAATTTTTAGTTTCCGTATTTTCTTGAAATTGAATTTCAGAAAATTCTTCTTCTAAACGTCTAATAGCTGTTTTTTGATCAGTTCCTAATACCCTTGCTATTTCTTCAAAATTCAAATTTTCAGCAAAACTTTCTACATAAGAATTTAAAACCTCATCAATTTCTTTCTCATCTTTTCCTGCAATTCTCATTGCATCTTGAATAATTTTTATACAAGATGCAATATGTAAAACTTGTCCTGTATATCTACGCTTATGTTCACTTTTTAAAGCTGATAATTTATAAGGCTTTTCTATATATTCTCTTTCTTGACTTTTCAAGCCCTCATCTTCTTTAATATTAAAATAAGCATCATCACAAAATTCTCCTGATATAGAAAAATCTTGTCTATGAATTAAATTTTCACATTCCCAACCATTATTTAATAATATAGCAATATTTTTTCCAAAAATCCCCGCTAAATCTGTTGCGAAATTTTTATTTTTTCCTTCTGTAAATTCTAATACAGCTGATAATTTATCAAATTCATTATTTTTTATATAAATCTCAATATCAGAAACTCTAAAAGGACTATCCACTAACCTCTCTGTTTGACCATATCTTTGGCCTCTTGAATAAGATTTATCAACAGCTGTAACAAAAGTATCCATAGAATATCCTAATTTTTCAACACTTTCTTTAATTTTATCAAAATCTAAAAAGCCAATTCTTTCTAAATATTCCCTCATACTTTCTGGTCTTTTTCCTGTTTTTAATTCTTGAGAATAATTTTCTCCCAAAGTTTTTTGCAATCTACTTTTACGTTTATCATCTTCTTCTGCATAATCAGAAGAAAAATCTTCTAAACTTCCTTCTACTGAAATTGGAAGTCCATGTTTTTCTCTATATTCTTCTGGAAATTCTCTAATATATTTAATCTGTGGAACTTTTACACCTATACTTGATAATTGCTTATTAATATCCCCCTCAATTTCTAAATCTTCTAAAGGTGCTGTTCCATTAATTCTAACCTCTGGTTTTTTTCCATTAAAAACTAATGCACTAATTTTATAATCTTTATTTGGTATATCATATTCAATAGCTTCAGCATTAGTTAACTGTACTGGACCTATTTCATCCTTTGTAAGACGTGAATTTACACCTTTAATATTATGTATCTTCCCTTTTTCATCAACAGTAAAAATTGCTCTTCCCATAGAAGTTGTTGCATAAGCTCTTTCATTTTCTGGTAATTTTTCTAACTCTTCTTTAGAAAGTCTTTCAAAACTCACTATATTATTTTCTTTTATTAACTTTCCAGCCACTATTACTTTGCAATCTACTAATTTCATTAGCTCCTTACTCATCTTTTATCACCTCTTCTTTTTTATCTATTTTATTTTTCTTGCAATTATATTATATATGTGCCAATGTTTTTTATCTCCTACTGCAGGTTTAGCATCCTTTTCTATTTCTTTAAACATTAATATTTCAAAATAATCTTTAAAAAGTCCTAATACTTGTTCTTTAGATAAGAAAATCATTGCCTGCCTACTCTGTTTCCATGAATCGTTTAAGCCTAAAAAATTTCCTACAAAATAACCGTTCAGGTAAAATACTATTTTTTATTTTACTCCAAAATTCTTTGAAATTATCTTTATTACAAAATGGAATACTAAAATTTGCAACTAATAATTTATTTTCCTCAAGCATTATATTCTCAAAATTTTGTACACTAAATGTTAATTTTTCTCTTTCATTTTCATTTAATCTATTAATTATATATTCTATCGTATTTTCTTTATCTATTGCAAGAACTCTCCATCCATTTTTTATTAAATAGACACTTTCATTTCCTGAACCACATCCTAAATCTATAGCATTTTCTGGTTTTATATTCATATTTATAAACTTTTTTACAATAAAATGTGGTTCTAAATTTTTAGTGCTTTCATAATATTTTTTTATATTTTTCATAATAACTCCAATTAATACTACTAATATTTTATATCATAAAATATTAGTTTTTCAAGTT
Organism: uncultured Clostridium sp.; assembly: GCA_900553685.1. Lineage (GTDB taxonomy): Bacteria > Bacillota > Clostridia > TANB77 > CAG-508 > Scatovivens > Scatovivens faecipullorum. The sequence continues at coordinate 71,797 of USEI01000008.1, forward strand.
ATGTGATTAATAATTATCTATATTTAGCTAATCAATAACTAAATATTTGCAAAATTATGTAAATCATAGTATAATATATTAGAAATATTCGTGAGTACAGCGAACTATAACAAGTGTACTATTTTAGAAAAGAATACATGAAACTTTAAGTATTCTACTAAAAGAAAGAGGAGAGAAATTATGAAACGGTATTTAGTAACAGTATTTATGGCAATTGTACTTACATTCTGTTTAGTCGGTTGCTCTGACTACGAAACTGTCCCTGTTGAGAAGGACCTAGAAGTGCTTAACACACTTTCTGGGAGCAAACTCGAAAAACGGCACGACATTGAAGGCTTTGAATTTATAACTACCTATGATACAGGTAATTATGACCTCAGTCGCTGGAGAATAACAGATTCAAAGCTTATCAATATGTCTGCTACAGTTTCCAATCTTCCTGAGGGAACTACTGTACTAATTGAGCATGTTCATATAGACATGTCTTTAAAATCTACAGATCCCCAACTTGATGGTCTTTCTCAGGATAATATGGATGATTCATATCATGGTACTTCTCAAGACGGATTCTATGTAAGCCAGGATTACCCATATCAAAATAAATTTGCTGTGCAGGGTTTCAGTAAAGATTTGATTGATGGATGGACATTTGTAGTTGGTTCCTACGGTTCTGGTTCTATAACTCAAGAAAGACTTACCGAGCGAAATTTGGTTGAGTATGGAGACGTATATGCTAATAAAATGCAAGTTGTATACGATATACTCATAAAATATCCCGGTGACGAGTACTTCCACGTTGTAAGTGTTGAAGACGAATTTCTTATTCCTGTTAAATATGAAGAACCTGAATCAGACAATTAAAATCTGTTTCACTCTCAAACCTAATCACCCAGCTAACTGTGTTAGCTGGGTGATTTCTTTCTATAATTTTTAGAGAATTTTATTCTTATATAGTTTTTAAAACTAAAATTTAAAAAATATTTTCGATAATTTATAAAATTGTCACTATTCTAAAAAACTAAAGTTTGGGCAATTTATTTTTCTTGTTGTACCTTTTCTGTTGGAATCTCTTTTTCTTGCGCATGTAAAATAGATTCACATATTGCAATTGAAATAAACTTAGCAAAAGCAATTCTTTTTTTATCATAATCAGGATGTCGCTCAGAAACTAGAGCACTTTGTAGTTCACTTATTATCTTTTGTTCTTCTTCTGTAGCCTGTTCTGAAATACTAAATATTTCATCTGCCTTATCTTCATTACAATCAAGTATTGAGGTTGCACATATTTTTTTCATAATTTCTTGGTATGCAGGAGAAATATTAAATCCATTGTTCTTCATTTCTTCTAAAAAAATATCTACTTGTTTATTATTAGCTTTTATCGATTGTGGCTCAATATCACTACTCATCATTGTTTTGTCCCCTAAATCCGAAAGAATAGATCCAAAACTTTGATAATTATCTGCCAATTGCTTCATTATATTTTCAACATCTTCTGGATTTGTAATCAAATGATTATCTCTTAATAACTTACTTAGAGATACTGCTTGATTTATGCCTGCCAGCAATTGCTCATCTTCATGAAAATATGTATAAGTATGTGTACCGGTTTTAATTCCTGCTTTTGCCATCAGTTCATAAAATTGATGAGCACTTTCATCATTCATCCAACTCCACATACCTACATCTTCAGCACGATAGCCTAATTGTGTTAAAAACGGTTGTGAAAATCCTTGTACACTTTCTCCTTCATACCCTAACACATGCACTTTTGGATTAAATATTTTTAACCTTTCTACTTCACTTTTAGGACATAAAATCCAAGAATCTTCTGATAATTCTATACTTCCTCGTGTAAATGTATCCATTGGTGCTGCACGACCAATTTTTTCATTAGGTATATCCTCAAATGGAATTAAAACAGCATATTTGCAATCATCCCAAGAACCAAATATATGTGATGACACTTCATCATTCATAGCCATATGAACAGTATCTCGTGCTGATTTATAAGAATACTCATATTCAACTCCATTTATCGTAATGCTTTTTTTATATTCAACATTAGAATCCTTTGCTGATTTTATCATATTAGAAGTTGGTGAATATTTAGTTTTATGGACTCCAATTAATGATGACTTCGAAGAATAGTCTCTTGGATGTGAAAATATACATTTATCAGATTCAGAGAGTACAGGTGGAATTCCCTTACTCTCTAAAAGTTCTATTGCATCTGTAGGTTTAATTCCAATCTCATAAAGTGTTCTTGCCTCTTCTATAAAATGCATCTTTTCCTCAATTTCTCCAAGTTTTGCATTTATTCCTGATGTTTCTAATTCATGCTCAACTCGTTGTCTTTCTTCATCTAATTCACTTTTTGCTTTGCTAATTAATTTTGGAAGTTCTGCAAGTCTCTTAGATTGTGCCTTAAATTTTTTATAATCACTTCTTCTTGTAATCCATTTTTCTAAAAAAGAAAAATTGCTTTTTATCGTTATTCCATTTGAGTTTTCCCACTCAAGTTCCAATAATTCACTACGCATAGCATCTAATTTTTGCCTAATAGTTTTTTCTTTTTCTTCATATTGCACTTTTTGATTATTCAATTCTTCTAATTTTATTTTTTTTACCTCATCTATCATTTTTATCTTCCTTAATCACCTATATATTTTATATTAATATTATAAATTCCTTTTAATTCCAGCGGATTTCTTAATATTATTCCAAACTTTTGATAACAAGCAATTTCATCAACATATA
>USEI01000009.1 GCA_900553685.1 uncultured Clostridium sp.
AGAATATGTTTATAAAATTCAAATTAAATAAACCTTATAAACATATTATACGAGGAGAATAATATATGACTTTAGATGAGATATTAGTAGAGATAAAAAAATCAGATAATATAGCTATAATGGCTCATGAAGCACCAGATGGAGACTCCATAGGTAGTAGTTTAGCTATGTGTTTAGCTTTAAGAGATATGGGAAAAAATGCAGTAGTTTTAATGAAAGATGATTTTCCAGAAAATTTTTCTTATTTACCAGGTAGACAGTATATTAAAGATGAGGCTGAAATTGAAAATTATGATATGTCTATTATTTTGGACTGTCCAAATATTAAAAGAATAAATAATGAATTTATTGAGGTATTTGAAAATAGTAAAGTTACAGTCCAAATAGATCATCATAATAAAAACGATATGTTTGCTGATTATAATGTGGTAAATCATGTTTCACCAGCAACAGCTCAAATATTAGTATCAAGTTTTCAATATCTTAATATAGAAATAACAAAAGATATTGCAACTTGTTTATTAACTGGTGTAATAACAGATACTAATGGATTTAGAAATTCAAATGTAACAATAGAATCTTTTGAATTTGCTTCTTGGACTTTGGAAAAAGGACTAAACTTATCTAAAATATATAAACAATCAATGCTTACTATGTCACGTTCAAAATTTGAGGCTCAAAAATTAGCTATGAATAGAATGGAATTTTTTGAGGATGGGAAAATTTCTTTTACATATATGACAAAAGCTGATGATAAAGCTTTAGATGTAAAAGCAGGAGAACATGATGGTATTGTTGAAATAGGAAAAAGTATAGAAGGAGTTGAAGTATCAATCTTCTTATATGAAAAAGAAAAAGGATATAAAGCTTCACTTCGTTCTAATGAATATGTAAATGTTTCAGAAGTTTGTTTAACCTTCGGAGGTGGAGGACATATTAAAGCTGCAGGAGCTACAATGAACATGTCTTTTGATGAAGCTAAAAGTGCAATTATTTCAGAAGTAAAAAAACACTTAAAATAGTAAATTTAATTAAAATGACTAAAAATTATTTAATTTTATAATTAAAACACCAAATTAGGATTAATTATACCTAAATAAAGGTGTTTTTTATTATATGAAATTGTATTTTTAATAATATAAAAAATATATATAAAATATTTTCAAGTAAGTTAGATTTGTTCTATCGTATTTAAATATCTACTCAAAATATAATATGTAAGATTTTGTTAATTTAAAAGTAATACTTTTGTTATTGTAACTAATCTTTAAATGAATTAGAATAGTTATATAATAAAAGTATTAATTAGGAGTTGCAAATGATAAAAAATAAGTTTTTACTTATAGGTATATTAATAATTATTTTTATTAACTTTAGTTTCAGTATTTCTTATGGTATAGATGTACCAGAAAAAGACATTAATTTAGTTATAAAGAATTTAACTAGAGGTTCGGAAGTATATATGTTATTACCAGAAGATTTAGTAAGATATAACATGCAAAAGTTTATTGATAATAATATAGAAAATGTATACTTAGTTGAAAAAGAAAAAGCTCAAAAAATTCAAGATTTTTTAAATAAAAATGACTATATTGGATACCTAGAATATCTTATAGAACAAGGTTTTGAATGTGAAGATAATGAAATAGAAATAAGACACTATTGTTTTTGTATAGGAAAATCTGAAATTATTGATTATATGGAGTATGAGGGAGTAAAATATATACAGATAAAAATTAATTTAAACTATAATAATGAATTTAAATTAATTATGAAAGATTATTTAACAGATTATGATGCCTCAAATATAAAGTTTATGATTGATGAATATGGTTCTATTAGTTATATACATTTAGCTCCGGCAGAATTTAAAGTAAATCCAGATAAACCATATATTACTGAATATAATTTAATACATACTTTTTATAATAATGAAGATTATGGAGAGATTGAAAGAGCTACTGATTTAGCTTATATAATAATTTGGATTATATTAATAATAATTGGCGTAGTAATATTCAAAAATATTGAAGTAAAACGAAAAGCAAAAAAGGAAGAAATAGAAGCAAGAAAATTTTGGAAGAAAAAATTAACAAAAGAAGAAATTAAAGCAGCAAAAGAACATGCAAAAAATGAAAAGAAAGAAAAAAATAAAAAATTAAAGTAGAAAGGAAAGTTTTATAACTTTCCTTTTTTATATATGCAAAATTTAAATATCAAACTTTGTTCTTTATAAATAGAATTAATAATTTCTTAATAATTTCTCTATTTTTTCTTAATAATCTTTTGCTATAATTAAAATAACTTAAAAACTTGACTACTGACATATAAATTTTTATAATAAAACAAGAAATAAAAATTGAATAGGGGATTTAAAATGTATAATATTTTAGTATGTGATGATGACAAAGAAATAGTAAAAGCAATAGAAATTTATTTAAGTAAAGAAGGCTATAATGTTTTGAAAGCTTATGATGGAAATGAATGTTTAAAAGTTATTAATAATAATACAATTCATTTAGTTATTTTGGATATTATGATGCCAAAAAAAGATGGTATAGAAACTTTGGATGAAATTAGAAAAAATAGTTCTATACCAGTAATTATGCTTTCAGCAAAATCAGAAGATGAGGATAAAATAAATGGTTTAAATTTGGGAGCAGATGATTATGTAACTAAACCTTTTAATCCTTTAGAATTAATTGCAAGAGTTAATTCAGGTATAAGAAGATATACTAAATTAGGTTCGGCAGATGAAAAAGAAGGAAAAAATATATATAAGTCAGGTGATTTAATAATTGATGATGATTTAAAAAAGGTAACTGTAGATGGAAAAGAAGTAAAGCTAACACCTACAGAATATAATATTTTAAAATTTTTACTTAAAAATAAGGGAATTGTGTATTCTATTGAACAGATTTATGAAAATGTGTGGGATGATGAGGCTTATGCGGCTGAAAATATAATAGCAGTACATATAAGACATATAAGAGAAAAAATAGAGATTAATCCTAAAGAACCTAAATATTTAAAAGTAATTTGGGGAATAGGATATAAAATAGAAAAAATAAATTAAAGGAAGGGATAGTATGAGAAAAAGTAAAGTTTTAAAAGGTATTAGTTATTGTTTAATACCAGTATTTTTGCTAATTGTAATAGTATCTTTGTTTTATGAGATGTGCAAAGATACTATAGAAGAACCAGTAACGTATTCTGCAGATTATTTTGAAACGGACGATTTTTTGGATATATATATGGGAGTTATATCATATTCTGCTTCAAATTTAATTTATAACAATGATAACTTTAGTAAAATTCAAGATGGAGATAAAAGAATTTATTATACTTATGAACATTTTGCAGAAAATTATTCTGGTAGAGGTTATATAAAAGATTTTTATTTTTTAATTCAATATCAAAATTTAATATTAACAAATGTTGAATTAACAGAAGAAACAAATACTTTTAATGAAATTAAACATTACATAGACTCAAGAGATGGTAAGAAAGCAAATATTATAAATGGAAATGTAACTGCAGATTCAAAATTAATTTCAAATAAAGCTTTACAATATTTTAATAATTTTAATTTTAAATATTATACTATAATTCAAAATGATAATTCAAACGATATAGTTGTAGAAAATGCTCAAAATTCAGAAGAAAATGAAGTACTTGGAGTTTATGATGATAATGGTGTGCTTACATATCAAAATAATACAACTTCTTCGGAAAGTGAAACAGCTACTGAGATTGAAGTAATAGAACCAGAAACAAAGGTAAAAGAATATCATGAAACAAATATAAATGATTTTCAAATCTATAGTACCTATAAAGAAGAAATGATTGTAGCTAAATATCAAGGTCAAGAAATGTTAGAAGAAATTATTAGGATACTTGTTCCTTATGAAAATATAATAATATATGCTTTACCAATTTCTTCTGTAGTAACTATTGTATTACTATTATATATAGTTATTGCAGTAGGACACTCAAAAGATAAAAATGGAATAGACTTGAATGATATTGATAAAGCACCTATTGAAATAGTATATCTTATCTATTTAACATTATTTGGTATATTTGTTTGTTTACCAGTAGCATATTTAGAAAACTTTTATGATGTTTCTTTAAACTCATTTTTAAGTATATCAATAGCTGCATATTTTATTACATATATAACTCTTATGGCATCATTTGTTACAACTATAAAAAGATTAAAAGCAAAATGTTTTTGGAAAACAAGTTTAACAGGAAGGTTTTGTGTTTGGTGTATAAAAGTTATAAAAAAATGCTGGAGATGGTGTATAAATTCTATTAAAAGTTTTTGTAATAAAGTAAAGACAAAATATAGAGAAACAACAAAATCTTGGAATAAAACAGCAAAACTACTTATAATATTAGTAGGATATGTTTTTCTAACACTGTTATTAATTGCTATGTTAAGTGGTTTGGGATTTATAATTGCAATAGGAATTGGTATATATTTGATTTTTAAATTTAATGAAAAAATATCTTGTTATGAAAAGATAGAACAACATCTAAAAGAAATGTATAATGGTGATCATTCTAAAAAATTAAATTATCAAGAATTTACTCCAGAATTTCAAGATATTGTAAAATATATAAATGATGTATCAAGTGGTTTTGAAAATGCAATTCAAGAAGGAATTAAAAGCGAGAGATTAAAAACTGAACTTATAACTAATGTTTCACATGATATTAAAACACCTCTAACTTCAATAATAAATTATGTAGATTTATTAAAAGAAGAGGATATTCAAAGCGAAAAAGCAAAAGAATATATTGAGGTTCTAGATAAAAAATCACAGAGATTAAAGAAATTAACAGAAGATTTAGTAGAAGCTTCAAAGGCCTCTTCAGGAAATGTAAAATTAAATATAGAAAAAATAAATATTTCTGAACTTGTAAAACAGACTACAGGAGAATTTGAAGATAAATTCAAAGAAAAGAACTTAGATATTATTACAAGCTTTCCAGAAGAAATGATTTATATAAATGCAGATAATAGATATATGTATAGAATTATAGAAAATCTATTTAGTAATATATCAAAATATGCATTAGAAAATTCTAGAGTATATATTGATGTAAAAGCTAAAGGTAATAAAGTAAAAATTTATATTAAAAATATATCAAAAGAGAAATTAAATATTAGTGCAGAAGAATTAATGCAAAGATTTGTTAGAGGAGATAAATCTAGAACTACAGAAGGAAGCGGACTAGGAATTTCAATTTCAAAGAGTTTAACAGAAATTCAAAATGGAAAATTTGAATTGCAAGTAGACGGAGATTTATTTAAAATTGAACTAGAATTTGATATAACATATTAATTCTAGTAGAATATAGTATAAAAAATTAATGTTTGCTAATTCCAAAATTGAGAAGAGGATATTTCAAGTTTTAGAATATCCTCTTTTTTGTAATATTATAATTCTTAGTGAATATTATATGAAAATTTATAGTACCTTCATATAATTTAGTGATTACTAAAATTTTTATAAAAATTTCTATAAGAATGTATAAATTTCAAAAATTTACCAATAATAAGGCTTATGAAGAAGAATATTATTTGGAAATTTTTAATTTATTTTATTATCTACAGTATAATAGGTTTTATTTTAGAAACAGTATATGGAATATTTACAAAAGGAATGTTAGAGAGTAGACAGAGTTTTTTATATGGACCTTTTTGCATAGTTTATGGAATAGCAGCTATCGTTATGATAATCACTTTAACTAAATATAAAGATAATACTAAAAAATTGTTTTTTTATGGTATTTTTGTAGGATGCTTAGTAGAATATTTATCTAGTTATATTGGAGAAATAATGTTTCACGTAAAATGGTGGGATTATTCAAATGACTTTTTAAATATAAATGGAAGAACTTGTCTTTATTATGCTATTTTGTGGGGGATTCTGTCAATCATTTTAATAAGATATTTTAATCCTAGACTAGATAAAGCAATAGATTTTGTAATAGAAAGAGTATCAAATTTTTTACTAAAATTAGCAATTTCAGCAATCACATTATTTATGACGATAGATGGATTAATTACTTGTTATGCTTTAGATGTTTTTTTAGTAAGAGTTGCAAATGAATATGATATAAATATTAATGGAATTGATAGAAATGAAGTTAGTGATCTTTATTTTGCAGAAGCATTTTCAGATCAAAAAATGATGATGACATATCCTAATATACTTGTAGTAAATGATAAAAATGAAATTATTCCTTTAGCAACAGTATTAAGTGATATCAAAAATTACTATTACAAATTTAGGGACAAATAATTTTGTCCTTTATTTTTTATACTAAAAAAATTTATAGTTTATGGAAGGCTGTCTTGTAATAACTTTGTGTTAATGATAATATTAATATTATTAAATAATCCAGTTTAAATATATTAATATATTTAAATAGTAAGACAATAAATAAAATTATTTATTGCAATTACTGCAAGTTAGTTAAATTAGAGGGGAAATAAAAATGTATAATAAAATAGCAATTATTGGAGCACCAGGTACAGGGAAAACAACTTTAGCGAATAAGTTATCAAAGATATATAACATAGAAGCAACATATATAGATGGAATACATCATCTTAAAAACTGGGTACAAAGAGATAAAAAAGAAAGAGATGAAATAATTTTAAATATTGTAAAAAAAGAAAAATGGATTATAGATGGTACATATAAATCAACTTTAAGAGAAAGATTAGAAAGAGCTGATTTAATAATTTGGTTAGATTTTTCTACTTTTGCTCAGGTAAAAGGAGTAATTACAAGATATTTAAAAAATAAAGGAAAAGAGAAACCAGAAATTCCAGGTTGTAAAGAAAAATTAGATAAAGAATTTTTGCTTTATGTTTTTAATTATAATAAAAATAAGAGAAGATATATTATAGATAATTTAAAAAATATAAATAAGAAAAAATTATTAATATTTAAAAGTAGAAAACAACTTAATAAGTGGCTAGCTAATATAGAATAGCTTATGAGCAATATAGATTATAGTGAATGTTTAGTGCTTGAAAAACACAAATAATTTGACTTGTAAAAATAGAATTATAGTGATAATATATATAAGATAAATCAAAAAGGGTTATAGATACCATAAAATCTAAATACATAAGAAAGGGCACAGCTAAAATTTTAATGGCAAAGAAAAGTATTACAAGAAATTATATATATAATATGGTATATCAAGTCCTAATACTTATATTACCATTAGTAACAACTCCTTATTTATCTAGAGTTTTAGGAGCTGAAGGTATAGGTATATATAGTTATACGTATGCAATAGTTACATATTTTATTTTATTTGGTTCTTTAGGAGTTGCTTTATATGGGCAAAGAGAAATTGCTTATGCACAGGAAAATCCTGAAAAAAGAAAACAAATTTTTGTAGAAATCGTTATATTTAGAGCGATAACTATATTAATTGCAACAATTGTATATTATTTTATTTTTGTAAATGGAAAAGAGTATCAAATATATTATCAGATTTTAATATTAGAATTAATTGCTGCAGCTTTTGATATCAGCTGGTTTTTTCAAGGAATAGAAGAATTTAAAAAAACGGTTACAAGAAATGTTTTAGTAAGAATTTGTAGTGTAAGTTTGGTTTTTATTTTAGTAAAAAATAAAGAAGATTTGGCAAAATTTACATTAATATATTCACTTGCAGACTTAATAGGAAACTTATCTTTATGGATATATTTACCTAAATATATTAAAGGAATAAAAATAAATGGAATAAATATAAAAAGACACATACCTCATATATTTTTATTATTTATTCCACAAATTGCAAATCAAATTTATAATATTTTAGATACTACTATGATTGGTTGGCTTGTAGAAGATAAATCTGAAACAGGTTTTTATGAACAAGCACATAAAGTTATTAGATTATTGCTTACAATAGTAAATTCTTTAGGAATAGTTATGATACCAAGAATGGCAAATGCTTTTGCTAATAATGATAAGAGACAAATTAATTCTTATATGAAAATGTCTTTTAATTTTACATTCTTCTTGTCTTTTCCAATTATGCTTGGAATTGTAAGTATTTCTAAAGAATTTGTACCAGTATTTTTCGGAGATGGTTATGACAAAGTAAATTATATTATATATGTGTTAAGTCCGATGGTATTATTAATGGGGATTGCAAATGTTTTGGGAACACAATACCTATTGCCTACAAAAAGACAAAAAGAATATACATTTTCAGTTACAATAGGAGTAATAGTTAATTTTATATTAAATTATATTTTTATATCACTTTGGAAATCAATAGGTGCTGCTATTGCAACAGTACTTTCACAAGTAGTAGTAGACACTCTTCAATATAGACATGTAAAAAATGAAATTTCAATAAAAGAATTAATTAAAATAGCTTGGAAATATTTGATTTCAGCTTTAGTAATGTTTGCTGTATGTTTTGGTATAAGAACTATTTTAGAGATTAATATAATTTCTATTGCTTTAGAAAATTTTGCTTCAAGATTAGAAATGGATAAATTATATATTTATAATTGTATTTCAATTGTAGTTCAAGTTTTTTTCGGTGCAATAACTTATATAGTAATGTTAATAACTTTAAAAGATACCTATGTATACAATTTTTTAAACAAATTAAAGAGTAAATTTTTAAAAAAGAAAGAAGCATAAAATGAAAGAAAATAAAATACTCGCAATATTCGGTGGATCTTTTAATCCACCTCTAAATTCACATTTTTCATTGGCTCAACAAATAGTTAATGAATATGAAAATATAGAAAAAGTAATTTTTGTACCAGTTAATTCGAAATATGAAAAAATTGGACTAATATCAAATGAACATAGATATAATATGTTAAAACTAGTTTGTGATAAAAATGAAAATTTTCTAGTTTCAGATATAGAGATAAAACAGGATAGGCAATTATATACTTTGGAAACTTTGGAAATTCTTCAAAGTGTATATCCACATAATACTATTTGTTTTACTCTTGGAACTGATAATTTGAAAGAATTTTCCAAATGGAATGAACCAGAGAAAATTGCAGCTAAATTTAAAATATTAGTTTTAGAACGTGATGAAGATAGTATGGAAAATATAATACAAAATGATGAATTTTTAAAAAAATATAAAAGCTCTTTTATTAAATTAAAAGAAAATATAAGAAGTAATATAAGTTCAAGTTTTGTAAGAGAAAAATTAAAACGAAATAAAAGTATAAGATATTTAACACCTGATGAAGTTTATTATTATATTAAAGAAAATAATTTATATTAAAATTTAAACATCTTAATGATTTTAAAAATTTAACATTTTAAATAGATTGCTTAAAAAAATCTAATTCTAAATATCGCATAAACTTATTAATCAAATTTATGTATATAAAAATATATTATTTTGAAAGGGAAAATAAATGTTAGAAAGAAAAAGATTAATTGAAGAGGCAGAAAAAGCAATTTCTTGGATAAGGGAATATATTGATAAAATAGGAGTAAATGGAGTAATTATAGGAAATAGTGGGGGAAAAGATTCTGCTACAGTTATAGCAATGGCGTGCAAGGCCTTAGGAAAAGATAGAATAATCACAGTTGCAATGCCCTGTAATTCTATATCAGCAGATTTAGAAGATGCCAAATTAGTTTCAGAAACTTTTTCAGTTCCTTTTTTAGAAATAAATTTATCTAATACTTATCAAGAATTAGAAAGAGTAATTGAATTATCAGATATAAATTTAAATTCTGAAGCAAAAATAAATATAAAACCTAGATTAAGAATGACAACACTATATGCAATAGCTCAATCTTTAAATTATTTAGTACTTGGCACAGGAAATTTATGTGAAAGAATGGTAGGATATACTACAAAATGGGGTGATAGTGCTTCTGATCTTAATCCAATTGCTAATTTTACAGTAGACGAAGTTCTAGAGATTGGAAAATATTTAGGAGTTCCAGAAAAAATAATTAAAAAAGCTCCTTCTGACGGATTAGGAAAATTAACCGATGAAGAAAAAATGGGAGTTACTTATAAACAAATTTCAGAATATATAGAAACTGGTAGAACAAATGAATCTGCTATGAAAATAATTGAATATAAAAATAAAATATCTAAACATAAAAGAGAGCAAATTCCTATATATTATTTTAAAAGAACCAATTTTTTAGAAAGAAACACAGATAAATAAATAATAAAGACAATATGTATTTTAAAATATAAAATTACATATTGTCTTTATTATTTAGTACGAATGTTTTATAAATTTTTATTTTATTAGTCTTTTTCACAAATTAATAAAAAGATTATTAAATACTAAAATAAATTATTTAAATTTTACTTTAAAGAAATAAAAATTAATGATTTTGTAGCATTTCTTGTTTTAAATTCCATAATTTTTGTGATAAATCTACAAAATATTTATGAGGATTATCAATACGTTTAATTTCTTCCCAGAAAGTGTCTAAATCTTTTTTAGAATATTCAGCAATTTCTTTTAAAGTTGGTGAATTATAAACTAATTTTCCTTTTTTAAAAATTATAGTTTGAAGTTCTTTTACATAGTAATTATTTAAAGTTTTCTTTTTCCAAGTATTAATAGGGTCGAATATTGTATATTCATTTTCTTCAATTTTTTCATTATTTAAGGTTATTACATCTGCTAAAGCCTTATTATCAGCTTTAGAATAAAATCTAAATAATTTTTTATAACTAGGATTTGTAACTTTTACTACATTTTCGCTTATTTTTATTTTAGGAATAATACTTCCGTTTTTTTCTAAAGCTACAAGTTTATAAACTCCTCCAAAAACAGGATCACTTTTAGCAGTTATTAAATTTTCTCCAACACCAAATAAGTCAATTTTGGCATCTTGCTCAAATAAAGAAGCAATTAATTTTTCATCTAAGGAATTTGTTACACATATTTTACAATCTTCATAACCAGCATCATCTAAGAGCTTTCTTACTTCTTTAGAAAGATATGCTAGATCTCCACTATCTAATCTAACAGCAACCGGTCTTTTACCCAAAGGTTTTAAAATTTCATTTGAGACTTTTATCATATTTGGAATACCACTTTTTAAAGTATTATAAGTATCAACAAGAAAAGTACAGCTATCTGGGTATATTTCTGCATAAGCTTTAAATGCTTCGTATTCAGAATCAAAACTTTGTATCCAACTATGTGCCATTGTTCCACTTACAGGTACATTGAATTCTTTTGCTGAAATAGTACAAGAAGTTCCAACTGCTCCGCCTATTATGGCAGCTCTTGCACCTAAAATGGCAGCGTCAGCTCCATGAGCTCTTCTAGCTCCAAATTCCATAACCGGTCTATTTTTAGCTTGATTTACAATTCTTCTAGTTTTTGTTGCAATTAAACTTTGATGATTAATAGTTAAAAGTAACATAGTTTCTAAAAGTTGAGCTTCGATAATAGGTGCTTTAACAGTAATTAGAGGTTCATTAGGAAATACAACCGTTCCTTCTGGTATTGCCCAAATGTCACCAGTAAATTTAAAATTTGATAAGTAGTCAATAAATTTTTTTGAAAAAATTTTTCTTCCTTCTAAATAATTAATATCTTCTTTTGAAAAACTAAAATCCTTTATGAAATTTATAATCTGTTCTAATCCAGCAAAAATAGCAAAACCTCCATTGTCTGGAATTTTTCTGAAAAAAACATCAAAATATGCAATATCATTCATATTTTTTTCTAAATAACCATTTGCCATAGTAAATTCGTAAAAATCTGCAATCATTTCTAAATTTCTTTTATTCATAGATTTATCTCCGTTCTTAAAAAATTATTAATTAATAGTATATTGCTAAAAACTATTTTAGTCAATAAATTAGATTTTTATATATTAATAAAAAATATTAACATTAAAAATTAAAAAATAAAATTGTCAAATATTTATAGATTTTCTATAAAATTATATAGACAAAAAATACTTTTTCGTATAAAATATAAATTGTTAATTTTATAACAGAAAGGATTCAATATGGAAAATAGTACAATAGATGAAGAATTAGATGAAGGCGTAAAAGTTGTTAGAAAGTCAAGAAGAGCAAGAATTCAAGAAGAAGAAAGAAAAGAATCAAGTAGAAGAAAAAATTCTAAAAAAGGAAAATCTAATAAAAAAGAAAAAAGTAATAAAATATCAAAAATAAATATCATATTTACAAGTTTATTTTCTTTAGGTAGTGTTGGAATAATAACTGTACTTATATTATTATATGGACCATTTAGCGGTTTTAGAGAATGGCTTGTAACTACTGCAATGACAACAATGACACATCAATATTTTGCAACATGGTTTTATGATGATGAAACAATTCAATACATATTAGACAAAAATAGAGTGGTAGAAATTAACGAAACTACTGATGTTAATTCAATAAATTTCGCAAACTCAAATAAAGTAACTGAATATGAAAATGAATATGAAAGAGCTATTTTGGAAAGAGATGAAAATAATAATGATTATAAAATAATAGAAATTTCAGAAAAATCTTTTGATGGATATTTAGTTGCTGTATATGATCCATCAAGAATACATACTGTTGTAACAGAAAATTTAGGTAAATCTGGACAATATTTAACAACAATGGCTAAAAACAATGATGCTTTAATAGCTATTAATGGAGGAGGATTTGATGATCCAAACTTTAATAGTACAGGTGGTTCACCACTAGGAATAACAGTATGTAATGGTGAATACGTAACCACTAAATCTTATGGAGGTTCTGGAGGAATAATTGGATTTACAGAGGATAATAAATTAGTTTTAGGAAAAATGTCTGTTAGTGAAGCTAAAAAACAAGGAATAAGAGATGCGGTAACTTTTGGTCCATTTTTAATAGTAAATGGAAAACCATCAGCAGTTTTAGGCAATGGTGGTTGGGGAGATGCTCCTAGAACAGCAATTGCTCAAAGACAAGACGGTATAGTTCTATTTTTGGTATTAAATGGTAGAAGGCCTGGAAAAGTTGGTGCAGATATGAATGATTTAATAGATATACTAGAAAGATATGGAGCTTATAATGCAGCTAATTTAGATGGTGGAACATCAAGCGTTTTAGTTGTTAATGATGTAATAGTTAATGACCCTATAGATAGTACTGGTGCACACAAAACAAGACCAATTTCTACAGGTTTCATAGTAACAAAGGATGAAAGTGATGATAGTGATCATTCTTTAGTTGAAGAAAAATTAAAATAATGTTATAATAATTTTGTTTCCAAAAATATTAATATAAAAAAGGATTAAAAGGATATTGTTTTTCAGTATCCTTTTAGTCTTTTTATATACTAGAAAAGTTCTTTGAATTTTTTTATAAATATTGATTTATATATTTTTTTACAATATAATAATAAAGAAATTGAAAATTATTGAGGAAAGAATATGCCAGATTTTGAAATTTTTAAAGGAAATACTAAAGAGATTTTAAAAATGTTTAAGCCAAAACATACGTTAACTATTTTTGTAATTTTGCTTGCAATAGTTATAGGAATTTTTTGTGCAAGTATACTTATGTTTTATAATAATCAACAAAAAAGTAATACTATTCAATCAGGAGTTTATATAAAAGGCATAAATGTATCTGGTTTAACAAAAGATGAAGCAATAGCTCTCATTGAAAATGAATTAAGAGATAAAATGGAGTCTCCTTTAGAATTAACTTATAAGAATAATAAGTACTATTTAGAAATTGAGCAAATAGGAGCTAAATTTGATATAAATGCTTCTGTAGAATATGCTCTTTCAATTGCTAAATCTGGAGATTTTTTTAAAGATTTACAAGAATATATATCTACTTTATTAACAAATATTAATATAGAACCAAATCTTAATTATAATGAAGAATCACTAACAATGTATTTAGAAAATATTGAAGCTAATTTACCAGATCAACTAGAAGAACCATCATATTATATTGAAGATGGAGAACTTATTATAACAAATGGAATTGATGGGGTTGGAATAGAAATGGATTCATTAAAAAAAATGATTATCGATTCTATTTATGACCTAAGCTTTGCAAGTAGTTATATGAAAATACCTACATATATTAAAAAGCCAGATCCAATAAATGTTGAAAAAATACATGGAGAAGTTTTTAAACAAGCAGAAAATGCATATTTTACAACAGAACCTTATGCGGTTTTTGCAGATGTTGTTGGAGTAGATTTTGATTCTGAAAAAGTAAAAGGAATGATTGAAGAAGATCCTTATGCTGAAGAATATACAATAGACTTAATATATACTAGGGCAGATGTGACAGTAAATGACTTAGGAGCTGAAGCATTTCCAGATTTACTTGCATCTTTTTCTACCAAATATGCAACTTCAAATAAAGATAGAACTACAAATTTAAGATTAGCAGCAGAAAAAATTAATGGAACAGTTGTAATGCCAGGAGAAATATTTTCATATAATACAGTCGTTGGTAAAAGAACAATTGCGGCAGGATATAAGGAAGCTGATATATATGAAAATGGACAAGTTACTTCTGGACTTGGAGGTGGAATTTGTCAAATTTCTACTACCTTATATAATGCAGCTATTGCTGCAAACATGGAAATAGAAAGCAGAAGAAATCATATGTTTGTTCCATCTTATGCGGATCCTCGGAAAAGATGCAACAGTAGTATGGGGGTCTACAGACTTTAAATTTAAAAACAGAAGAGAATATCCTGTAAAAATAGAAGCATCTGTTAGTGGTGGAATAGCTAATGTAAAATTTTATGGATTATTAACAGATGATGAGTATGATATATACATAGGTACTAGAGTGAAAAAAAATACATCAAATTCACTTGTAGTAGAATCTTATAGAGTTTATGAAAAAGATGGCGTTGAGGTGAAGAGAGATAAATTATATACAGATACATATAAAAAACATTAAAATTTTATTATCTTTTTAGTATCTAAAATTATTTTATTTGCAAAGAGGTAGAAATGAGAATAAGAAGAAAAAAATGGGCAAAAGAAGAATTAGAAAATTCTAAGTTTTATATAGATAAACCAGAAGAATTTAAAGGAAGATGGAAAAGCAAATTTAAAAATGAAGCTCCTCTTCATATAGAATTAGGATGTGGTAAAGGAGCTTTTATTGCAGAACTTGCTTCTAGTAATAGAAGAATAAATTATATAGCTATTGATATGATAGAAGCAATGCTTGGTTTATCAAAAAGAAATATAGAAAAAGTATATAATTATGAATATCCTGAAAATTTATTTTTAATTAGACAAAATATTGAACAAATTTTTAATGTTTTTGATAAAGCTGATTTGGTAGAAAGAATTTATATAAATTTTTGTAATCCTTGGCCAAAAAAGAAGCATAATAAAAAAAGATTAACTCATACAAGACAATTAGAAAATTATAAAAAATTTTTAGTTCCAGGTGGAGAAATATGTTTTAAAACAGATTCGGATGAATTATTTGCGGCGAGTATTGAATATCTAGAAACTTCAGGTTTTAAAATAATTAGTAAAACTTATAACTTACATGAAGAAAACATATTTGATAGAAATATCGAAACAGAACATGAAAAAATGTTTTCAAAAGAAGGAATAAAAATTAAAGCATTAATAGCAAGACTTAATTAATTCAAGTTATCTAATTTTAAAATAATTTAAGATTATTTTAAGGTTAAATATATAAAATTCTTATGAGTATAAAATAAAGGAGGAAAAGACTTTGATAGAGGTAAAAAATGTTACTAAAAAATATGGTAATTTCTATGCGGTTAGAAATATTAATTTCGAAGTCAAAGATGGAGAAATAGTTGGTTTTCTTGGTCGTAATGGCGCAGGAAAATCTACAACTATGAACATGATTACAGGTTTTATTGAGCCAACAGAAGGTGAAATTATTGTTGGTGGATATAATATTGATCAAAAACCTAAAAAAGTAAAATCACAAATAGGCTATATGCCAGAAGGAACACCACTATATTCAGATTTAACAGTTAAAGAATTTGTTAAATATATGGCTGAATTAAAGCGAGTTCCTAGAAAAGAAATTAAAGAAGCTGTAAAAAAAGCAATAGAGAAAACTGGTCTTGAAAAAGTTCAAGATAACTTAACAAAAAATTTATCTAGAGGATATAAACAGAGAGTAAGTATGGCTGGAGCTATAGTAGGTGATCCTAAGATTTTAATTTTAGATGAACCAACTGTTGGGCTAGATCCAAAACAAGTAATAGAAATAAGAGAATTAATTAAATCTTTTGGAAAAGATCATACAGTATTGATTAGTTCACATATACTTTCAGAGGTAAGTCAATTATGCGAAAAAGTAATTATTATAGATAAAGGTGAAATAGTTGCTGTTGACACACCAGAACATTTAGAAAAAGATACATCTGATATAACAGTTATAAAAGTAACTGTTGATGATATGAACGATAAATTTACAGAAATTAAAAATGAAATTAAAGAAATTATTGATATAGTTCTTGACAAGAAAAATGAAGATGATACTAAAGAATATACAGTAAAAACATCTAAAAAAGCTGATATTAGAAAAAATATTTTCTCTGCATGTGCAAAAAATAATATTATTATATTAGAAATGAAAGAAGAAGAGCTTTCTTTGGAAAGTGCATTTATAAAACTTGTTGAAGATAGACCGGAATATAGTCAAAAAGAAATTAAAAAAATGCAATATGAAAAAGAAATTGAAGAACTAAGAGAAGAAGAAAATAACATAAAAGAAGAAAAAGAATTTAGAAAACAGGCTAAAAAGGAAGAAAAAGCTAGAAAGAAAGCTAAAAAAGAGGCTAAAAAAGAAGCAAAGAAAAAAGAAGGAGGGGATATTTAAAATGTGGTCAGTAATTAAAAAAGAGCTAAAAAGTTATGTATTATCTCCAATAGGATATATTTTTATAGGACTATTTTTAATAATGTTTAGTATATTTTTCTATTTAACTATATATCAATCTCAAATAGTAAATTTTGAATATTTATTTTATAATGGTGCTACAATTTTAACTTTTATAACACCAATTTTAACAATGAGAATGTTTGCAGAAGAAAGAAAAAATGGAACTGAACAATTATTATTAACTTCACCTAGAAGTATTACATCAATAGTTTTAGGAAAATTTATTGCAGCAGCAATTATAATGTTTATAACAGAATTATGTACTTTTATGTATTTTGGAATTTTAAAATATTTTGGAAATCCATCTCTAGTAGTAGCGATTAATACATTAGTAGGATTTTTCCTATTAAGCTTAGCATATATTTCTTTTGGTATGTTTGCATCTAGTTTAACAGAAAACCAAATTGTTGCTTCTGTGATTACTATAGGTGTATTTATTGGAATGTGGTTTTTACCAGGTATTAATGAAATATTTGGATTATTTTCTTTAATGGATAAATTTGAAAAATATAGCTATGGATTAATTTCAATTCAAGATATTATAACATTTGTTTCATTTACTTTAATGTTTATACTTCTTACAATAATCACATTACAAAGAAGAAAGAGTATAAAATAGGAGGGAGAAAACAAAATGAAAAATAAGGATGAAAATAAAGTTAAATTAAGAGAAAAACTTGCATTAACTTTTAAAAGAAAATGGTTAGTAAATGGAACAAAAACATTTTTAATAATAGCTATAATAATTGCAGCGTATTTTGCATTAAACTTATGGATTAGACAATTAGATTTACCAGAAATAGATGTTACAGAAAATCAAATATATACTTTGTCTGATGCTTCAAAAGAAGCAATAGCAAAGGTTGATCAAGATGTAACTATTTATTGTTATGGATTTCTAGAAGATTCAACTTTTGTAGATTTATTAAAACAATATAATAAAGTAAATGATAAGATTAAATATGAAATGTTAACAGAAGAATCAAACTATGAAATGATTCAAGAACATGATTTACAAGAGGGGTATACAGTTTTAATATTAAAATCAGGAGAAGCTGAAAAGATAGTAGATGCTTCAACAGATTTTACAACTTATGATTTTACAACAGGACAAAGTGTTGATACAACAGAACAAACAATGACAAATTCAATACTTAGTTTGACAGAAGAAAATAAACCAAAAATTTATTTTGTACAAGGGCATAATGAATATAAATTAGAAGAAACATCTGTGCTTACAACATATTTAAAAAATGAAGCATTTGAATACGATTCATTAAATATAGCAACTGCAGGTGCTATACCTGAAGATTGTGATATTTTGGCAATATTGTCACCAGATAAAGATATATTAGATACAGAAGCTCAAGCTATAAAAGATTATATTAATAAAGGCGGATCAATTTATTTTTCAATGGATGTAATATCTGAGGCAGTTTCTTTACCAAATTTACAATCAGTATTGGATCAATATGGAGTATCTGTAAAGAATGGATATATATTAGAATATGATGAAGGTAAAGCAAATGAATCAGCACCTTATGTATTTATACCAGAAGTTTCATCAACTCATGAAATTACACGAGACATTTATTCAGATAGTAATTTATGGCTTGTATATTCAGCAAAACTAGAATTCAAAGATGAAGAAACATTAAAGAATTTAAATGTTACAAAGGAAACTTTGGTTTCTTCTTCAGATGAAGCTGCATTTATTACAGATATATCTTCAGACATGAAAACTGCTGCACAAACAGCAGAACTTGGAAAAGCTGAAATTGGTTCTATATTAACTAAAACAATAGGAGAGGGAGAAGATGCAAAAGAGTCAAAATTAATTATAATGGCTTCAGGAAGTTTCATTTCAGATGTAATGACTAATGGTGGTTATCCTTTATCTTATTTGGGAAGTAATAAGGATTTTGTTATAAATTCAATGGCTTATTTAGGAGATAAAGGAAATAATTTAACAATAAGAAAAGATATGGCAAATTCAACTTATTTGCCAACTGAAACACAAAATAGAGTAGTATTAACAATTATATTTGTAATTCCTGTATTAATTATAATACTTGGAGTAGCAATTTGGACATATAGAATAAAAAGAAAATAAAAAGTACGAAAATTATATTTAATAATATTAGAGTTTAAATATTTTACTGAGATTGGGTTTTATCCAATCTCAGTTTTTTATGTAATAGAAAGTTATTTTAATTTCTTATCGTACAAAGATGATGCTTTAAATATACATAAATTTTATTCCTTAAAACTTGAAAATGATACATCTCTATATAGAACTTCAATTTTATAATTATTATAACTTTAATCTTCTTGTAATTCTTAATTTTTTATTAATTTTAAGTAAGATTATAATAAAATAGAAGCTTAAAAGTACCTATTTTACAGTATTTTATAAAAGTTTTAAATTAATATATAAGAAAAACAGAAAAAATGAGATATAATTAGATGATTTACAAAGAAAATGATATATTATTTAAATAATTGTTTCCAAAATTAGTATTTTTTTCCTAAAAAAAGCTTTTTTAGGAAATTGCTTTTTATACAAAATGAGAGTATTATAGTCTTGTAGAAATGCACATATTTTCAAACTTACTAAAATTTGGGAGTATGTACATTATTTACTATCTTTAAACAATAGGAGATTTTTATGAAAAGAAAGAAGAAAAAACCAAGACCCCGAGCGATAGAAAGCTTTAATTTATTTAAAGCCGAAGCGTTCAAACATTATATTAAAGAAATGGAGGAGAGAACACAGGAATTTACAAAAAATAATCCTAACTTATCGGATGTAAAATTTTATTTATTCCAAACAATCAGAAATAGAGACTTATTAAGAGATATGATTTTTAATCTAACATATTTTTATGATACTAATTATACAGGAAATAAAGATTTTATTCATATACCAGATATTAGTACTATTTTAGATAATTTACTAAAACACCCTATAATGTTAGCTACTAGAAAAGATGAAAATAATACAGAAGAAATATTAGGAGTATGCACTGTAAAACTTGAAAGTAGCACAAATATTTCTAGTAATCCATTTTTCCCAACTAAAAATGAAAATGTTTTAATAATAAGCAATATATTAACTAAGATAGATGCAGTAGATAGAAATAACAATAAAATAAGAGGAATAGGAAAAGAACTATTTAAAGCCGCAATTAAAGCTGCTTACGAACTTAATAAAACCAATAAACTTAGATTAATATGTGAAGTTGATTGTAGAAATATGCAAAGCTATAATGCTGTTTCAAAAGCAGTTACAACTTTAAAATCTGAAGGTTTAAAATTAGATTTAGCAGTTGATGGATACTATGAAATAATAGATAATACAGGAGAGTTAACAGAAGCACCTACTTTTATTTTGGAAATAGGATTAAATAGTAATAGAATCATATCAGATGAAAGACATGAATTTAATTATTTAGATTGTAAAGCTACAGAATTATTTTCAGATTTAAACAGTATAATAGAAAGTAATACCAAAGAATTAAGTGAGTTTGTTAATATAAAAGACGAAAAAGTAGTTATTTATCATGAGTTAGAGGCTTTTAATGCTCTAAATGTTGAATTTAATATAGGAAATACTGCTGATGGAAACGAAAGAGTTCCTCAAATTCAAAGTCTTCAATATCAAACAGCCCAAAATGATATAAAATAAATAATTGTAGAAAAGAGAGAATAAATATGAATCAAGCGAAATTTAATATTTGTTTAGAAAGAATGGTTTTGAGATGCAATAAGAATAAAAAGATTAGTTCTACAAAATATCCAAAAGCATTTGGAAATAAAGAGAAAAATAATTTTATTAGAAGTGAAAATGAAGAATATATATTAAAATTGAAATCACCAACTTCTTCAAGTATATCTGAAGCATACTATAAACTTCAAGAAATAACCAATGTTGTATATTCAGAATTATATAGTTTGAATGAAATTGTTTGGCCATTTTCTAGTTTTAATAACATAAACTTAAATAGTAAAATTACTTTATCTATAAACAAAGAAAACTATGAAGAATTAAAGAAAGTAAATAAAGTTTTACCAGAGAAATTAGAAGATGCTTTTAAAAATTTAAAAAGTGAATTTAAAAATAAATCTTATATATTAGAAAAGTTATATGGAAAGTGTACACTAAAAGTTTCAAAAAGTAATATCGAATTATCAGAATTAAAAAATAATTATAGAACAAGAATGGGAATGACTTATGATGATATATGTTTTTTAGTTACTTTTATATTTAGTTTATTAGAAAAAAATGAATTCAAATCATTTAAAGAAGAATTTAAAATACTAGAAAATATAAGTAAAAAATATTCCTTAAAAACTAAAGAATCTTTAGAAAATGTCTTAAAAGAAATTCAAAATCAAAAGTCAAGACTTGAACAAGAAGCAGAGTTAACAGATAAAGAAAAAACAGATTTAATAGATAAATATATGAAAGAAGGATATGAAACAAGATATGCACTTTTAAAATATAAGAAATTAGAAAAAGCTGCTGTAGTTTTAATAAAAGATGCTATATATCAAGGAATTGATTATAAAGTTTTAAATGAGTCTAAAAGTATCGTAGAATTCGAATTAAACGGACATAAAGAGTTTGTAATAGAAGGAAATAAAACTGACAGAGATACTTATATTTTTCCAATTATAACAGATGACAAATTAATTTCAAAACAAATAATGGCAGATTATGGACTAAATGTTCCAAAAGCAATTCTTCTTGATTCAGAAATGGATAGGGAAGATATTGAAGAACTTGCTAGTAAATTTTTCAATAAAACAGCTGTTATAAAACCTAGAAATACTAACTATGGCACAGGAATAAGCGTATTTGATAGAAAAGCAAGTAAAGAAGAAATCTTAACAGCTATAGATTATGCTTTTAAGTTTGATAATAATGTTTTAATAGAAGAATTTGCAAAAGGAATGGAATATAGATTTCTAGTAATTGACGGAAAATGCCTAAGTGTTGCACATAGAAGAGCAGCAAGTGTAGTTGGAGATGGAAAATCTACTATAAAGGAATTGATGATTAAAAAAAGTAATGAATACTGGCATAGATTAGTTGGATCTCCTTTGAAAATGGATTTACCATTGGAAGAGCATTTAAAATCACAAGGATATAATTATGATACAGTAATACCAGAAGGAAAAAGGGTATTTTTAAGAACAAATTCAAACTGTTCATCTGGTGGAGAAGCAGTAGATGTGACAGATGAAATGCCAGTAAAATTTAAAAAGATTGCTGAAAAAGCTGCTAAAGCATTTGACGCTAAAATTTGTGGAGTAGATATTATAGTTGAAGATTTCAAAAAA
The DNA here is from genome assembly GCA_900553685.1 of uncultured Clostridium sp. Taxonomy (GTDB): domain Bacteria; phylum Bacillota; class Clostridia; order TANB77; family CAG-508; genus Scatovivens; species Scatovivens faecipullorum. Next base: position 22,270 of record USEI01000009.1, read on the forward strand.
GATCATTATTCTATAGTAGAAATAAATGATAATCCAGGATATTCGATTAGTGAATGGCCTTATGAAGGAAAAGAACAAAAAATTGGTTTAGGTATATTTAAACTTTTAGGGTTAGTGCAAGAATAGTAAACAATATATAAAATTTTAAATTCATTGTAAATTTTGTTTTAATTGAATATGTAAATAGATGAATCAGCCACTTTTGAAAGTGGCTGATATTTTTTTAGTTATATTCATAGAAGTATTGGCTGAATTTGCTCTTTATCTAAAGCATATTCTAGAGTTCTTATGATATATGTTGGATCAAATACTAGAGAATTCGGTTTAGTTATAGGATTATCCTGTTTAAAAGGTACAAAATAATAATTTTTCCTATTAAGTAATTTTCCAATATTTTCAGCAGAACCAGATAAAGCATTATTTGTGGATATAGCAATTACTACGGGTCTGTTGTTTCTTAAATGAGATTTTACAGCCATTGTAACAGGAGTATCGATAATATCATTTGCAAGTTTAGCAATTGTGTTTCCAGAACATGGAGCAACAATCAATATATCAAACATTTTTTTAGGACCAATAGGTTCTGCTGCTTGTATAGAATTAATTATTTTATGATTTGTTAAGTTTTCTATTTTGTTAATAAAATCATGAGCTTTTCCAAATTTAGTATCTAAATTATAGCTATTAAAGCTCATGATTGGAGTAATATCAGTATTTTCAATTTGTTTTATTTTTTCTAGTTCTATAATAGTTTTTTGAAAAGTACAAAAAGAACCTGTTAAAGCAAATCCGATTTTTTTATTATTTAATTTCACAAACACACCTCCTTTTTATTTAAATTAAATCTTGAGTTTATAATTTATATACTCTTATATATTTTATGAATTTATGTTAATTAAGTTATATACAAAATATAATTCTTTATTTTTATATATTATGAAAAAGTGCTAATGTATGAAGTAATGTATAAAGACTTGTAGTAAATTAACATATAAATTTAAGTATTATTCACTTGTTTTTTTAAAAGTATGATGATATAATTTTATAGATTGTTAAAATTAATGATTAGAGGGATATTATGTTTGTAGAACACAAATTTTATATAGGATTAAGTGATATAAATCCTTTAAAAGAATTAAATAATACTTGTTTATTAAGATATTTAGAAGATACTGCAGGAATACATTCTGAAATAGCAGGATATGGGATTACAGATATGAATAAAACAAGAAAAACTTGGATTTTATTGTCTTGGAAAGTAAAAGTTAATAAAAGACCACTTATTAATGATACTGTAAGTGTAAAAACTTGGTCAAGATTGATAGATAAATTTTATGCATATCGTGATTTCGAAGTTAGAAATCAATATAATGAAGTTATCGCTATAATTACTTCTAAATGGGTATTTGTAGATATAGATAAAGGTAAATTAATAAAAGTTTCTGAAGAAGTTGCAGAAAGTTATAAAACAGAAACTGAAAATGCTGTTTTTAAAGAAAAAGATTTAGAAAGATTGTCAGAACCTAAAGAATATTCTAGCAGCATTTTATTTAAAATTACAAGAAATATGATAGATATAAATAAACACCTTCATAATATATATTATTTAGATATTGCAAAAGAAGCTTTACCAGAGGAGATTGCTTTTGGAAATGAATTAAATAACTTTGAAATTATGTATAAGAAAGAAATAAAATTGGGAGAAATAGTTAAAGCTTTATATAGTTTTGAAGATGGATATCATTATGTAACAATAAAAAGTGAAGATGAAAGTATTATACATTCAATAATGAGGTTAAAATAAATTATAAAATATATAAAAAATAATTTAATTAAGAAAATTAAATTATTTATAGACAAAAGAACTTTTGAAGGAATTAGAATATGAAATATAGATTAGATAACATAAAGAAATTTTTAAGAAAAAACCTAAGATGGATTATTTTATTTATATGTATGATAGGATTTTTAGAAACAGCTGAAGATGTTTTTGGAAATGAAATAATGAAAAGAGATATAATAGGTTATAATTTAATATCAACATATTTAATGTCAGATTTTATTACACCAATAGCAAAATTTATTACACATTTTGGAGGAGCAATAGTTTTAATCTTCTTAGCTACAATATTGTTTATAATAATAAAAAATAAAAGAATAGGAATTTGTATATATCTTAACTTATTTTTTGTTACTGTTTTAAATTTAATTTTGAAAAATATAGTACAAAGACCTAGACCAACAGAATATAGATTAATAAATGAATCAGGATATAGTTTTCCTTCTGGACATTCTATGGCAAGTGCAGCTTTTTATGGTTTTTTAATTTATTTAATATATAAAAAAATTGAAAATAAAAAATTAAAAATAATATTAATGACAATACTTAGTTTATTAATATTATTGATAGGAGTAAGTAGGATATATTTAGGGGTTCATTATACAAGTGATGTTTTTGCGGGATTTTGCGTTTCAATATCTTATCTTGCAATATACACACATATAATAGATGATTTTATAAATAAAAAAGATTAATATTTGGAGTTTGTATGAAATTAATTGGCATAATGGGAAAACCTGGTTCTGGTAAAACTACTTTTAGTGATTATTTAGGATGCAAAGATACAGTTGGAGTTATACATGTTGATGATTTAGTTGCTGATATAAAGAAAAAATATTTTAAATTTTTCTTACAACCAAAGGAAAATAATAAAACAGAAAATGTAAAGAACAACCCTAAATTAAAAGCAGGTATAAAAGAAAAATTCTATAAAAACAAATTTCTTTTTAACATATTAATGAAACTTAGAACTAAATTAATAGAAAAAAAATTATTAAAAAAGATTGAAGACTTTAAACTAGACGGAAAAGAAATAACTGTAATTGATGACTGGGCTTTACCATATCAAAATAAAATTTTTCATAAGCTTGATAAAATATATACTCTAGAAAGAGATTTTTTAGAAAGAAGAGATGGATTAAAACAAAGAGATGCTCTAACAGTAAGAGAATTAAGAGTTTGTGATATTCCATATTCTTTAGAACATATTAAATTGCCAGAGGGAGAAAATGTTGTAAAAATTTTAAATAAAGGAAGCATGAAAGAATTAAAAGAACAAGCTGATAGAGAGTATGAAAAAATTGGAATGCTATCATTTGATGAAAGATATAGTATAAAATCTCAAATTAATTTAGCAAATATTGCTAAAACAGTAAATCAAGCAAGTAAAATTGTGACACGAGAAAAAGTTGATGAAAAAGATTAAATCAGTATTTTATACTGATTTTTTTTAATATTGAAATTGCTGCTTTTGTTCTATACAAATAAACTACGAACATTTTTTTGCTTAATGATTGACTTTTAATAGAAGACATGATAAAATTTCATAGTAAGAACTAATGTTTGTATAGGAGAAAAAATTGGAAAGACAAATTTTACATGTAGATGTTAATAATGCTTTTTTATCTTGGACGGCTGTTTATATGTTAAAGAATGGTTATCCTGTTGATATTAGAACAATTCCATCAATTATTGGTGGAGATGAAGAGAAACGTTCAGGAATAGTACTTGCTAAAAGTCCTATTGCTAAAAAATTCGGAATTATAACAGGAGAACCAATTTATTTTGCAAAGCAAAAATGTAATAAATTAGAAGTATTTCAAGGTGATTTTGAAGTATTTAATAAATATTCCAATGATTTATATAAAATATTTTTAGAATATACAGATAGAATTGAAAGATTTAGTATTGATGAATGCTTTTTAGATCTAACAGGATTTTTACAAGGTAGAAAATTAATAGATATAGCAAAAGAAATAAATTCAAGAGTTGAAAGAGAATTGGGGTTTACTGTTAATGTTGGAATTTCAACAAATAAATTACTTGCAAAGATGGCTTCTGATTTTGAAAAACCTAATAAAGTGCATACATTATACGAATATGAAATCGAAGATAAAATGTGGCCACTTCCTGTATCCGAATTATTTATGATAGGAAGGAAAACTGTTCCCAAATTACACAATTTAAGAATAAAGACCATTGGAGATTTAGCGAAAACAGACAAAGAAATTCTATTAAAACGTTTTGGAAAACACGGATTATTAATGTGGAATTATGCTAATGGGATAGATGATGAAGAAGTAAACTCTAAAATAGAAGCTCCAAAAAGCATTGGAAATTCAGTTACTTTACCAAAAGATGTTAGAAATTTTGAAGACATTTACAAAATTGTTATTGCTTTATGTGAGCAAGTTTCATATAGATTAAGAAAACATAATTTAATTGCAAATACAATTAATGTACAACTTAGAACAAAAGATTTTCAAGATTATTCTCATCAAAAACCATTAAAATATTCTACATCATCAACAAAAGAAATTATTAAAACCGCTAAAGAAATTTTACAAGAGATGTATAAAAATGATTCAATTAGACTTGTAGGAGTAAGAGCAGATAATTTGAAAAATAAAGACGAAGTTCAATTATCATTATTTCAAAATGATACAAAACAAGAAAAAATTGATAACGTTCTTGATAATTTGAAAAATCAATATGGTTATGGAATAATAACTAGAGCAGGAGATTTAGAAATAAAAAACATTGTAAAAGGAAAAGATAAGAAATTTAAAAATAAATAATAAAAAATTTGTAAAATATTTTATAAGTAAAAATTTAATTTTAACATATGTTACATATTAAAAATTAGTTTTTATTTTTTAAATACTATTAATAAATTTTGTGCAAAGTTATTGTAACTAAAAAATATTAAATATATAATATTAATATAAATTATATTTAAAAGGAGTAATAAATGATAGAACCAGAAGAGAATCCAGAATTTGTAAATGATTTTTTGGCATATAGTCTAACAATATTAAATAAATCTGAAAATTCAGTTAAAGAATATAATTATGATATTGCACATTTTTTGAAATTTATTAAATTTAAATATAAATTAACAGATGTTAAAGATGAGGAATTTATAAAAACTATAAAGATAAATGATTTTGATTTAGAAACTTTAAAAATAGTTACTTTACAAGATATTCATGCATTTTTACAATATTTAAAAATGTGTTATCAAAGTAAACCAGCAACTCTTGCTAGAAAGGCTTCAACTATTCGAATATTTTTTAAATATATGTGTAATAAAACTAAAAAACTTCCAACAAATCCTGCACAAGATTTAGAAACTCCTAAAATTGGGCAAAGATTACCTAAATATCTTACATTAGAACAAAGTAAAGAATTGCTAGAAACAGCATCTAAACCTAATATATCTCATGGAAATCATGATAATTCAGAAAGAAATTTTGCTATGATAACATTACTTTTAAATTGTGGTTTGCGTTTGTCAGAACTTATTGGAATAAATATTAGTGATATAGATTTTGAGAACAATAAACTTAATGTTATAGGAAAAGGTAATAAAGAAAGAACTATTTATTTAAATAATGCTTGTATAAAAGCAATTAATGCATATTTAGCTGTTCGTCAAAATGATAGAGTAAAATTTAGTTCAAAAGATGCATTATTTTTAAGTGAACAAAATCAAAGGATTAGTAGAAGGTCTGTTCAGTATATTGTAAAGCAAGAATTAAAACTTGCTGGAATTGAAAAAGCAGATAAATATTCAGTACACAAATTAAGACATACTGCTGCAACTTTAATGTATAAATATGGTAATGTTGATATAAGGGCACTTCAAGAATTACTTGGTCATGAATCTATTTCAACAACTCAAATTTATACACATGTAGATAATGAACAAATTAGAAATGCTGTTGAAGACAACCCATTAGCTAATATGTAATTTTATATTGTGCCTGTTTGGAGAATACTTTCTCCATAAAATCAATATAGTAATATATATAAGAAAATTAAATTAATTTTTGGAATTTATTCCCACTGAATATGAAATAAATTGGTTTGAACTTTTTATTTTAATCTAAGCAAAAAAACGGTAGAGTAGGGGGGATAGCAAATTTTTTAATATTAGTAAAAATTTATTAAATTTAAATTTGTAAAAAAATTATACATTAGGCATTATAAAAATAATATAAAAAAATAAATCTAGAAATAAGAATATATAAAAGTAAAATAAAATATTTAATTAATTTAAAATTTTAAAATTTATTTAAATTAAAATTTTATTTAAGATTTTAAAATTAAGTTTTAAAAATTAAATTTATAAAACCAAACATAAATATTTTTAATACGAACAAATGTTGTTTGCAAAAAATTATAAATAATTAAATTATTTTACAAAATTTTTATAACTAAAGTTTAATAATATTTTTTATAAGTTATAATTTAATTAATCTTTAAAATCAATTTTAAGCTAATGTTATTTTACAACAATAAAATTAATCATGTTTATAATTAAAATCCGTTTATATTGATTTAAGTTGCAATTAAATATATTAATTATAAATTACTTTAAAATATTGACACGTTAAAATGAGTTTTAAGCCGTTTTTAAATTTAATTAATATAACTTGTTTATTAAAAAATTTGCTAATTATTGATTTAAGTAGCTTCTATTAAATGAATATAAAAATTACTGAAGAATTTTACCTAAAATCAGCTAAATTATAGTAATACAAAAAAAGCCTAAAAAGTGCCAAAAAAACGACGCACGAGAATCGATTTTAAGGCGTTTTTAAAATTTAGCCATATAGTTTGTTGTCTGTAAAATAAGGCAAATATGGAGAAATAGGTTCTTTGAAGATTTTTAGAAAAATTTATACAAAATTATATATCAAGATATAAAAAATATATAACATAAAAAAAATTATAGATATAAAATTATAATAAGAAAATAATTATAATAATGAAATTATATAAGTAAAATATAAAAATGCTTTAAAATTGATTTTAGAAGCTCAAATAAATATAGATATGATAAGTAATACAAAAGATTACAATAATAAAGAATATAATATAAATAATATATAGAAATAAATATATATAATAAAATATTAATAGATATAAAGCAGTCAAAAGCCTTGAATTAGTAGAAGTAGAGGTTTATGGCTGTTTTATATATTGGTCCTACTCCTTTTTGCACAAAACTTTGATTTTGTGCAATGTTGTATATAATAAAACATCTATTTATTTTGTCTTATTCTCCTCTCTTACATATTATTTATACAGAATTTAATACTTAGTTTTATTTTTAAAATAAGTAAATTAAAAATTTTAATGTTATGTTTTAACTTTATTGCTTATATCTAATTAATGTTGTATTTAATTAAAATTTTCTAAAATTATAATATTTTGAAAATTTCTTTAATTTAAATTATAATTAAGTTTTCAATAAAATTTTTATTTTAATATATTTTTTAAATTTTGTATCTTCATTGTATAATATTTTTTATTTGCGATTTAAATAAAAATTAAAAAAGTCCCCTACTTTCCCTATAGTTATTTATTTATTTTTTTGTTTAGAAAATTAAAAATAAAATATTTTATTTTTCTGTTTTAATATTATTAGAAAAAGCCCAAAGCCAGTAAGACTCAGGATTATAATTATAATATTATCAAAAAAATTATATATAATATTATAATAATATAAAAAAATAAAGTGCTCAAAATAACACTTTATTTTATATTTATAAAAGTTATTAACCTAAATTTTCATAATAAGAGTTGTATAATTTTGAATAATAACCTCCTTTTTTTAGTAATTCTTTATGATTACCTTGTTCTATGATTTTTCCATTATTTAAAACTATAATTTTATCAACATTAACTATTGTAGATAATCTATGTGCTATAAAAATAGCTGTTTTTTGTGCTGATAAAATTTCGATAGATTTTTGGATTAAATTTTCTGTGTAAGTATCTATATTGGCTGTGGCTTCGTCTAAAATAAATATGTCAGGATTATGAGCAAATATTCTAGCAAATGCTAATAATTGCTTTTGGCCAGCCGAATATGAATCTCCTCTTTCTTTAGATATTTGATTTAAGCCATTTGGAAGCGAATATACAAATTCATCTGCTGATGATAGCTTAATTGCTTTTATTATATCTTCTTCTGAAATTTTTTTATTTAATTTTATATTATCTTTTATTGTTCTTGCAAATATAAATGGATCTTGTAAAACAGTTCCAATATGTTTTCTTAAACTTCTTTTATTTATTTTTTGAATATTAACTCCATCTAAAAGGATTTCTCCTTTTTGTATATCATAAAATCTATTTAGTAAATTAGTTATAGTAGTTTTTCCAGAACCTGTTTTACCGACTAATGCAATTGTTTCTCCAGGATTTATTGTAAAGTTAATATCTTTTAAAACCCAATTTTCTTTTTCATAGGCAAACCATACATGTTTAAATTCGATTTTTCCTTTTACTTTTTCTAGTTGTATACCTGATTCAAAGTCCTCTAAATATTCAGTTTGTTCTAATATATCATATATCTTATTCATAGATACTATAGCTTCTTGAACAATTTCTATATTATCTATTGTTCTATTGATTGGCTCAAATAAAGATTTTATATAACTTACAAATATGTATATTGAACCAACTTCTACACTTATTCCAAACCAATGGTTTATAGAAGCAACAAGTATTATTGCTATTGCTATATTTTCAAACAAAGACATTAATCCTGGGAATAGACCTGTATAAATATTGATTGGCATTCTTGCTTTAAAGAATTTTTCTGTTAAATCTTCACATTCTTCTTGTTTTTCTTTTTGAATGTTAAAAATTTTTATTAGTTTAACTCCGTAAATTGATTCTGCTAAAAAGGTATTAAGATTAGTTCTTATTATTTTAGACATATCATAAAACTTGTTTAATACAATTGTTAATATTACTGATGTTATAATAACAAAAGGTATTATTATAAAAGTTAAAAAACTTAATTTTATACTAAAATATATCATAATTAGTACAGTTGCTACGATAGAAAAAATATCTTTAAAAATAGTTGTTATAACATCTTTGAATAAAGCTGATATATCTTCAACATCATTAGTTATTCTGGCAAATAATTTTCCTGCTGGAGTTTTGTCATGAAATTGAATATTAGCATTTTGTGTATATTTATATAATTTATTTCTGATTGTAAATAAAATTTCTTCTCCCATTATATTTGTTTTAGTTCTAGTAAAAAAATCTAGTATATTACCTAATACAACTATTACAAGATATGTAATTCCAATTGTTGTTATTGTTATTAGTCCTTTGTTAAAAATATTTTGACTTAAAAAATCATCAATTACTATTTTAACTAAATATGGCTTTGAAATTTCTAATAAATCAATGATAATTGCTAAAATAGATACTAGAAAAATAGTTTTTATATGTGGCTTAGCAATTTTGCACCATCTTGAAAAAGTTTTATTTTTCATAGCCATACCCCTTTCATTTGTTATTATTTTTTTTAATTATTATCTTGATAAATTAAATAGACTAAATAAACGAATTAAACTTATTAAGATAATAGAAAATTTTCTTTAGAAGATTGTTGATTGTAAAATTTAGTATATAAACCATTATTTTGTAATAATTGAACATGAATACCTTGCTCTACAATTTTTCCAGAGTCTAATACAATTATTTTATCAGCATCTTTTACATCAGATATTCTATTTGAGATAATTATACAAGTTTTACCTTTTACTAATTCTTTTATATTATTTAATAAATTTTCTTCTGTTTTATTATCCAAAGCAGAAAAAGTATCGTCAAAAATTACAATATCACTTTTATTTAGGAAAGCACGTGAAATTACAACTCTTTGCTTTTGACCTCCAGAAAGGTCTATTCCCCTCTCTCCTATTACTGTATAAATTCCATTTTTCATATTTTTTAAATCAGAAGATAGCATAGCTTGTTCTGTACTTTCTTCAATTTCAGAATCTTTAAATCTATTTTGAAATAAACTTATGTTTTCTTTAATAGTTGTAGAAAATAGGAAATTGTCTTGTGTTATATAACAAATACTTTTTCTAAGAAACTGCAAATCTATCTTATTTATATCTATTCCGTTTATAAAAATCTTATTATCTGGAACAGGATAAAGTCTTAAAAGTAAATTCATAAGCGTAGTTTTTCCACTACCTATTGTTCCAATTATTCCAAGTGTTTCTCCTTCTTTTACATGTATCGTTATATTTTCAAGAACAGTTTCTATATTACCTGGATAATTAAAAGATAAGTTATTAATTAGTATATTTCCATGTAATCTTGATTCATTTTTTTCTGTTAACATTAATTTTTCTTTTTCTAAATTAAAAACTTGCTCCAATCTTTTATAAGAAATTTTTGCTCTTTTTATTTTAGCTATTATTCCTGGTAACCAGGAAATAGGTGTAAAAAATAAATCTATATATCCATTAAATGCAACAAAATCTCCTATGGAAATTTCTTTATTTAATACTAACTTTGAACCATATAAAATAGTTATTCCATAACAAAATCCAAAACATATATTAACTGATGTAGATAATAGAGTTGAATAAATATCTACTGCAATATTACTTCTTTTTAATAGATTATTTTTTTTAATAAATTTTTTATACTGATTTACCTCTCCAGAATATGCTTTAGTTGTTCTTATTGCATCTGTACTTTCTTGTACATACTCAGATAGATTTGTAAAATATTTTTGAGATTTAGCAAAACTTTTTTCAACATATTTTTTCAATATGATTATGATAATTGCTGTTATTACCATTGGACATAAAGTTGCTATTGTTAGTTTTGTATTAACAGTTTTCATTGTATATGTAGCAATTACTAAGATAAAAAATATTCTTGTGCCATGAGATAATAATCTATAGAATAATGTTCTAATTTCTCCAACATCTTTTACAAAATAGGACATTATTTCTCCATTTTTTATATTCTGAATACTGCTTAATTTTAATTTTAAAAAATTTTCAAAAAGCTTGTCTTTTAATATTTTTTCTAATAATCTAGTAGTTTTTCCTACTAAACTTTTCCAAGCTACTCTTATTATTAAAGAAAGTACTGAAAATAAAATTAAAAATGCTATATATTTTATAATAGTTATTTTATGAACTTCAATATCATATAACAAGTCAATAATTTTTCCTAAGATTTTAGATGGGAAAGTAAGAAAGTAAACATTTATTCCAACCAAAATAATTATAGCAAATATTGTAAATCGTTCTTTTTTGAAAAAAGTTTTTAAAAGTTTTTTCATCTTTCCCCTCCTTACTATATGATTAAGTTAATCTATTATTTATATAATTATATAAAACAAATATTTAAAATATTTTCAAATTTTTATAAAATAGTATGATGAAATATAGTTATAAATTAATAAGAACTGTTATAATTAATAATTTTTTACTTTAAATAATTATTAATTATTTGTATAAATTCTTTATTATTTTTGGTTTTCATCATTTGGCTTAATAATTTTTCTGTTAAATCACTAGTAGATAAGGTTGCTAAAGATTTTCTAATTTTATTAGCAATTTCATATTCTTCTGGTGTAAGCAAAAGCTCATCTCTTCTTGTTCCAGATTTATTTACATCTATTGCTGGAAAGATTCGTTTTTCAGAAAGGCTTCTATCTAGAAATACTTCCATATTTCCAGTTCCTTTAAATTCTTCAAAAATTACTTCATCCATTCTACTACCAGTTTCTACTAAAGCTGTTCCCAATACTGTTAAACTACCAGCATCTTCTGTGTTTCTTGCAGCTCCGAAAAAACGTTTTGGTTTATGAAGAGCTGCAGGATCAAAACCACCAGATAAAGTTCTACCAGATGATGGAATAACAAGGTTATAAGCTCTTGCCAAACGTGTTATGCTATCTAACAAAACAACAACATCTTTATTTTGTTCTGTTAATCTTTTAGCTCTTTCAATTACCATTTCAGCAACTTTTACATGATGTTCTGGCTGTTCATCAAAAGTTGAATAAATTACATCACCTTTTATAGAACGTTTCATTTCTGTTACTTCTTCTGGTCTTTCATCTATTAACAATACAATTAAATATACTTCTGGATTATTTGTAGCTATACTATTTGCTATTTTTTTTAAAATTGTTGTTTTTCCTGCTTTTGGTGGAGCAACAATCATTCCTCTTTGTCCTTTTCCGATTGGAGACATTAAATCCATTAATCTCATAGTATAATCATTTGAAGTTGTTTCTAATTTTAACCTTTCATGAGGATATATAGGAATTAAGTCGTCAAAACTTATTCTTTTCATAGCTTTTTCCGGATGTTCTCCGTTTACTTCACCTACATATATAAGTGCGGGAAATTTTTCACCATCTTTTGGAATTCGTTTAATTCCTTTTATCATATCTCCAGTATCTAATTTAAATCTTCTTATTTGAACTGGTGAAACGTAAACATCTTTATTAGTAGATAAATAATTATCCCCTCTTAAAAATCCATATCCATCAGGTAATAATTCTAAGATTCCTTCAACATATTCATCATCTTCTCCAGTAATTTTATATTCAATTTCATTTTGAGAAGATTGGGCATTTTCAATATTTTCTTCTATTTTATCTTTAGTTTTATTATTATAATTTTCTAATATTTTTTCAATTAATTCTGATTTTTTTAGTTTAGAAATATTAGAAATACCTTTATCTTTTGCTAAATTTTTTAAATCTACAAGTGATAGACTCTCTAATTCCATATAATAGCCCCCTTTAATTTTTATTAATTTTCTGTGGAATTTTATTAGAAAAAATAAGAAAAGTAATTTAATAATACTATTAAATTACTCTATAAAAACAAACATATAAAGATTATTTATTACTATCAACATAGACAGTTTCATTAGGTAAGTACATGTCTAATTTTTCTCTTGCTACTTTTTCAATATATTCTGGAGAATTAACATTTTCTTGAGTAGCTAAAAGTTCCTCTTGCTTATCCTTTAAATCTTCGATTTGACTAGAGTAATATGAAATATCCTGATTATAAACATTTAATTTTGATTGTTGATTTATAAAAATAAAAATTGCATAAATGACAACAAATATTAATATTAAATTGATTATCTTATTAACTTTAAAAATATTCATCATAAGTATCTCCATTAATTATCTTATCTTACTTTATTATTCTACAAAAAACTTAAAAATCCTTTTTAATAATGCTTTTTGTTATTTGTAAAAACTTAATTATACACAAAAAAGGAATTTTAAATATTTTTTTACATATTTTTACAAATTCATAAAAAATTATAACATATAAATTACTTATTGTCAAAGAATAAATTAATCCTCCAAGAAAAATTCCTAAAAAAAGATAAAATCTTACTTCTCCTCCATTTATTTTAATAATACCCCCGATTATTAAGATACTACTTATTAATAAAAAAATAATATCTTCTATTAAAGTAATGAAATCTGTAGTTTTAAAAGATTTTCTTATTACTCTAAAAATATCAAAAATAAATCCTATGATAATTCCTATAATAAAAAAGAATATAAAAATTTGTTCTTGAGAAAATTGATACATTTTAAAACCCCTTATTTAAAAATTTTACTTAAAATGTTTTTATTCTTTTTACTATTTATTTCTGAATTAGAATATGTTAAACTATCTATTTTTCCATCAACTGTAAAATCAGATGTATCGATGCTTAATTTATTTATTTTTAAATTTTCACCTTTTATGGTTAATAATCCTAGGTCAGTTTCTATTATTATGATTTGATCGTCAAAACTAAAAACGTCAACAATTCCTGTTATATTAAGTCTTTCTCTATTTTCAAGCACAATATTTTGAAAGTTAGTCATGTTCTTTTTTAATTCTTCCATGTTGCTTCCCTCCTATTTTAAAAAACTTCTATATTATATTTATTCTGTAAGCTTAAATTTAGAACATTAACTATTTTGGCTTTGTAAAATAATTGCTCTCTTATATTTTTATATTTAAAATAGTTTAATTATATAGTATGAAATTTATAAATATATAATAGAAAATTTAAAAGGATTATTTTATTATATAAAAAAGCAGATAAAGAAATATTTCTTTATCTGCTATATATAAATTTTTATTTTCCAAAAAATTTTTGATGAATTTTTTTTACTGCTAAATCTGATTGATTAGAATCTACTAATACTGAAATTTTTATTTCTGATGTAGTTACCATGTGCATATTAATATTATTCTCATAAAGTGCTTCAAACATGTCTGCAGCAACTCCAGGTTTATTAGCAATACCTACACCAATTATAGATACTTTTGCTAAATTTTCACTATGAAGTATTTCTTTTGCACCTAATTTTTCTTTGTTTTCTTCTAAAACTTTTAAAGTTTTTTCTAAGTCATTCATTTTTACTGTAAAAGCAATATCTTTAGTAATATATTCTCCAAAGGATTGCACAATAATATCTACATTTATTAGATTTTCTGATAATAATTTAAATAATTTATAAGTTTTTCCTATTTTATTTTCTAAACCTACAATAGTTATTCTAGATATATAATTGTCTTTTGTAACACCATTTATTACTAAATCTTCTAAATTTTTATTATTAACTAATGTCCCAATACTATTTTTTTCAAAAGTTGATTTTACATATATAGGAACATTATATTTTTTTCCTATTTCCACACATCTATTATGCAAGACTTTTGCTCCCATACTAGACATTTCAAGCATTTCGTCATAAGATATTGTTTTTAATTTAATTACATTCTCTACTATTCTAGGATCAGAAGTATAAACACCATCTACATCAGTAAAAATATCGCATCTTTCTGCTCCTAAACTCGCTGCTAAAGCTACTGCTGTTGTATCTGAACCACCTCTGCCAAAAGTTGTTATGTTTCCATTTTCATCAATACCTTGAAATCCAGCTACAATAACAATATTTCCTGAATCTAAATATTCATTAATTGTATCATTATGGATATACCTAATTCTGCTATTAGAAAATTCACTATTTGTAATTATAGGTATTTGCCATCCTGCAAGCGATACAGCCTTATAATTTTTTTCAATTAGTAACATAGCAAGTTTTGCTATAGTTATTTGTTCACCAGTTGATACTAGTACATCATGTTCCCTTTTATCAGGATTTTTAGTTATTTCAGCTTCCTCTGCTATTAATTTATCTGTTGTTTTTCCTTGTGCTGAAACTACTACTACAAGTTTGTTTCCCCTTTCTACTTCTTTAATAATATGTTCTGAAACTAATTCTAATTTTTCAAGATTAGCCACAGAACTACCTCCAAATTTTTGTACAATAATTCCCATTTGTTGTACCTCTTTTTGTAATAGTAATAGTAAATTTTAAGTCTAAAAATTACTATGTAAATTCATAAATAATGTTATAAAAAACTTCTTATTAATAGTATATTGAAAAAATATAAAAAAGTGTTTTATTATAAATATTTTATGAATATCAAATATTATAACATATATTTTAATATATTACCATTTTTTATAAAAAAAAATATCTCTTTTAAAGAGATATTTTTCAATATTATTTTTTTGCATATTTTCCGCAATCACATTCATCATTGTATCTTTTATATCTTCCAGTTTTATCACAATCTGCTTTTGTAGTAGAGTGATTACCTTTCCAGTAATAACAATATTGACACTCTTGAGTTGCCATATTACTTCACCTCCGATTAGATTGTTCTTAATTAGGTTTAAGTGGATGTTAATTCATTTAAACTAAATTTAGAATTATTTCTAATATTTATTTTAACAGAAAAAATATGAAACGTCAACTTTCTATAAAATTTCTCCTTTTAAAACAATTTCTGCATTATCGTTAGATAATTTCTTAAAATCTTCTTCTGAAATAATTTTTTTTATTTTTCCTATTGCTTTTGGGATTTTTGGATATATACTATTTTCCCTGTGAACATCTGAGCCCAATAAAGATATTAAGTTTTCTTTAAACATTCTTTTTACAGTTCTTTTTGTAGGTCCGCCATATATTCCCAAAATACTGCCATAGTTACTTTGAAAAATAACACCCAATTCTTTAAGATCATAAAGCAAATTAAAATTTTTATGAATTATACTATATCTTTCAGGATGAGCTAGAATTAATTTATAATCATTATCTCTTAATTTGTTTAAAAAATCTTTTAGATTAGGAAATGAATTTCTTAAAGGTAGTTCTATAAGTATATAATTAGTTCCATTTATAGTAGATGCTTTATATTCTTTTAGCAAATCTACTATATTATAAGTTAAAAATATTTCACTACCTAAAATAATATCTAAAGATTCTTTTTCTTGTTTTAAATCATCTATCAATTTTTTTCTTTTATATTCAGGAACTTCAAAACAATCTACAGCATAATGAGAAGTTGAAACTATTTTAGTAAATCCAGCTTGTTTTGCCTCTATTAATAATCTTGTACTTTCATCATAATCTCTAGAGCCATCATCAATATCTGGTAGTATATGTGAATGAAAATCAACCATTTTTATCCTGCTTTCTTTTTATTTTCTACGTTTTGGCTTAAAATTTGTTAGTCTTTCACCATAGTAATATGAATTTTCATAACTTTTTGCTGACATTTGAACTTTGTTCAAAACAATTCCAGCTACTTTTCCACCAACTTTTTCAATAGTATCTCTAGCTTTAATTAAATCTTCTTTTTTAGTAATGTTTTGAGCAGAAACAATTATATTGAAATCTACTAATCTTGATATAATAAGAGCATCTGCGACTATTAAACAAGGTGGCGCATCAAAAATTATTACATCAAATTTATCTATTAATTTATCTTTTATTTTTTCCATTTTAGATGATACTAATAATTCAGATGGATTTGGTGGAACACTTCCAGCTGCAATTAAATATAAGTTATCTATATAAGTTGCTTGTATATAATTTTCAATATTATCTTTGTTGCCTTTAAAGTCTTGGTCAACAACACCTGACAAATAATTTGACAATCCTGGTCTTGGACGTAAATTAAATAATGTATACTGACGTCCTTTTCTCATGTCTGTATCTATTATTAAAACTTTTTTATCAATTTGAGCAAAGGCTGCTGCTAAATTAGCTGATACGAAACTTTTACCTTCACCAGGAACTGTACTAGTTATAACCATAACTTTTTTTTCAGAGTCCGCATTCATAAATTGAATATTTGTTCTTAAGTTTCTAAACATCTCTGCTTCAGGAGATCTAGGAGTTTCATAAACCACGATTTCGCTTTTCATTATCTCTTTCCTCCTTTTCTTTTTACATTTCTTCTAGATTGAGTTCTTCTTGAATCATCTATATCATCTTTTTTGTTAATTTCACGTTCTATATTTTTAAAATCTAATTCTGATAATTTAGCATTTTTGGTATATTTTGATTTTTTCTTATAATTATCATCAGTTAATGCAATAGAAGCTAGAACTGGTAAATTTAAAGCTTTTTCTATATCTATATCTGATTTTACAGTTGTATCTAACATATTAATTAATAATATATAACCAAATACTAAAATTGCTCCTACAAAAGCAAAAATTAAAACATTTTTAGATAAATGAATATTAGATGGTTCTTGTGGTATTTGAGCTTCATCTAATATATGTACATTTCTTATATTATATAATCCTTCAACCTTATCAGCAAAAACTTTTGCAAATTCTGTTGCAATATCATAAGCAAGTTTTGGATCTTTATTTGTAACTGTAACTCTAATAAGCTCTGTATCTGAAATAGAATTTACAGCTATATTTTCTTGTATTTCTGATGTAGGAATATCAAGATGTAAATTCTGTTTTACTGTGTCTGCAACAACTCTACTTTTTGCAATTTCTCTATAATTTTCAACTAGTTTTGAGTTTATTGTTATATCTGTAGTTGAAATAGATGTTGCTGAATCTGTGGTAGCTTCTGTTCCTAATTGGACTAAAACTAAACTTATTGAAGCCTCATATTCTGGTACAATAAATTTTAAAGTATAAATTGCTCCCATTATAGCAAAAATAATTATTACTAAAATTATTAGTAATTTTTTTTCTAAAAACATTGATATTAGTTCTTTTAAATCTAGTTCTTCCATGACCCCTCCAATTAAAATAATAGTTAATTAAAAAAAATCAACTACTAATAATCAATTAATAGTTGTTTTTCCTAATTATTATACATCTATTACTGATTTTCATTTGTTCAACCAAATTATATATTATATACTTTTTTTTTGCAATATATTTTTTATTTTTTATTTTTACTATTATAATTTACTTTTTATTCAAAATTAATTTATATTTTTATAAATTAGTAATATATATCATATAAAGTTTATATTTTAGAGTTGTTAATTTTTACGTTGTAAATTATAAATTTTTTTTCAAATATTCATACATAAATTGATTTAAATCTCCATCCATAACAGCTTCTACGTTTCCTACTTCATAATTTGTTCTGTGATCTTTTACTAAAGTATATGGACAAAATACATAAGAACGTATTTGGCTTCCCCAAGCTATATCTTTTTGTTCTCCTTTTAATCCATCTATTGTTTCCTTGTTTTGTTTTTCTTTTAAATCTAATAATTTAGATTTTAGCATTTTCATTGCTGTTTCTTTATTCATTGTTTGAGAACGTTCAGACTGACAAGATACAACAATATTTGTTGGAATATGAGTTATTCTTACAGCAGAATCGGTTTTATTTATATGTTGTCCACCTGCTCCAGAAGCTCTATAAGTATCTATTCTTAAATCTTCAGGATTAATCTCAACTTCTATGTCGTCTGTTATTTCTGGCAAAACTTCAACAGAAGCAAAAGAAGTATGTCTTCTTCCTCCACTATCAAATGGAGATATCCTAACTAGTCTATGAACTCCCATCTCACCTTTTAGGTAGCCATAAGCATTATCACCAGATATTAAAGCAGTAACACTTTTTATTCCTGCTTCATCCCCTTCTAAGTAATCTAATTCTTTAAGAATAAATCCATTTGCTGATGCCCATTTTCCATACATTCGATATAACATTTGTACCCAATCTTGAGATTCTGTTCCTCCAGCTCCAGGATGCAAAGTAATAATAGCATTGTTTGAATCATATTTTCCAGAGAATAGAGTTTGAATTTCTAACTCCTCTAATTTTTTTTCTACTTTTTTTGAATTTGAAATTAATTCTTTTAATAATTCATTATCCATTTCTGTTTCTAATAATTTATTCATTTCAATTAAATTATTTATTTCTGATAATATATCTTCATATAAATTTATTTTTTTTTGAAGAGTTTTTATTCTAGAAAATATTTTACTAGAATTTTCGGCATCTTCCCAAAAATTTGGTACTAAAGATTTTGCTTCTAATTCTTTTAACTCTTTTTTTAGTAGGTCAATTTTCATTGATTCTTTTATACTATCTAGTTTTATTTTTAATTCATTTAATAATCTAAGATTTTCTTCTAATTCTAGCACTATCTTTCTCCTAAAATTTATTTTCTATAATATTACCTGTAATATTATAATTATTAATTTTTAAAAAGTCAAACTTTTATAATTAACTTAAAAATAATTACTAATTTATTCCAAATGTATAATATAAATTTTATTCTTTCAAAAAATAGATCAGTTATAAAACTGATCTATAAAAAATTTATATTAAAAGGAATTTATTAATTCATCTTTCAACTGATTTTTTGTTTTTTTTTAAATACTTTAACGCACAGATGCTAAGCGTTCTTTCCACAACAATTCTTATATTTCTTTCCCGAACCACATGGACAAGGATCATTTCTTCCAATTTTTGGACCACTATTTACTATTGGTTGAGGTTTTTCTGTATGATTATTTTTTGGAGCATTCTCTCCTTCAATATTCATAGCTGAAATAGCAGAATTATCTAAACTTGCATTTGTTATATTTGAACTTGATTCTCTTTTCATGTTTCCTTTATTTGCTTTTACAACATGAAGCATTATTTTTGCTACTTCTAATTTGATTTGAGAAATCATTTCATCAAACATTTCTCCACCTTCAAATCTGTATTGAACAACTGGATCTTTTTGTCCATAAGCCCTTAACCCTATACCATTTTTTAATTCATCCATATTGTCGATATGTTCCATCCATTTGTTGTCAACAACTTTTAGTAAAACAACTCTTTCAAGTTCTCTAATGTCATCACCAATTTCTTTTTCTTTTGATTCATAATTTGCATGTGTTTTTTCTTTTAATTCTTTTAATAATTTATCAGCATTTATAGAATCAGTTTTTAAAGCCTCTACTTCTCCAATATTTAAATCTACTTTAATTTCATTTAATAAAGCTTCTTTATTTACTTTTTTATTTTCAATTTCACTTCTATAAGTATCTACAATCATTTCACATGATGAATCAATCATATCAATAATATTATCTCTAACATTATCACCATCTAATACTTTTCTTCTTTGAGAATAAATTATATCTCTTTGAATATTCATTACATCATCATAGCTTAAGATATGTTTTCTAATTGAGAAGTTTCTGCCCTCAACTTTGCTTTGTGCACTTTCAATAGTCTTTGAAATTAATTTTACTTCTATTGGTAAATCTTCTGGGATATTTCCTTTTTCAAAAATTCTTGTAATCATATCTCCACCGAAGATTTTAAGAAGATTATCATCTAATGCTAAGTAAAATCTAGTTTCACCTGGATCTCCTTGACGACCACTACGTCCACGAAGCTGATTATCAATTCTTCTTGATTCATGTCTTTCTGTACCAATGATTTTCAAACCACCAGCTGCAATTACTTTTTCTTTTTCTTCTTTTATTTGGTCATTAAATTTTTCTTCTAATTCTTTAAATTTCTTTCTAGCTTCAAGAATTTCTACATCATCAGTTTCATTAAATGCTGTTGCTTGTTCTATCAATTCTTCATCATATTTTAATTTTCTCATTTCTTGTTTTGCTAAATATTCGCTGTTACCACCAAGCATAATATCTGTACCACGTCCTGCCATGTTTGTAGCAATTGTAACTGCTCCATATTTACCGGCTTGTGCTATAATTTCAGCTTCTTTTTCATGATTTTTAGCATTTAATACTTCATGCGCAATTCCTTCCTTATTAAGCAATCTACTTATTTTTTCAGAATTTTCAATAGATACTGTACCAACTAAAACAGGTTGACCTTTTTCATGGCTTTTTTTAATATCTTCTATAACTGCTTTAAATTTAGCTGTTTCATTTTTATAGATTATATCTGTTTGATCTATTCTTATTAAAGGTTTATTAGTAGGAATTTCAATAACATCCAGATTGTAAATTTCTCTAAATTCATTTTCTTCAGTCATTGCTGTACCTGTCATACCAGCCAATTTTTCATACATTCTAAAGTAATTTTGAAAAGTTATTGTTGCTAATGTTTTTGATTCATCTGCAATTTTAACTCCTTCTTTTGCTTCAATAGCTTGATGAAGTCCATCATTATATCTTCTTCCATACATGATACGTCCTGTAAATTCATCAACTATCAGAACTTCACCATCTTTTACTATATAGTCAATATCTTTTTTCATAACACCATTTGCCCTTAAGGCTTGGTTAATATTATGAACTAAATCAGTATTGGAAAGGTCATTTAAGTTTTCTACTCCGAATTCTCTTTCAGCTTTTTCAATACCTTTAGATGTAAGTGTTGCAGATTTTGCTTTTAAATCCACAATATAATCATATTTTTCATTATCTTCCACTTGTTCAACATCTTTAACATCTTCTTCTACTATTATTTTAGCTCTTAATTTTTTTACAAATCTATCTGTTTGTTTATATAAATCAGAAGATTTATTTGCTCTACCAGAAATAATAAGTGGCGTACGAGCTTCGTCTATTAAAATACTATCTATTTCGTCCACTATAGCATAATTTAACTCTCTTTGTACCATATCTTCTTTATGTATTACCATATTATCTCTTAAGTAATCAAATCCAAATTCATTATTAGTTCCATAAGTAATGTCTGAATTATAGGCTTTTTGTTTTTCTGCATGTGGCATTCTGCTGTAAATTAATCCAACAGATAAACCTAAAAATCTATATACTTTTCCCATCCATTCACTATCTCTTTTTGCTAAATATTCATTTACTGTGATTACATGAACTCCTTTTCCTGTAAGTGCATTTAGGTATACAGGTAAAGTTGCAACTAAAGTTTTTCCTTCACCTGTTTTCATTTCTGCAATTCTACCTTGATGCAAAATAATACCACCAATTATTTGAACATCAAAATGTCTCATGCCTAAAACTCTTTTAGAAGCTTCTCTTACAACTGCAAAAGCTTCTGGTAATATATCATCTAAGGTTTTACCTTTAGCTAATTCCTCTTTAAAATATGATGTTTTACTTGTTAATTCTTTATCCGTTAATTTTTCAATTTCAGGTTCCAAATTATTAATTTTTTCAACTATAGGCATTACTCTTTTTACTTCTCTTTCACTATAGCTTTTAAAAATATTACTAAAAAGTCCCATTTTTAGTTGCCTCCTCAATTTGTTTGAAAATAAATTTACCTAGATACTATATCACTATTTAACTCTTTTTGCAAGAAATATTATTTATATATTATTTATTTTATTATCTTAATTCAAAATATAATTTAATAATTTTTAAATAAAATTAAGATTATATAAATCTAAATCATATTTCTTTTTTTACTTCATAAAATTTATTAAAAATGTAAAAGGAGATAGAAAATGATAATTTATAATTTTAAGTTAAATAAGAAAGCAATTTTTAAAACTGTTTTAGTTATAATGACTATAATTTGTTTAAGTATTGGTGTAGCTAGTATTTATAAAGTTTTATCTAATATGAAAAAACAAAATAATAATTTAGTAGAAGATTCTATTCCCTCTTCTGAAGTAGCAACATTAACTGCTGAAAATTATACAAATATATTAAAGCAAGTACATGAGGATATTGATACATATATAGGTCAAAAAATTTCTTTCTCAGGTTATGTTTACAGAGTAAGCAATTTTCCATCTGATCAATTTGTACTTGCAAGGGATATGGATATTGGAAATAAGCAGACTTTAATTGTAGGTTTCTTATGTTCTTTAGATAGTATTAAAGATTTTGAGGATTATACTTGGGTTACTATAACTGGAGAAATTACTAAAGGTACATATAATAATGCAGATATTCCAATAATAAAAGTAACACAAATAGAAAAAGCATCTAAACCTGAAAATCCTAATGTTACTTTACCAGATGACGAATATGTTCCAACAGCAGTTATATATTAATTATCAAAAATTGAATTAACGATTCCTCTGTCTAAAATTTCTGAAAAAATATTTTTTAAAATAATAAGTATAATTGGACCAATAAATAATCCAATAACTCCTATTATTTTAAATCCTGTATACATAGAAATTAATGTAAATATAGGATGAATACCAATATTTTTACTTACAAGTTTAGGTTCTAAAAATTGTTTTATGACACATGTTAAAATATATAAACCTATAATAGATATTGCTAAATAAGCTTGATTATTTATAAAAAGTAAAAATGCCCATGGAATCATAATGCTACCTGCACCAAGTATTGGCAAAGCATCAACAAACCCTATTAATAGGGCAACTAAAATTGGATATTCTATATTCATTCCCATTAAATAAAAAACATTTAAACCTATTAAAACTACAATAAATGTAATAATACTTAGCATAATTTCTGCTTTTAAATATCCACCTAAAGAATAGGTAATATCTCTTGCATGTTTTATTATTTTTCCCATCATTTTTTTAGATAGATGATGTTCCATTCTATCTAAAATATAAAATTTATCAGAAGTAATAAAATATGTTGCTAAAATTGTAATTACAATATTAATGATTAAATTAGGAATTGATGTAATATAGTTTAAAAACTTTGTTAAAATATTTTTCAAATAAGTAATAAGCATATTTAAATAATCAGTAGTTGTATTTTGAAAGATATTAATAACATCTTTGGGAAACTTTATTTCCTTAAAATCTATTTTGGAAATAATATTATTTATGAATTCTAAAGTTTTTTCTAAATACATATTAAGACCACTTAATAAATTAGTGGTCTCTTTTACTAAATTAATGCCTCCCCATATAATTAATCCAATTATAATAGAAAAAATTGTAATAAGAACAATAACGCTACTAGTTTTTCTACTAAAACTTGTCCTCTTATTTATTGCTTTTATAATTGGATCTATTATTACAGAAATTAAATATGCCAATAAAAAAGGAATATAAAATATTGCTAATTTAAATAAAATAAATAAACCTAATATTAAGGTAATACCAATAAAGCAATTTTTAATTATACAAAAATAAGATTTAATTCCATTTTTTTCATTATCCATTATTTTTACTACCTTTCATATATAAATTATATTCAAAATTATTTTTTATATTCCATAAAAACAATTCTGTGTAATGTCTATATCTTTCTAACTTTTTCTTCTCATAAAATTTTTCTCATATACTTTGGTGCAAATAATATATAATATTGAAATTTCAGCATTTTTTTATTGCTAAAAGAGATTATTCACATAAAAAAAGATAAGCGAATAATTTTCGTTTATCTTTTTCATTTTTTGATAATTAATTATACATCTGAGAATTGCAATAAAATGGTGTTTGCATGAAATTAGGTCTATTATTAGGATTAGTTTGATTCCTTGATAATAATTCTTTTAGAATAATAATTTTAATAATATCTCTAAGTAAAGAATCCTGTCTATTATTCCCTCTTGAAGTTGTAACTGTTTGTGTTGTCTGTCTTGTATCTGTAGTTCTACTTACCGAATTTACATTAGCAGAAGTGGCACTTGTAGAATTATTAGAATTATTATTTGAAGACATTTCTTGTTTATTTATATTAGAATCTTCTTCATATTCTATCTGCCCATCGACTATATTATAAACTGTATCAACCATATTATTTAGAGCATCTTCATTTATATATTGATAATTGCTATTTGCAATAACTCGTAAAGCTACTGGTAATATAATTCTATATGTACTAGGATATAAATTATTTAAATTTTGTGGATAATTCATGTTATATCCCATATTAGAATTTGCCCCCATATACATACTATTTATATTACTATTCATCATATTAGGATTTTGCATACTAGGATTTATATTGTTCATTGGTTGACTATAATTACTCCAAGATTGTGGATTCTGGTTGTAGAAATACAAATCTTGCATATAACTATCATTATTTGAATAAAACATTTTAATACCTCCTTTATAGAAGTATATGAAAAATTTTTTCTAAATATGAATATAATTTATATGATTTGTAACTTACTAACGATTTATCTTTATTATTTATATAATATTATTATAGTTTAATAATTCATTTTATCACTTTATAAAATTACTTGTATTGTTTATAAAGTATTTTCATATTATTAATTTTTATAAATTACTTTACAATTTTATTTACATAAGTTTTAAATAAATCTCCTCTTTCTGCAAAATTTTTAAACATATCAAAACTTGCACTTGCTGGAGAAAATAAGACTATATCTCCTTTTACTGCAATATCATTTGCTTGATTAACAGTTTGTAAAAGAGATTCGCATTTATAAATTGGTAATTCTTTCTTTTCTTTTTTTAATTCTATATTTACTGCTTTTTCTATTTTGCTAGAGGTTTGACCAAGTAAAATTAAAGCTTTACAATTATCTATAATTGGTTTTGCTAAAACACTATAATCTAAGTTTTTATCATATCCGCCAGCAATCAAAATTATATTTTTTAAAGAAAAAGCATTTAATCCTGCAATTGTTCTTGTTGGACTAGAGCTTACTGAATCATTATACCATTTTATTCTATTTTTAGTTTCTTTTACTAATTCAAGTCTATGTTCAACACCTTTAAATTCAGTTAAGACCATATCTATTGATTCCTTTTTTACCAATTCCTTTGTTGCTATAATAGCACAACATGCATTTTCAAAATTATGAATTCCACGCAATTTCATATTTCTAGTATCAAAAACATGTTTCCTTAACCCATTTTCACATACTTTTATCTTTCCATCATCAACAATATATCCATTAGAAATTTTATTCTTACTACTAAAAAATACTACTCTTCCTTTAGCTTCTTTTTCAAAATTTCTAGTAATTTCATTATCATAATTTAATATTAACAGACCATCCTTATCCTGATATTTAAAAATATTCTTTTTAGCTTCTACGTATTCTTCCATATCAGAATGAATATTTAAATGATTTGGAGTAATATTTGTTACAACAGATATTTTAGGACTTATTTTCATGTTCATTAATTGAAAACTACTTAATTCAAGTACGATTATATCTTCTGGTTGCATATCTTTTATTTTATCAAATAGGGGAATACCAATATTTCCACCTAAATAACAGTTATATCCATCTTCTTTTAAAATTTCATAAATTAATGTAGTAGTTGTTGTTTTTCCATCACTTCCAGTAACGCCTATTACTAAACCAGGTGTAAGCTCTATAACCATTTCTATTTCGGTTGTAATTATTGCACCTCTTTTAGCTTCTTTTTCTAACTCTGGTACAGTAGGTAAACAACTTGGAGAACGAAATATTAAATCAAAACCAGTTAATTTTTTCAAATATTCTTTTCCAAAAGAAAAACTCATACCATAATTGATTATTTTATCCAATATTTTATTATCAATATCATCTATTTCTTTTGAATCAAAAACTGTTACTATTGAACCTATATTATGAAGATAATCTATTAATGGAATATTGCTAACTCCTAACCCTATTACTGCTACATTTCTTCCTTTTAAATAATTATTAAATTCGATTAATTTTTCATTTATGTAACTCATTTTACCTCCTTAAAGTCAAATTGAAATTTATCTAAGACCGAAATTTAATTTTAAGATTATTCTTTTATTATTATCTACTATGTTTAAATATTTATTATAATTATTTATAGTTCTTATCAATTAATTTAATAAAAACATAAAAATTTGATGTTAAATCTAATTAAAAAATATATAAATTTTCTTTCTTAAATATGTTTGAATTATATCAAATAATTTTAAATACTTCAATATTAGTAAATTTTTAAAGAACGAAAAAATATTAGAATTTATGCAAAATATAATTTTTATTTTTTTGTATATTTTTAGTCTTTTTACAAATACTATTTTTGAATCAAAAGGAGGTGCTTTCTTAGATGTCAAAGAAAAATAAATCAAAAGGTTCTAACAACAATGGTGACAATACAACATCAAATAATTAGTTTTAGATAGTATCTTTTTAAGCTATAAAATATTTTAGTAGGTCTTATTTTTGTATAAAATTAATTTTTAATACTTAAATACTTTTTAAAATTTTTATATACTTAATGTATATAATTATAGTTTAGCTAGGTATTGTTTAAGAAAAAGAAAACAGCAAATTAATTTGCTGTTTTCTTTTATTGTTTATAAATATTACTTATCACTTTTAATTATTTTTTATTATACTCAAATTATTTTTAGTTGTTTTCTAAATATTTTTTTAAAAATTTTCCAGTATAAGATCTTTCATTTTTGCAGATTTGTTCTGGAGTTCCAATTGCAATTACTTCTCCGCCTCTATCTCCACCTTCTGGACCTAAATCTATAATATGATCTGCTGTTTTTATTAAATCCAAATTATGTTCTATAACTAATATAGTATTTCCTGCATCAACTAGACGTTGAAGAATATCTACTAATCTATGAACATCAGCTATATGAAGGCCTGTTGTTGGTTCATCAAGTATATATAAAGTCTTTCCTGTTGCTCTTTTTGAAAGCTCTGTTGCAAGTTTTATTCTTTGTGCTTCTCCTCCAGATAAAGTTGTTGAAGGTTGACCAAGTTTTATATAACCAAGTCCTACATCGAGTAATGTTTGGATCTTCTGTTTAATTCTAGGTATATTACTAAAAAATTCCACAGCTTCTTCAACTGTCATATCTAAAATATCAGCAATACTTTTTCCTTTATATTTTACTTCTAATGTTTCTCTGTTATATCTTTTTCCTTTACATATTTCACAAGGAACATATATGTCTGGTAAAAAATTCATTTCTATCTTTAAAACACCATCACCTTGACATGCTTCACATCTACCACCTTCAACATTAAAACTAAATCTACCTTTCTGATATCCTCTCATTTTAGCTTCATTTGTTCCTGCAAAAATATCACGAATAATATCAAAAACACCTGTATATGTAGCTGGATTTGAACGTGGAGTTCTACCTATTGGAGATTGGTCTATATTAATTATTTTATCGATATTTTCTATACCTTTTATTTTTTCGCATTTTCCAGGTTTTTCAGTTGCTTTATTAATTTCTTTTGCCAAATGTTTATATAATACTTCATTAACAAGAGTAGATTTTCCTGAACCTGAAACTCCAGTAACGCAGTTGAATACTCCTAGTGGAATTTTTACTGTTACATCTTTTAAATTATTTTCACTAGCTTTAATGATTTCAATAGATTTTCCATTAGATTTTCTTCTCTTTTTAGGTACAGCAATTTTTTCTTTTCCACTTAAATATCTACCAGTTACTGATTCATCTACTAATTTAATTTCATCTGCAGTACCTTGTGCTATAATGTTACCACCATGAACACCTGCACCAGGTCCTATGTCTATTATTTGATCTGCAGCATACATTGTATCTTCATCATGTTCTACAACAATTAAAGTATTTCCTAAATCTCTTAATTTTTTTAATGTAGCTAAAAGTTTATCATTATCTCTTTGATGAAGGCCAATACTTGGTTCATCTAATATATATAAAACTCCTGATAATCCTGAACCAATTTGAGTTGCAAGTCTGATACGCTGTGCTTCTCCACCTGATAAAGTTCCTGCACTTCTAGATAACGTAAGATATTCAAGCCCAACATCCATTAAAAATTGTAATCTAGAATTTATTTCTTTTAAAATAACATTAGCTATCATTTTATTTTGTTTAGTCAACTCTAAATTGTTTAAATATTCTTTCATTTTATTAATTGGTAATTCCGTAATTTCATTTATATTTTTATCTCCAACTTTTACTGAAAGAACTTCTTTTTTCAATCTTGCACCATTACAAGAATTACAAGGACAATTACTCATATAAAGTTCATAAAAGTTACGCATTCCCTCTGATTTTGTCTCTCTATATCTTCTATCTAAAGTTGGTATTACACCTTCAAAACTTTGAGTAAATTTTCTTACACCAGCTGCTGAAGAATATTCAAAATCTATTTCTTCATCACCTGTACCATAAAGAATTTTATCCAAAAAATCTTTTGGTAATTTTTTTATAGGTTTATTCTTTATATCAACTCCATAATGTTTTCCAATGCTTTCAAAATACATTCTTGCCATTGTATCACCTTTTTTTAAGGTACTAGAACCAAAAGCTTTTACTCCATCATATAAAGTTTTAGATTTATCTGGTATAATTAAATCTGGATCTATTTTCATAAGATAACCAATTCCTGTACACTCTGGACAAGCTCCAAAAGGATTATTAAATGAAAACATTCGAGGAGATAATTCTTCAAAACTAATATTACAATCAGGACAAGCATAATTTCCACTATAAAGTTTTTCTCCTTGTCCTATTATATCTATTTTTACTAGGCTATTTGAATTTTTCATAGCTGTTTCAATAGATTCTGCAAGCCTATTTCTAATCTCATCTTTTATTATTAGTCTATCTACTATAATATCTATATTATGTTTTTTATTTCTATCTAAATCAATATCGTCTGTTAATTCAATTACTTCTCCATCAACTCTTGCTCTTACAAAACCTTCTTTTTGCATATCTGCTAAAAGTTTTGTAAATTCTCCTTTTTTTCCTCTAACAATAGGAGCTAAAACTTGTATTTTGGCTCCATTTTCTAAACTTAAAATAGAATCTACTATTTGATCAATTGTTTGTTTTTCAATTTTCTTACCACATTTAGGACAATATGGAACACCAATTCTAGCATAAAGTAAACGTAAAAAATCATATATTTCTGTGACTGTTCCGACAGTTGAACGTGGATTTTTTGATGTAGTTTTTTGATCTATTGATATAGCAGGAGATAATCCTTCTATACTTTCTACATCTGGCTTTTCCATTAATCCTAAAAATTGTCTTGCATAAGCAGATAAACTTTCAACATATCTTCTTTGTCCCTCAGCATAAATAGTATCAAATGCAAGTGAAGACTTTCCAGATCCTGAAAGGCCTGTTACAACTACCATTTTATTTTTTGGTATTTCAACATTTATATTTTTTAAATTATGTTCTTTAGCTCCTTTAATAATTATTTTGTCATTCATTTCTTACCCCTTTAAATATTATTTATTATTTACCTAAGTTTATGGTATAAAATTATTTATTTTTTTAAAAACGTTATAATTATATCATAAAAACAAAAGTTTGTATATAGTTTAAAAAGATATTTTAATATTTTATTTTTCTACTTAATTTGACATTTTCCTTGTAAATGTTTACTTTTAAGCATTTTTGTGATATAATATTATAGTAATATGCCCATTTATATAGTTTTGGAATTCATTATATTAAAGAGTTCCAAAAAATTGGGTAAATAACAACAAGAAAGAGAGGAAAACATTATGAAAAAACTTGCAAGTATGGAGGTACGGAGGTGTGTAGTGGATCCTGATCTGATGTTTATAATCAATTCAGGTCGAGCCTGCTATAACGACCAACTTCTCCAGCAAAAAATCATGTATAAGGGGCTTATTCAAACTCAAACCACAATTTATTGGATGCAAATGCTGGCTGATGAAGAAATCGTCGGAAATTACATCCAGACAACAAATGCACGGAAACTAATTGAATACGGATTTAGAGACGAATCGGCAATTGGAGCTGTTATTGCAACTAAAAGTTGTATACCCCTCCCGTTAGACTGCATAATTCGTGGCTACTATGTTCCAAAATCCAACTGGTGGAAAAATCACAAAACAACCGATCTTTCCAAAGGATTACAGCCTTATCAGCAACTTTCCGAACCCATATATACACCCTTCTCTACAAAAGATGGAGTGTATGTAACATTTGAGGAAACTGTCAAAATACTCAAAGATTTCCTTGAAAATGTTTTTGTTTTGGAAGAAGGCTCTAATTCCGAAGAAATTGCGGCTGCTCTTGCAACTGAAGTGAAAGAAAAGACCATAAGTGCATATACATTTGCACATAATTACGCAATTCAAAAGGATATCATAATTGCAGACGCAAATTTAACTTTTGGTCTACTTCAACACTCAGCCCCGGAGCTGGTACTTATTGGCAACACCTTTACCCCTGATTCCAGTCGTATCTGGGATGCAAAAAATTATAAGCTCGGAGAAGAGCAGTATAGTATGGGAGATTATAATTTAAGGAAGTATCTTTCGACTTCTCCTGAAACTATACATACCATTCCGGAACGCATCTTAAAGAATGTTTCGGAGTCCTATATCGATGTATTTCAGAGACTTTTTGACGAAAATGTCATTAGGATATCTGAAAATTGTCTGTGGAGTTGGAAAAAAGCTCTTGAATCAATTGAAGATGAAGCCTCACATAGGAAATTTCTCAAGGAAATTCAGAGCTATTATGAAAGCCAAACTCCCGACAAATGAAAGGGACTTCCAATGATTCACTTTAGATGCACTACCGTAGCTTGTAAGTACTGGGCAACATTCTGGGTTTACCCAAAAATGGTGACCTGTTTACAGGTCACCATTTCATTTTTTATTTATTTACTTGGTTCTTCAGCATATCCAATTTTATTATGTGGAGCCAACGTCCTTTTAAAATATACAAAATCTTCTTTTTTATCTTGTCTTTTTCTAAAATCTATTTTGTATATATCACCTTGTTTATTTCTTAGATTTTTATTTTTTTCTACTAATTCTTTTGCAAAATCATATCTATCTTTATACATCGAACTTCCAAACTCAATATAACATTTAGGTAATCCATCACAAGATTTCAAAAATTCATTTACTTTTTCTGGTGTATTTTTGCTTAAATGTCTTTCTAAAATATTTGTAACTTCTTCAGGATATCTATGTATTAAATAATCTAAAACATCTTTATAATCAGAAAATTTATTTTTTTCTCCTGGAACACGCATTCTTGAAAATAATATCTTCTCATATTCTTCACTAGGATTTTTACTTTTCAAAATAGATTCTATTGTATATTGATTTTCATATAAGCCTAAAACTCTTTCATTATCATATAAAGGATATAATTCTATATCTACTCTACCATTATTATGTTTTTGAATCATAGACCAGTTATCATTGTGTCTATCATTGTTACCATACAAACAATCATAAACTATCATATCTAAAGCTTGCAATTTATTATGCTTAACTCTATTTTCTATATAATCTTTTGGCAAGATATTTTTAGTTTGAATATTAGAAGCTTGTTGCTCTTTATAAAAATCTTTTGTTCTTAACTCGATAGACTCTAAAAATAATTCTATGTCATCTTCTGAGTTATATTTTCTTATTAAGTCTGGATATTTATCTAAAATAACACTACCTGCTTCTAAAATATCATCTTTACCTAATAATGAATAAATAATACACCCTTTTTTTTCTACAGGAGTTCCATTATTCATTTCTTTATGTATATGAGGATAATATCTAGATAAAATTGCAAGTTCTGCAGGGCAAGAAGAAATGTTGCAATTTCTTGCTAATAAATAACCAATAAATTCCCCATAGTGATTTGCACAAAAAACTTTTCTATCTCCAAATTCAAATCTTTTTGGTTTAAACAAACCAGTTGCTATATGATTAATATCTGAATAATCTGTATACCATCTTTTACCTTTTAACATACCTATTCTTTCAAATGCACCTGGTTTAAAAGAATCAATGTTTCTAAATTTATACATTTTATTTCTCCTCTTCTACTACAAATTTATCTGTAAGTAAAATTCCTTTAGTTCTTCTTAAATATTCGAATTCGTCATATTCTTCCATATCTAAGTCTTTTAGTAGCTCATCTAATTCTTCTTTAGAATATTTTTCTATTTTAGGCAATCTAATTTTAAATATAGCAAAAATTTTATCACTTTCATATATTTTATCTAAGTCCGAAAAAGGTAATATGGCACTTGAATATATTCCATCTTTAATAGCCTTTTCAATATGGGCTCTACTTGATTTAAAATAATATTTTCCTTTTTCCTTATCTCTAAATAAAGCGCCAATCAAATATTTTTTATTAGTTTTATAATCAAACCATTTTAAATATAAATATTCCATATATTAACTCCTTTTATAATTCTGGACCGCTACCTGTAGTTTCATTTTTTTCTTTTAATTCTTCTTTTCTATTTTTTTCAAATTCTGTAACTATCTCTTTCATTTCTTTTTCCCTAGTTTTAAAAATCTTTTTTGCTAAAGCTTTATGTGATTCAGAAAGACCTGGACAAACCTCTAAAACTTCTTCTAAATCACTATATGTAAATCTTCCGATATCTTCTAGAGAATCTTTTGTTTCATCATAATAATGCTCTAATAAATATTTAAATGTTTTACTAAAATGAGCATGTTGTGGAGTACCAGGAAATCCTATATATGAAGTCAAATCGTTATTCATTAATTTATTAAAGAATATATCTTCTTGGGCAGCTCCTTCAGCTCCTTTTTTATTATATTGTAATCCAAGCACTTGTTCATTATCAAATAGTGGATAAAATTCAATGTCGCCTTTATCTACCGAAACTTTTAAACCAAAATTTCCATCATGTCTATCTCTATTTGCAAATTTTAAATCAAAAATCATCATATCAAAAAAGTCCTTTTTTATTTGAGGAAATTGATCTTCTTTGCCATTTTTTCTACAATATTCTTCAAGAACTTTTAATATTACTTCTACATTATTAATATTAGCATTACTTCTGGGATCTGCACTACCAAGTAGAGCTTGATATTTTTTAGGGTACGTAAGTCTATAATCATCAACTATAGTGCTATATTCTCTAAACATTTCTCCTTTAAGCTCATCATAGGCAGGATAACTTAAGCTACCTTCAACAGTTTTGGGTTTATTATTGAAAGGAAAAATTATCTCAACTTCTCCTAAATCTGTTTTACAAACTTTTTTTCCCAATTGTTTTAATATTAAAAATGATATATATTCTCCATAATGACCGGCATGTTCGTTTTTGTTAATTAATTTTGTTGAATAACCAGCTTTGGACTTAAAAAAAGCTGTTATTACATTACCATGAAGAGTTTTAGTTTTTAAATCACAATGTACTTTTCCATCTGCTAAATCATAATCTTTATTATATAAAATTCTACCTGATGAATGTACATAAGTACGTCTTGAAATATAAAATCCACTTTTTCTATCAAATTTTTTAAATACTCCTAATTGTTCATTTACCTCATCACTTACTTCATCTAAAGATTTTATTTTTTTATTCATATTTACTCCTTAAATTTTATAACAGATATATTTTACCATATTTTTACATAAAAATCAAGATTATGTATACTAAAATCATACTTACATAATAAAAGGAATCGCTCTATTTGGATTCCTTTATAATAATATATTATTTAATTAATACATATTTATATATTGAATGTTAAAATTATTAGGTATATCAAAAACGAATTTATGATAAATTTTCCAAAGCTTTTATTTTGTCTCTTAATTCAGCTGCTTTTTCAAATTCCATATTTTTAGCATATTTAAGCATTTCATCTGTAAGTTTAGAAATAATGTCTTCAACTGATTGATTTTCATTAATATCGTATTCACTTTGAATATCTTCAACTATTGTTGCTTTAATAGTATCTCTTACAGATTTTCTGATAGTTTGAGGAGTTATTCCATGCTCCTCATTATATTTTTCTTGAATTGCTCTTCTCCTATTTGTTTCTGAAATTGCTTTTTCCATAGATTCTGTAAGTTCATCTGCATACATTATAACTCTTCCTTCTGTATTTCTTGCAGCACGACCAATTGTTTGTATTAATGAACGCTCAGAACGTAAAAATCCTTCTTTATCAGCATCTAAGATTGCAACAAGTGAAACCTCTGGAATATCTAACCCCTCTCTTAAAAGATTTATACCTACTAATACATCAAATTCTCCTATACGCAAATCTCTTATTATTTCCATTCTCTCTAGAGCCTTAATTTCTGAATGCATATAACGAACTCTAATTCCCGCATTTCTTAAAAATGTTGTTAAATCTTCTGCCATTTTTTTAGTAAGAGTAGTAACTAAAACTCTATCACCTTTTTCAACTTGCAGTGCAATTTGTTCCATTAAATCATCTATTTGATTTTCTGTTGGTTTTACTTCTATTTTAGGATCTAAAAGTCCTGTTGGGCGTATAATTTGCTCAACAACATTATCTTTACTATGAGTTTTTTCATACTCAGCTGGTGTTGCGCTAACAAATATACATTGATTTATTCTATCTTCAAATTCTTCAAATTTAAGTGGTCTATTATCAAATGCAGATGGTAATCTAAACCCATAATTTACTAAAGATTCTTTTCTTGCTCTATCTCCATTATACATTGCCCTCACTTGTGGAATTGTCGCATGTGATTCATCTATAAGTAATAAAAAATCATCTGGAAAATAATCAAATAGTGTATATGGTGGACTTCCTGCTTCTCTTCCACTAATATGTCTCGAATAGTTTTCTATTCCTTGACAAAATCCTGTTTCTTTTAACATTTCAATATCAAAATTAGTTCTTTCTTCTATACGTTGAGCTTCAATTAATTTTTTATTTGTCTTAAAATATTCTACTCTTTCTTCCATTTCCTTTTCTATTGTTTCCAAAGCTCTTTCAAGTTTATCTTTGCTTGTTACATAGTGAGAATTTGGATATATCATAACATGTCCTCTTGTTCCAGTTGCTTTTCCTGTTAATGGATTTATTTCAGATATTTTTTCTATTTCTTCACCCCAAAATTCAACTCTTATAGCTGTTTCTTCTTGGTTTGATGGATAAATTTCTAAAATATCACCTTTTGCTCTAAAAGTTCCTCTTTTAAAATCCATCTCATTTCTAGTATATTGCATATTAACTAGTTTTTTCATTATTTCATTTCTATCTTTTTCCATACCAGGTCTTAGTGAAACAATCATATTTTCATAATCAATTGGATCTCCTAATCCGTATATACATGAAACAGAAGCAACTACAATTACATCTCTAGTTTCAAATAGTGAAGCTGTTGCAGAGTGACGAAGTTTATCTATTTCATCATTAATAGAAGCATCTTTTTCTATATAAGTATCTGAAGAGGCAATATATGCTTCTGGTTGGTAATAATCATAATAACTTACAAAATACTCCACATTGTTCTCTGGGAAGAATTCTTTGAACTCTGAATAGAGTTGTCCAGCTAGTGTTTTGTTATGTGCTAACACCAATGTTGGCTTCTGAACTTGCTGTATTATGTTAGCCATTGTAAAGGTCTTTCCAGAGCCTGTAACGCCTAGAAGTGTCTGATATTTCTTCCCTTGTTTAATTCCTTCACTCAACTGTTTTATGGCAACTGGTTGATCTCCAGTTGGCTTATATTCTGAATGTAATTTAAACATTTGTTTTCTCCTAAATTTATATTTTTTTATGATGATTTTTAGTCTACATAAATGTCATTTTGTGCAATTACACGAATTTGACTCACCTATTTTGAATTTTCTGACAAAACAACACAAAATAACACAAACTAGCATCGTTCTAGGAAATTATAGCATAATTTAATACAAAAAACAAGATAGCCTAAATTGCTATCTTGCAAAATTCGTGTAAGATTTTTAAATCTTTTATATAATCTTCTAAAGCAATTATATAATCCACATCTTCAGAAAAATCATATTCTTTCTCTTTTGGTATTACCTCATCAATATATGGTTCTAATTCTTCTAAACAATCTTCTATTATTTCTTTGTTATCACCATATATATCAACAGTAATTAATTCTTTTGAATGTCCCATCATTTTTGAAACTGCCTTTGGGCTAAAATCATTCTTTAATAATAAAGTACAATATGTTCTTCGTAAATCGTGCCATTTAATATCAGGTAAATTATTATCTTTTAATAATTGCTTAAAATGAGTAGATGCGTAACTCCTACTTCTTGGTCTTCCGAGATTAGAACAACAGATATATCCCAAATCTTGAAAACCATACTGCTTTTTATTTTGATACCTTTTCTTGTTTTTATTATATTTTTCTTTTTCTTTTAAAATTTCTTCAAAAACATAATCAGGTATAATTAATTCTCTATTGCTTGATTCTGTTTTTGTTGGTATTTCTTGTTTTGTATATGTTTTAGGTGCAAAATCTTTTTTGTTAGAATTAGCTTTTACTCCTAATTGTCTTTGAATCTTGAGTGTTTTGTGTGTATAGTCTATGTCTTCATACTTTAAGCCATTAATTTCGCCTCTTCTTAATCCCATTAGGACAGCAAATATCACTTGCATATGTATTCTTGTGTTTTCACTTGCTTTTACTAAAATTTTTACTTGTTCTAAAGATAGTGTTTTTGTACTATCAACATTTACAATCCATGTGTTTTTTTTCTTATCTTTTTTTGATACATTTAAAGTTGGATTCTTTATTAGTAATTTTTTATGTACTGCATAATCTAAAGATGTTTTTAATACTGTTTCTATAAGCCTAATTCCTGTTGTAGTCGATTTAGATGCAAATTTATAAACAGATTTAATATTTTTTCTATTGATACTTGTTAAATACATATTTCCTAAAACTGGTATAATGTATTTATTTATAGCATTAGAATATGCTACATAAGAATCATTAGTAATATTAGGTTTTTTTGCTTTTTCTAGCCAAAAAAGCATAAAAGGACCAACTTTAATTTTAGTATTAATTATATATGTTCCATTAGTAAGATCTGCAATAACATTATTTCTCTCTTTGTTAGCCTCTGTTTTTGTTTTAAATCCTGATTTCTGTTTAATTTTCTCGTTTCCATCTGACATCTTTAAAACTATTCTAAATCCATATTTTCCTTCAATGTGCATCACAGGTTTTACTTTCCAATCAATATATTGTTCTCCTAATATTTCATCAATATTCAATTAATATCATTCCTTTTTCTTAAAGTTCTTATTCATAAATTTATTAATCTTTTCACTTTCATCCATTATGTCGCAGTATAACTCAAATGTAGTTTGGATAGAAGCATGACCTAACAAACCAGAAATTTTTTGAAGTACAACACCTCTTTCTAATAATATTGTTGCAAACATATGTCTTAAAGAGTGAACTGTGATGCAAGGTAAATTATTTTTGTTACATATCTTTGTAATATAGTTATTTAATGCTGAAAAAGCGTGAAAGCCACCATTTTCTTTACAGCTAACTAAATCATTATCAATAAATTTAGAGTTTATTCTTTTTAAATTTTCTATATACTCTTTTCTTATCTCTAGTTCATTAATAATAATTTTTGGAACTTTTATAATTCTATAACTATTATTTGTTTTAGGTCTTTTTGTACCTAATGAATATTCTTCAACTTTAAAACCTATTTTATCCATTTCATCACTTAATCTACTACAGGTTGTTAATTGTCTACTAATTTTTAAAGTCTGTTTCTCTATATTGAAATCAGAAAATTTTAATGCTAAAATTTCACCTTTTCTCAATCCACAAAATATACCTAGTAAAATTTCTAAATACCAGTTCCCTTCAGAAACTAATCTTAAAAATTTCTTTAACTCTTTTTTATTGAAAACTACAACCTTTGCTTTTTTCCTTTTATATGCTTTAGTTCCTTCTACAGGATTTATATTAATAAATCCATCCTCAATAGCATCTTTAAAAGCAATATTTAACAATTCTCTTGATTTGTTTGGTGCTGATTCACATATTTTAGATGTTTTTTTTATTAAAATGTCTAAATAATCTATATTTATGTATTTTAATAAAATATCTTCTTCAATATTAGGAAATATAAGATCATATAGTACATAAGCTCCCAACATTTGAGTTGTATTTTCTATTCTAATTGAATAAATATTTTCAAACCAATATATTAAATATCTTTTTAGAGTTACTTTATTTTTGTTCTCTATAATAGTTTTAGAAACACTTCTTTCAAATTCTTCTGCCATTTTGAAATAGCTTTCTTCAGCTTCTTTCTCACTCTTAAAGCCTCCCTTTTTTCCATATTTAATAGAATGATCTGGAAGCAATGTTTTTGTCCTATGATACCAAGAGTTTCTTTCAAAGAAAGCTACTTTCTTTTTTTTCATTTTTGATTTACTCTCTCCCTATTCAGACATACTTTGTATCCAGTTATTAAAAGATTGAATTGGAATTTTATATATAGTACCTATTTTTATTACTTTAAACGGTTCACCAGTCTTTTGTACTTCTTTTAAATATTCATAAGCTCTACTTCGACCAATTCCTAAAATATTTTGTATATCTTTTACATTATAAAACTTCCTTTCTTTAAAAATTATATCTTCCATTGGATACCTCCGTTATTATATTTTCATATTAAATTTTTTTCTATTTGAGAAAAAAATTTAGATAGTATTTGCTTTTTTTAATAAATCATCTAAACTATATACTTGTGGAATAACATCAATTTCTTTTATAATTTCATTTGCTGTAATTTCATTTGCACTATTTTTAATTAAATATAATCCAATTTTTGCGTATGCTATATATACTTGCTTCTCTTGCTCAATTACTTTATCCATTTCCATAGATAAATTTTCAATAGAGATTTTTTTTTGTTGAGCTTTTAGATTTGAAAAGGCTTTCCTTATATATTTTTTACATTCTCTCTTATTCATTTAAACCTCCATAATAAAAAAGCCAGATTTACTGACTTTTTTTAAATTTAATTATTTAATTTATATTAGTATTTGAGAAAAAATTTAAACTAAAAAAATTAATCTTTAGCGTTTTCATCTGCCTGTTTTCCAACAATTAAAATACAATGTAATACAAATGCAACAATAGCACCTAGCATCATACCTGCTATAAATAATAATATACTCACTTTACTACACCTCTTTTAAATTTCTACAAATGTTATATCATTTTCTCTGCAAAGATGAATTATCATCGCTAGTTCTCTTTCGCTCATACCAAGAATTGTAAATACATTCATTAGTAAAATATCCATATTTTTATTTCTAATGTCTTGAATCAGTTTATAGTAAGCATCTGTATTTTCACCTGGTGTTGAAATATATATTTTTCCTAGCTCTATTCTATCTTTGCAGAATTTTCTAATTATTTTCATTTGTTTTTCTCTTGAATTATATGAATTGACAACATAACAGTTTGCTTTTCCAGAAATAGCTTTTTCTATTATCTCGTTATTTCTTTCTATATTTTCATATAATTCTTCCACTTCATCAGGCTCATAAAGATCATAAATTAATCTCATTTGCTCTGAAAAATTTTTATGATTTACTTTAACTTTCATTTTATAAAGCAGATCTAATGTAATTGTAGCATAAGCTATCCCTTGCTTTTCTGTAATCATTTTATTTTCTCCTCATATCCTAATATACATAGGAAAATCAGGTGGCTTTAGTAGATTCTTTGTATCAAACTCATAACATTTTTTCTTTTCATTATATTTATAAGCACTACTACACCATTTTCTTAAATCTTGATTTCCTATACTAGAATGTTTTGATAACTCTTTTGCTGCGTTTTCATGTTGTGTTTTCATATCTATATAATCTGTGTTTTTTTTATTTTTTCGTTTTGTGTATATTAACTCTTTTTGAGTTTCCCTCCTTTGTATCAAATTATCTTTCTTTCGTTTTTCTTTTTCCTCTTTATATCTTTGGTCTTTTCTTAAAATCCTTGAAATGTAGCTAACTGATGTTTCAATAATTTGTGCTATTTCAGTTAAATTTTTCTTTTCTTCAAAATACAACTCATTAATTATAGCAATCTTGTCCATCATTTGCTCCTTTCTCTGATTTTAGTTCAAAAAGTGTTTACATATTTCTTTGCACAGTTGTTCTATATAGACATATCTAGAATTTGCCTATATTGATTTTTTTATTAACATATAGTATAATTAAACGGAATTTAAAAAGGGGAAAGTTCAGTTATACTATATGTTATGTGTCTGTTAGAAACATTGTGTAATTTGTTTTTGTTTCTAATTATCTGCATTATAAATTCCAAACTTTTTAAAGTCAATAAGTATTAGTTAAAAACGCTTGTAACACATTTTAACTTTGCCTTGCTTTTATGTTTTTAACAAAAAGGAGTTCATTATGGATGAAAATGCTTATATTCAGGACATTATATCTGGTCTTGGATTAGCTTTAAACGAAAAAAATAATAGTGAAATAATCATAAATTATCCTATAAAATACGATAAAAAAAGTATGCAATTTATGATGAATACAGACTATCAAATAACGATGCAAAAGTTAGGCTCTTTTTTAGCTGACTTCTTAAATACTGACTTCGACATTTTTGAAAACTTTTTTGAATTGTTTATTAAATATTCTTTAACATTTTTTGATTTAAAAAAGATACAAAAAATATTTGATAAAAATATTTGTTCTGAATTAAATTTTAGAGAATTTTTAGAAAAACTATTAGAAAAAAACAAAAATGAATATAAGAAATTGCAAGAACAAACTGATATGATATTAGACTATTGCCTATTAAACCCAAATAAGAAAGCAATAAGTTTTAAACCAATAGAAAGATTATATGTTTTAAGAAGAATTGCATCTAACTTAACACTATTAAATGAAAACAAAGCCTCATATTATTCTGTAAATTTATTTTCTTCTTATCCTGGAAAATCTGAAAAAGAAATATATGACTTTTTATCGCAAAAGAAAAATAGAGTTACAGAATATGATTTAATTCTTCCTTATAATCTATCTGCTATAATCTACAAGTCTATTTGTAGCATTTTAAAAGGAAATGTATATTTGAAATCATGCAAAAATTGCAATAGATATTTTATTGCTACTAATAAATCTTACAATTATTGTGAAAATATCGCACCAGGCGAAAAGAAAAAAACTTGTAGAGAAATTGGAAGAAGACTTGTTTTTGAAAATAATAAGAATAATGATCCCATACTTGCTTCTTACTATCAATTATATAATAGAAAAGCAATGATGAAATCAAGAAATTCTGATATTGCAAAATATATTACTGATTTTGATAAATTTAAGGAAACTGGAAAGAAAAAAGTTGCTCAATACAAAAATGGTAAATTATCTCCAGACGATTTTAAAAGATGGATTGAGAAAAACGGTTAAATTATAAAAATAAAAGGTAAGTTTCTTACCTTTTATTTTTATCAAAATATATTTATTCATACATTTTAAAAATTTCTCCTGAAATATTGATTATATCATTTATTGGTATTTCTGTATTATTAGCTAAATATATAATTTGATTATATAAATCTATCTTTCTTACAATACCTATAACTGTTATATATGAACCACCGTCTTTCTTTGAATCAGGAATAAAATATGTAAATGATATTTCTGGTTTATTTTTTATATGTTCCATAATTATTTGTAATTTACTATCTAATATTGATTTTAATTCATCATCTATATCTATTTTTTCACTGGTTTCTCTTGAAGTTTCTTTTATTGCATCTTCGTATCCTGTTAATGCTGCAAAAGGTGCAAATTGTGCTGAACGAGCATACAAAGACATTTGTGGATGTTTTTTTGATACATGATGAGGTAAATTTATTATATCATCATATTGTTTATCATATTTCACTTAACCATCTCCTTCTTTTTTAACTTTTATGTCCTCCAATTTGCCCATTTCTTTCGATTGTAGTTCCACCTTCAATAAGATTCATTCCCTTTAAAACAGCATTTTTTCCATACTTTGTTTTTATATCCAATACTGCTTTTTGTAATTCTTTTTCTGATTTTTCTTTGTTTTGTTGTCTTTCAACTTCATTATAATCTATGAATAAATTTATTTGTTCAAATTTCTTATTATTTTTATAATCATCTTCATTTACAACATCTTCAGCTGTAATATTTATTCTTCTAACTAATAAATTTTTGTTAATAATACTTTCATAAAGATTCATTACATAGTCAGTTATTATTTTCGTGGATGATGTCTTGTGATCTATATTTATAGTGCCATGTGCAGACTTGGGAACTTTCCTTCCATAATGGTCTAATGTAACTTCTCCCAAATATGATTTATTTATTTCAGGATTTAAAAGATTTTCAATATCATATCCTATAGTTAAAACCATTTTACTTGTAACTAAATTCTTTTTTACTAAATCCAATGTAAGAAGCTCTGTCATCTCTTTTACTATTAATTTTGTCTTTTCATAATTGTATGGACAATGTAATACTTGTCCTGAACTTATACTATTCGTTACTGGCTTATATGACTTTATACTTTCAATGGTACAAGGTTCATATCCCCATGCGTGATCTATCAATAATTCTGCATTTATACCAAATAATTTATATAGCAATTCCTCGTTTTTTTCTGAAGTACGAGCTATATCTCCCATAGTATATATGCCATTTTTTTCTAATTTATTTGATATACCCTTTCCAACTCTCCAAAAATCTGTTAATGGTCTGTGATTCCATAAGTATTTTCTATATGTCATTTCATCTAATCCAGCAATTCGCACTCCATTTTTATCTGGTGTTATATGCTTTGCAACAATATCCATAGCAACCTTGCAAAGATATAAATTTGTTCCAATTCCTGCTGTTGCAGTTATTCCTGTTTCATCATATACATTTTTAATAATTCTAGTAACTAGCTCTCTTGGTGTAGTTTTATAAGTTTGCAAATAATGGGTTACATCTATAAATACCTCATCTATAGAATAGACATATATGTCATCAGCTGAAAACCATTTTAAATAAATATTATAAATTCTTGTACTATATTTCATATAATAACTCATTCGTGGTGGAGCTATTATATAGCTTAATTCTAAATCTTTGTTTTTCTTTAGTGCAATATCGTCATAAGAGGAACAAGTAAATTTATGTCCTGGTGCATTAATTTTCCTTTGAGCATTTATTTCATTAACTTTTTGTATAACCTCAAATAATCTTGCCCTTCCTGGTATTCCATATTGTTTTAGTGATGGACTTACAGCAAGACAGACTGTTTTTTCTGTTCTACTACTATCAGCTACAACTAAATTTGTTGTAATTGGATTCAGTCCTCTTTCTTGACATTCAACAGAGGCATAAAAACTTTTTAGATCTATTGCGATATACACTTTATCATATTTATTCACTTTCATACCTCCCTTTCCCAATATCTATTGTCATTATAACACTTTTATTTTTATTTGTAAACATTTGTTTGTTTATGGATTAAAAAATTTTGAGTAAGCATTATTTGCTTCCCCTTTTTTACTATAAATTTTCATCATTTTCTATAATTTGTAACGCAAACAGGAGAATAAAATATCTGCTCTCCTGTTGTGTTCTTACTCAATAAATTGTAATTTAGCGAATAGTAACTTAATTTTCTTTTTTATTAAACATATGGCGTACTTTATCTATTCG
>USEI01000010.1 GCA_900553685.1 uncultured Clostridium sp.
ATGTCTTATGTGCGCCGCCAGCGTTTATCCTGAGCCAGGATCAAACTCTCTTGTTTATGGTATCTATATTTTATAAATATAAATCGTTTTGAGTTTGAGCTTTTATAGCTCATATAA
The DNA here is from genome assembly GCA_900553685.1 of uncultured Clostridium sp. Classification (GTDB taxonomy): domain Bacteria; phylum Bacillota; class Clostridia; order TANB77; family CAG-508; genus Scatovivens; species Scatovivens faecipullorum. The sequence continues at coordinate 118 of USEI01000010.1, forward strand.
ATTTTTTGGTAGTTTTTAACTACCGCTTGGTTTCTCTTAAAGGATATTTATTGTTTACTTTTCAATGTACTTTTTTATCTTGTTCACCTGTCGTGAACGAGATTTATTTTAACACAAACCATAGTTAAATGTCAACACTTTTTTAAATATTTTTTAAATATTTTTTTAACTATTTTTTGTATTAAATTTTTAATGTTCTTTTCGCTTTTTATTCTTGCGAACTGTTAATTATTTTAACACTCTTGAAACTCATTGTCAACACATTTTTTAAATTTTTTAAAATATTTTTTTGTAAAATTTTAATAGCTGTTTTTTAGTGTTAAAATTTGTATATTTTTGCTACAATTTGTCACACAACGTTTGATATTTTAGCACCCTATTTTAATAAAGTCAATACTTTTTTTAAAAAAATATTTTATATTATTATTTATCTTCTCTACTAATACTATTCTTAATTTTTTTATTAAATTAAAAATCTTTTCTGATAATCAATCAGAAGCTTTATTAGATACATATAATAAGTAATAATCTACTGTCCCATACTATATCATGGTATATTCGTAATAATAATACTCATAATCATAATCAAATAATTTCAACTATATTAATATGATATTTATTATAGTAATAATATTAATAAAATGATAAATAGATAATATTAAATAATTTGTATTAACTTTATATTATATATTTGTGTCTTTTTCTTGTTTTATTTGTATATATAATATGAAAGAAAACGGAAAATGTTAATTTCCGTTTTCTACTACATATATTAATATATAAAAAAATCCTAAAAATTATTTTTTATATAATTTTATTCTTCCATTTCTATATTGTAATATTTATTTCTGCAATATTTTTTAGCAAGTCCACCTTTACTTGTTTCCCTATAATGACTTTGTAAATCTTTTCCTGTTTCATACATAGTTTCTACAACTACATCAAAAGAAACTTTTCTTTCTGTATCTAATAGCATTGATAAATTACTTGCTTCCACAGATCTTGTTGCTGCAACAGCATTTCTTTCAATACATGGTATCTGTACATATCCATATATTGGATCACAAGTTAACCCTAAATGATGTTCCATTGCAATTTCAGAAGCATTTTCTATTTTCTCCAAATTTCCACCCAATAAATATGTACAAGCTGCAGCTGCCATAGAACATGCTGTTCCTATTTCAGCTTGACAACCACATTCTGCACCACTTATAGATGCGTTTTCTTTTACTAAATTTCCTATAACTCCTGCTACAGCTAATGCTTTTACAATTTTTTCATCTTCAATATCATATTTTTCTTTCATATAATATAATACAGATGGCAATACTCCAGAAGCACCACATGTTGGAGCTGTTACAATCACTCCTCCACTTGCATTTTCTTCACTTGTTGCATAAGCATACGCACATAATAATCTATTTTGTTTTACTGTTTCATCTTCATTTTCTATTTTCTTTTCATAAATAGCCTTTGCTCTTTTATCTAAGTTTAATTTTCCATGTATTAATCCTTCTGCTTTTAAACCTTTTTTTATTGTAGATTGCATTGAATCCCAAATCTCATATAAAAATTCTTTTATTGATTCACCTTCTATTTTGCAAACATACTCATATAAGTCACAATTATTTTTTTTGCAATATTCTTTTATCTCTTTAAAACTTTTTTCTTCATATATGTTTTGTGCTGTTATTTCTTTTTTTCCTTCTACTTGAAAAGTTCCTCCACCAACAGAATACACTCTCCAATGCGATAATTGCTTTCCATCCTTAAATGCATATATATCAAAAGTATTTGGATGTACATCACATTTATATTCTTTATTAAATTCAATTTCTGTTTCATAACCTTCAAGTGTTTGTTTTATTATATAATCTGTTAAATGCCCTTTTCCAGTTAATGCTAATGATCCATATAATATAACTTTAAATTTATCTGCTTCTAAATTTTTATTTTTAAAAATTTCTACTGCTCTTTTAGGTCCCATTGTATGTGAGCTTGAAGGTCCATTTCCTATTTTATATAACTCTTTTAATGATTGCATTAAAATATTTTCTCCTATTCATTGCATTTATAAATTTAAATTTTGATTTTAATTTTTTTGATTTTATAATTTTAATGTTGTTTCTAAAGCTAATTTTATCATACTATTCATTGAATTTTGTCTTTGCTCAGAAGTTAATTCTTCTTTACTACACAAAGAATCTGATACTGTTAATAAACATGCAGCATTTTTTCCTAAATGTTTTGCTGTATAGAAAAGTGCAAAGCTTTCCATTTCTGAACCCATTATTTTATCTTCTTTTGGTAATCTATTTACAAATAACCATGGATCATCTAAGTATGGATCAAAACATTCTGTACAAGCCATATTTCCTTTTATATAATTTTGATTTATCTGTTTTGCTGTTTCTTCTATTTTTTCATTTAAATATGAAGATGATTCAATTAAATGACACTCATTTCCTGTCATATTTTTAGCAAAGTTTCCTTCTGTATAAGCTTTGTCTACTAAAACTATGTCTAATACTTTTAAATAGTCTACATGTCCACCACAAGAACCTATTCTTATAATATTTTCTACTCCATAAAATTTATAAAGTTCATAAGAATAAATTCCTATACTTGGCATTCCCATTCCAGATGCCATAACTGTTATTTCTTTTCCCTTATATTTTCCTGTATATGCATACATTCCTCTTACTTTATTTACTAATTTATAATCTTCTAAAAAATTTTCTGCAATATATTTTGCCCTCATTGGATCTCCAGGCATTAATACAGTTTTTGCAATTTCTCCCATTTTTGCTTCATTATGAATTGCCATATTTTACCTCCTAATATAAACTTAATTTTAATATTAACTTGTCTTTATATTATTATATTAAGTTAGAAAAATCAATATAATAAATTAATTAATAGAAAAAACTAAACCTTCATAATTTATTAATAAATTTATTACATTTACTAATAAACTTTGAAGGTTTATTTTTTAAGCACTTTTCAAATCTAATCTTAATTTATCTGCAACCATTGCAATAAATTCTGAATTTGTTGGTTTACCTTTATTTGAATTTACTGTATAACCAAATATACTATCTACTGTTTCTATTTGTCCTCTATTCCAAGCAACTTCTATTGCATGACGAATTGCTCTTTCCACTCTTGATGGAGTTGTTTTATATTTTTTTGCTAAATCTGGATATAGTTGTTTGGTAATTTGATTAATAATTTCAATATTATTAACAACCATTATTATTCCATCTCTTAAATATTGATAGCCTTTTATATGGGCTGGTACTCCTATTTCATGGATGATGTTTGTTACTTTTATTTCTAAAATTTCTTCCTTAGTTGATTGGTCGTTTATATCCACATAATTAGTTTTTGCTTCTTTTGTAACTATTGGAATATTTGATTTCTTTTCTACTGGTTTATCAATTAATTCTCTTATTCTTTTCATTAACACATCCATTTTAAAAGGTTTCAAAATATAATATTGTGCTCCTAAATTTATAGCTTGAGCAGTAACATTATCTTGTCCTACAGCAGATAGCATTATACAAATTGGTAATTCGATATTAGATGAAACTAGTTTTTCTAAAACTCCTAAACCATCTAAATGTGGCATAATCACATCTAATAAAACTACTGTTGGTCTTTCTGTTATTATTTTGTTATAAGCATCTTGTCCGTCTTTTGCTGTTGCAACAATTTCTACATCTTCTTGTGTATTAAAGTATGTAATTAGTGTAGAAACAAAGTCTATATTGTCATCTGCAATAAGTATTTTGATTTTCTCTTTCAAATTGATCCCTCCTAAAATTTAATATGTAAATATTTACAAAACGAATTATATTACTTATAGATTTTTTATGCAATGTTTTTTCTTGAATTTACTGGGTTTTCGTGTACTAGCGTTCTACATTTTTCGACAAGAAAAAAGAAGTAATAACTTTATGCAGTATATTACTTCATTTTAATTTTTTAATGATATTATTTTTACTTATATTTTTATTTTTCAATATATTTTTCCTTTACTTTTTCTATATTTATTAAATTAAAATTAAGATCATCTTTATTTTGTAGTAATATATTTAATTTTTCTTCTGACATTTCAACTAATACTTTTATATTTTCTAAATATTCTGATGATAATATTTTTATTTCATTTTGTTTTAAATAGTATTTAAGCTTTTCTAAATTAGGATAATTTACTTCAAGCTTTACTTCCAGTCCTAAATATTTTTCTATTATTTCTACATTTTTTAATGCCTCTTGAACAGCTCCCGTATATGCTCTTACAAGTCCACCTGTTCCAAGTAAAATACCACCAAAATATCTTGTTACTATTACAACTACATTTCTTAAATTTTGAGAAGATAAAATATTTAGCATTGGGGCGCCAGCTGTTCCTGATGGTTCTCCATCATCGCTAAACCTCTCTATTATCCTATCTTTTGTAAAAATACTATATGCAAAACAATTATGTCTAGCATCAAAATACTTCTTTTTTATTTCTTTTATTTTTTCTTCTGCTTCCTCTCGTGTTTCCACATAAAATATATTTGCTATAAATTTTGATTTTTTCTCTATTATTTCTGCTTCCGAATCATTTGAAATTGTTTTAAACATTTTATCTCCTAACAAAATTTTATATTAAACCTCTAATTATTCAATCCTGCAGTATACCCTGTTGAATAAGCAATTTGTAAATTAAATCCTCCTGTATAAGCATCTACATCAATTACTTCACCCGCAAAATATAAACCTTTAACTAATTTAGATTCCATTGTTTTTGGATTTATTTCTTTTACTGAAATTCCTCCAGCCGTAACTATTGCCTCTTCAACTGGTCTGAATCCATCAATACTAACTTCAAAGTTTTTAATTAAATTAACTAAATTTTTTCTCTCTTCTTTTGTTATCTCATTTACTTTTTTTATCGGATTAATACCAGATAAATTAATTACCGACTCAATCATTTTTTTTGGTAATAATTTTTCTAAACTATTTTTGAATTCCTTATTAATAAATTCTTCAAAATCTCTTCTTATTCTTTTATCTAATTCTTCTTCTGAAAGTGCTGGTTTTAAATCTATTATTAACTTTATTTTATTTTCTTTTAACAATCTATCTATTTCTTTATATCGCAATAAATGAGCTGAACTACTTAAAATAGTTGGACCACTTATTCCAAAATGAGTAAACAGCATTTCTCCAAAATCTTCATATATTTTTTTATTTTTTTCTAAATCTTTTATTTGTATTTTTACATTTCTTAAAGATAAGCCTTGCATACTTTGGCATAATATTTTATCAGCAGTAAGTGGTACAAGAGAACCTCGTATTTTTTCAACTGTATGTCCAAGCTTACTTGTCATTTTATAACCATCTCCTGTTGAGCCTGTGAGTGGATAACTTTTTCCTCCTGTTGCAATAATCACTTTAGAAGTAAGTAACTTTTCACCCGATTCTAATAATATTCCTCTTACTTCTTTATTTTCTTCTAAAATTTCTTTTGCTTTAGTATTTAATCTTATTTCTATGTTTTTATATTTTCTTAATTCTTTTTCAAAACACATTAACACATCTTTTGCATTATCTGTTACTGGAAATATTCTGTTTCCTCTTTCTTCTTTCACTTTTATTCCATTTTCTTCTATCAATTTTATAATATCTATATTTGTAAAGTTTTGAAAAGCACTATATAAAAATTTTCCATTTCCAGGAACATTTTTTATAAAATCGCTAATATCTATAGAACTTGTTATATTACATCTACCTTTTCCTGTAATTAAAAGCTTTTTTCCTAAAGAATTATTTTTTTCAATTAAAATTACATTATCTCCATTTCGTGCTGAAGAAATTGCAGAAATTATACCTGCTGGTCCTCCACCTATTACAATTACTTTCATAATACTTTTTATTATTTCCTTATTTTTTTTATTATTTATTATTTATTATTTAATATTTTTGAATTTTAATTTTTTTAATTATACTATAATTGGTGCTTTTTTTCAATCTTTTAAGAAATTCAATACTTATTCTTCATATATTTCTTCATATACATATTCTGTCAAATCAGGTAATTTAATTTCTTCTGTAACAGCATTTTTTTCGATAACAATATTAATTTCATCTCTATATTGATTTGTTCCACCAACTATCTTTTCAACTAATTTTGTTTCTGGATTTATATAAGCTTTTGCATATTTATTTCTCCTCAAAACTATATATTCCTTTCCATTATATTCTTCTCTTTCAATTCTTCCTTTTTCTTCAATAATAAATTTAGCAACATCAATAAATCTAATTTTAGGATAACCAGAATAAAAACCTTCTAATAAATTTATTTTTGTTTCATCATACCAATCTGGTAATTCATCTGATACTTTAATTTTTTTATATGTTTTTACACTTTCAACTTCATCATTCCAATCTATCTCATTTATTATATAATTGTATCCATCTATATTTCCTATATTAATAAATGCTCCCTTACCAGCATCTGATATTACCGGCACTACACTTTTAAATAAACCATCATTTATGTAAATTATACGAATAGGAGTTTTTTCATCATTATGATAGTAAGTTATTTTACAATTATCGCCTAAGTCAGCCATTACATTAGTTTTCAATATTTTTGATATTGGGAAATATTTATATAAAAAAATTATAAGTATTACTATAATAATTGCTATAATAATTCCTAAAATTGTGAGTATTGTATTTCTCAGCCTTAAATATTTTCTTCTAACTTTTTCTAATTCTTTAATATTTTTCAATTTCTCACTATTATTTATCTCTTCATTATTCATTGTTCCATCATTATTTACTGCTAAATTTATTTTTTCATTATTTTTCTTATCTTTATCTATTCCACTTTTATTTAATTTTTTATTATTTTCTTCTTTATTTTTCATTTGTAACACCTCCTTCATTTTCTACTTGTGTATATAAAGAAAAATCTGGAGCTTCCACTAATCTATAATTTACAACAGAACTTGTAATTCTATATTCTCTTCTTTCTTCAGGCTTATATTCATCACTTTTTTCATTTACTATTCTCTGTGCAAAAAATGTGTTTTCATCAAAATATATTTCTGTACTAGTATCATTTTTTTCATATATATAATAATATTCTTCATCTCTAAAGCCTCGTTTTTGAATTGTAATATCTTTATCTAATATAAATTTTATTTTACTTATAAAATTATCTTTAAAATTTGAATTTTCAAAAATATTAATATTTATATTTAAATTATCATTTAAAGGAACATCTTTTTCTACATAATAAGTTTTTTTGTCATCATCAAAGTAATAATGATTTTTGCCATCATAGTATTCTAACAATTTATCTCCATATACTTTTTTCATTTTGCCTTCAAGATAATATGTTGTTATATGATTTTCATATCTTTCAATACTCTCTATATATTCTTCAATTCTGTAATTATTTCCTATATCATAATCTAAATTCTTTTCTAAAACATTACTTACCACATAATATTTAAAACTTAAATTTTTAACTATAGGAAGTAGTATGCATAATAGTACAATTAAAACAATTAATTTTATAGTCAATGTTTTTCTTTTATATGTTTTTATCTTTTTTACAATTTCTGTATTTTCTATATCTTCTTTTATATCACTATTCATTTCTTTATATACTTTTTTACATTCTTTGCAAGTTTCTAAATGCTCTTCAATAAATTTATTTGTATCTTCTGATGTTAAATTTTCTATGTAGTTTGGCAATAAATCTATTACAATTTTACATTTATTTTCCATGTTCTTTTCCCTCCTTTATTTTTTGTTTTCCTCTATAAAAGGTTACCCTTGCCCAGTTTTCAGTTTTTCCTAGAATTTCTCCAATTTCTTTAAAAGAAAGTTCACTATTTATTCTTAAATATAAAACTCTTCTTGAAATTTCATCTAATTGATTTATCTTTTCATAAGTCTTTAATTTTTGCTCTTTTTCTATATAATCTATTTCTAAATTCTGATCTGATATAATATTATCTATTTCTTCATTTTTTGATATTTTTTTATTTTTTCTTAATTCATCATAATAAGTATTTTTTGCAATTTCACAAAGCCAAACTGAAAATTTTGCTTTTCCTTTATACGTATTAATTTTTTTAATCATTTTATAGAAAGTTTCTTGAGTTAAGTCTTCTGCTATCTCTTTATTTTTGGAAAGACACATTAAATACTTAAAGATTACATCATAATACTGCTTATATAATTCTTCTATTTCGTGCATTTTAACTCCTTTCTATAAGTTGATTTTTTCTCCTATAATTATATCACTAAAATTTTTAATTTTTTAAAACAAAATAATTCATATTTTTTCTTATTTATTAGACGTTTATTTTTCTATTTTGTTACAAAAAATACCATATATTTTTCATATATGGTATCTTTCTTTTATTTTTATTTCTTTATGTTCTAAATTTTTATAAATCTTAAAAATAAATTATTTTCTGATAAACTAATTTTTATTTTCTATTATTTTATGATTCTAACTCTACACAATATACTGTTTCTTGCTGTTCTAACAAGTACTTTCCTACAAAGCTTGGACTATAATAAGTTTCTATTTCATAAGTTGGAACAACTATAACTTTTCCAGTTTCATCTATAACTCCCCACTTATTTTCTTGACAAACTGCTGCAAATCCATATTCATTTAATTCTGTTACTATATCATATTTACATTCTACAACAAGATTTCCATTAGCATCTTTAAAGCCCCATTTTCCATCATCTGCTTGATAACTGTACAATTTTAAATTTTTAAATACTTCTGTATTATTTACTAATTCTCCAACATTGTTAATATATTTTAATTCTGTATTTGAATAAATAGAAGTATAATCATCACTAACGCTTTCTACAACTGCGTTTTGCATTGTAATTGTTTTTTCCATTTTTTCAGAATATAAATCTAGTTCAGTTCCTTTTCTTGCCTCTAATGCTTTGGCATTTTCTAAAACTATTATATTATCATATTCTGGTTCAATTTCAACTCCAGAGTATATATCTAATACTCCTGATTTTCCCTCTTCATTTGTAAAAACAAAGAAATTATCAAAAGCATAAGTTATATTTGTATATCTATTATCTATTTCAACATCTTTACTAATAATACTATAATATCCATCTTCAGTTTGAGCTATAAAATATGATGGGTTATTAGTTTCTATTATACTTTTATATTTATTTGTATTTACTAAATTTCCATGTAAATCAAATAATAACATAGCATTATCTTTTGTTACTGATATATAGTTTCCTGCTACTGAATAACTTTCGTATTCTGTTTTTAAAATTTCTTTTCCTTCATTATCAAAAAATCCAAATTTTCCATTTCTATCAACTATAAAGATATTTGGTGTATTATAATAAACTATTGATTGATATTTAGGTTTTATAAGTTCTTTTTTATTTTTTATAACACCCTTTTTCCCTCTATCCATAAATATTAGATAAATGTCATCATCTTCATATTCTAGAGCTCTTGAAATTGATTCATATTTAGGCTCTATTATCATCTTTCCAGTATAGTCAACATATCCATATATAATTCCTGAATCTGTTTTCTCTGAAATTATATAACCCGTTTTTAAATATCCATCTTTTTCTGATGAATATTCATCACCTTTTACAGAATTATACTTTACATCTATTATTGTATTTCCATTTGAATCTAATACTCCATATAGTCCATCTTTTTTTACTCTAATACACCCTGGCTTATTAGGAAGACTTACAACCTCTTCATATATGGCATCTGTAATTTTTTTGCCTTCATAATCTATTAACCCATATTTTCCGTCTTTTTCATAACTTAATACTTTTTTTTCCATTTCTAGTGAATCACTTGATATAACTATTGGATATACTGAATTATATTGTGTAAATATATCTTTTCCATTTTTGTCAAAAATAGAGTAGCTATTTTCATCTTTAAAACATACAAACACATCTTTTGATTGATTAGGGATATATATATGTATATATTCTGGCTTTATTATTTCATTTCCTTTTTTATCTATAACTCCCACTTTTCCATCTAAAGTGCTTATAGTAAAATATTCATAAGGCTCCTCTTGTATAGTTTCAACAGTTTTATTTCTGTTTAAGTTCATAACTGCTATTATTCCTATTATTAATAAAATAATGAAAACTATAACTGCAATTATTATTTTAAGATTTCCTTTTTCATTTATAAATTTCAATATATCACCTTCTCATAATCAATTTTTACTTTTATATTTTATAATAAATATGTTTATATTTCAATATGTATATTTTTTCAGTTTTCTTTATTTAACTTATTTTTATATAAATTTATATATATTTATTTTAAACTTTAGAAAAAATTTTATTATTTATACCCAAAATTCAAATATGTTTTTGAAAAATATTGTTGTAGAACTTTTTAAATTTAGTAAAAAATTACTTTCTGTAGTAAGTCCTATTGGTAACATTATAGATATAGTTAATATGCAAAGAATTAGAAATATTTTATTCATATATGTATTATCTTTTTTCTTGTTCAATAGCTTTAAGCAATAACATTATCGCTCCTAAGCAAAGCATTAATTTAAAGTCTATAGAATATGCTTCACATATTCCTCCTAAACATGTATTTAAAATTATTGATATAAAGCTTATTATTAAAATTATTTTTATTAATCCAGAAAAAGATTTATCTTTATTAACTTTTAAAATATTATTTGCAAATAAATATACAAATAATATTGGTATAGCAATTAGCCCTACTAATCTATTTTCATAACAAACCTCATTCATAGATACTAAACTTGTTTCTGTATTAATAAATACAAAAGGAAATACTAATGGATTTATTTGTGGAGTTCTAAAAATGTATTCAAAAATTCCAGCAAACATTTTTCCAAAAGTAAAAGACATACAATAAGTCATATTAAAACTTGTTAATTGATATTTTGCTCCAAATTCAAAAATATTATCAAATCTCATATAATTATATATCATTTGGAAAATAGCAAATATTCCAAGTGGTACTGCTATAAAAATACCGTCTTTTAATTTTTCTTTTAGACTTAGCTCTTTCATACTTTCTAACAATAAATATAATACTATAAAATAATAAATTATTAAATTAGGTTTTGATAGAACAACCAAAGCTAAACTAATTCCCAAAAAGATTAATTTTAAATATTTATATTTAGGATTTTTATATATTGACATTGCTAAATTCATTGAAATAAGTAAAAACATTATTCCAGAACTTACAACAATATCATATTTTGCTCCTCTAAATAAAGTTATAATATTAGCTCCAAAAAAAATTGCATAAAATCCTAAATAAAAATTGGATAAAGATATCTTTTTAACATATTTATCTACTAATTTTTTATATAAAAAGCTTAAAGAAATAGCTATTCCTAAAATATAAATCATATTAAAAATATATGTATGTGTATACATACCTGTAATTAGTCTAAAAGGTAATATACTTGTAATTATTGGTGCTATTCCAAAATAGTTATAATAATTTCCATCATAATATGCAACATCATATAAATAATTTGTTACTTCTTCTCTTTTTACATTGTCATATGGATTTTCCATGTTTTTTAGTTCATCTGGTACTGGTTCTAAAAGAGAAATACTACCATTTACAAAAGCTTCTGTTTGCATTAGTATTGAATCTTCTTTATTTATATCTTCTGGCTTTATTAATAATTTATCTGTATTATATTGGCATAGCACATATAAAAATAAAAATGAACATAATACAATTAAATTTAGCATAAATCTATAATTATGTAATTTATCTTCCGAATTATATCCTAAAGTATATATACTTTTATTTCTTACCTTAATAAAAAAAACAATAATAATAAATAGCAAAAGCACTCGAATGATACTAAAATTAAAGTTTACATGATTTAAAATTATATTTTCAAGTTCTAAATCTGAATCTGTAATTATTTCTATTTCTAAATTTTTACATTTTGAATGTGTATCTAAATTTATATATTGTTTTTGATTTTGTAATATTACTTTATCTCTTAAAGAAATTAAATCACTATTTTCTTCAGCTAAATATTTTACTTTATATGTTATTTTATCAGTTAACTCATTTTTGTAATAAAAATTAATATTTGTTATTCTTTCATTAATATTAGAAATTACAACCTTATTTTCAAAAATACTATAATTTGCATTTATATTTTTCGAATTTTCAAATATTGTTCTAAACATTGGAAAATTACATACAAAAATTTCTATAAATATTGCGATTAATATTGATATAATAACAATTTTTATTTTTGAATTTTTAAATTTATTTGCTACTGCATTTATATTCAAACTCATCAATCCTTTAAAATTTAATTGTTATGATTATATATTATTTTTTAAAAAATATCTATAATAAAATTCGACAATATAAAATAAAAAATACACTAGAAAAACTTAATTTCTAGTGTACTTAATTTTTTATGCATTTTCTGTCATTATTGGTACAACCTGTTTCTTACGAGAAACAACACCTTCTAATAATGCTGTATTATCTTTTAATTTTACTCCATACGCTTTTTCTACTATACCTGCTTTTTTCCCTAAGGCAATTGTTTGTGTATTGCTATTTACAATATCTGTTATTAAAAACATGAATAAATCTAAATCTTTTTCTTTTATAATTTTATTTATTCCTGCTTCTAAATCTTCTTTCATTTTCATAACTTCTGGTATAGAAGCTGTATTTACTTGTGCTATTATTGCTTTAACTTCTTTTAAATTTATTGCTTTTGCATCTAAATTTAAGATTTGTTCAATTGTGAAAGAACTTAAATCTGTTCCAGCTTTTAGCATGTCCATACCATAAGTGTTATAATCTAATTCCGCAATTTTTGATAATTCTTCTAAAGCTTTTTTATCATCATCTGTGCAAGTTGGTGATTTTAATAAAAGTGTATCTGAAATTATTGCAGACATCATTAATGTTGCTATTTTTTTATCTATTTTAATTCCGTTTTCTTTATATAATTTATACATTATTGTTTCTGTACAACCAACTGGCTCTGCTCTATAATATAAAGGATAACCAGTGTTTATTAATACTTGATGATGATCTACTATTTTTTTAATTTTTACATTTGCTAAATTTGGTATAAGCTCTCCTGGATTTGCAGTATCTACTAATATTACTTCTGCTCCATCTTCTAAATCTTCTATTAATTCTGGTGCGTCTACTCCTACATAATTTAAAACATATTCTGTTTCTTTATTAAGCATTCCAAGTCTACATGATACTACATCTTTATTTCCCATTTCTTTTTCAAAATTTGCCATAACTAAACTTGATACTATTGAATCTGTATCTGGGTTTTTATGACCAAATATATAAGTTTTTCCCATTTTTATTTCTCCGTTTCTTTACAAAAATTTGTAGTTATATTATATCATTTTATATTAAAAATCAATATTTTTTACACAAAATACACAATTAATCAAAAATATTAATTAATAGTTTCAAATTCATTTGAATAAATTGTTTATTTTTTCTAATTCTTCTTGTAGTTGTTCCCATAAATTCATATTTTCTTCTATTTCTTTTTTTAAAGTGTTTATTTTATTTTGTAATTCACCAACTTTTATATAATCTGAATAAACTTCTTCTTTTAATAATTCTTTCTGTATATCATCAATATTTTTTTCCTTTTCAGATATATATGTTTCTATTTTAGATATTTTTCTTTCGAGTTTATCTTTTTCTTTTAATGGATTATTATACTGTTTTTTTATTTCTTTTTGTTCTTTTTTTACCTCTTTTTCTTCAATTTTATTTTCTAATCTTTTTTCTAAATAGTAATCATACCCATAATCATAAAATATTGCATTTTTATTTTCAAAACTTAAGATACAATCAGCAATTTTTTTAACAAAAAATCTATCATGTGAAACAAAAATTACTGTTCCTTTATATTCTTTTAGCATATTCTCTAAAGTTTCTTTTCCAATTATATCCATATTATTTGTTGGTTCATCTAATATTAGGAAATTTGGTTTCGTTTTTAAAATTTTACAAAGTGCATATCTTACTTTTTCTCCACCTGAAAGCATTGATATTTTTTTAAAAACATCTTCTCCATAAAACATAAAAGCTGCTAAAGAATTTCTAATCTCTGTTACAGTTAAATTTGAAAATTCTTCATAAAAATCATCAAAAATTGTTTTTTCTGAAAAAAGTTCTGCCATTTTTTGATCAAAATACCCAATTTTAACATTATGCCCTAATACAAAATTTCCACTTATAGGTTTTTCTTTTCCAACAATTGTTTTAAGTAAAGTAGATTTTCCAGTTCCATTTGCTCCAATTACTCCTAGTTTTTGCCCTTTATATAAGTTAAAAGAAATTTTTGAAAGCGGAGTATCATATCCAATTTCCATTTCATTAACTATTAAAACATTATTTCCTGATTCTTTTTCTATATTAAAATTTGCTTTAAAAGTTTTTAAATCATATTTATTTGGCTCTTCTACTTTTACCATTCTTTCAACTTGTTTTAATTTAGATAATGCCATTTTTGCTTTTGTTGGCTTATACCTAAATCTATTTGCAATATCTGTAAGTCTTTTTATTTCTTTTTGTTGAAATTCATAGTCTTTTAATTGCCTTTCATAATTAATTCTTTTTTGTTTTTCAAAAAATTCATAATTTCCAGAATATTCTGTTATTGTTCCATATTCTATTTCGTATATTTTATCAACAATTTTATTAATAAACATTCTATCATGTGAAACAATTATAATTGCTTTAGGATAGTTTTTTAAATATTCTTCAAGCCATTCTATTGTAGTAATATCCAAATGATTAGTTGGCTCATCAAGAAGCAGAATATCTGGCTTGCTTAACAATAATTTTATAAATGCAATTTTAGTCCTTTGTCCTCCAGAAAATTCACTTAATTTTTTATTTTTATCTTCTTTCGAAAATCCAAATTTATTTATTGCTGTTTCATATTCTTTTTTATATGTATATCCATCTAAAAGTTCATATTTATCATGTAATTTAGTATATTCCTCAGCATTTTTTTCTGATGAATCTTCCTGCATTTTTATAACAAGCTTTTCAATTTTATTTTCTATCTCTATTATTTCTTTATAGCATTTTAAAATTTCATCTAACATTGTTATATTATCATCTTCAAAATCTACTTGTTTTAAATAGCCAATTCTTGGATTTCCTTCTTTATAAATATTGAATTTTTCTGTTCCTATTCCTTCACTTAAAAGTTCATTATTTATAATAGCTTTTAACAAGGTAGATTTTCCTGCACCATTTCTTCCAACTATTGCAACTTTTTGTTTTCCTTTTATTTCAAAATTTATTTCTTCTAATATTGTTTCAGCACCATAAGTTACTGAACCATTTGTTATTCTAAAATTCATAATCTTTTCCTTATACTAATTTGATATTATTTTTTGCATATTATACTACAAAAATTTATTTTTTAAAAGTTATCATAAGTTATTTTCCTTGAAAACTATACATTTTCATGATAATATTAATTAAATTTTATAAAATTATTATTTACAATTTTTATAATTTAGCTAATCTTATTATATGATAAAAAAATTAAATTTTAAAATTATTTTATAAATAATTAAATATAATATTAGTAATTTTAATAATAATTAATAAAAGAAAAATAAAGTATAAAAATTTATTAGGAGTATTATGGAAATTAATAATAGATATAATCATTTAAATGATTATTTTAAAAAAAAATTTGGTGAAAGAACTTTAAAAATTTGCATTGATGGTGGTTTTATATGTCCTAATCGTGATGGTACGGTTTCCACAAATGGATGTATATTTTGTGGAAATCGTGGTTCAGGTGAACACTTAAAACCTCTGGATATTCCATCACAAGTACAAGATTTCTTTAATAGTTACAAAGCTTTTAGAGCTAATAAATTTATAGTATATTTTCAAAATTTTACAAATACTTATGATACTATAGAAAATTTAAAAGAAAAATATGATTCTGCTTTAATTGATGATAGAATTGTTGGAATTAGTATAGCCACAAGACCAGATTGTATAACAGAAGAAATTTGTAAATTATTAAATTCTTATAAAAATAAATATGAAATATTTGTAGAACTAGGACTTCAAACATCAAACGATAAAACAGCTAAATTTATCAATCGTGGATATGATTCTAAAACTTTTACAAAAGCAGTTGAATTATTAAATAAATATAAAATTGAAACTATTGTACATATTATGGTTGGACTTCCTAATGAAGATTTAGAAGATATAAAAAACACTGTTAATTTTATAAATCATCATAATATTCAAGGATTGAAAATTCATTCTACTTATATAATCGAAAATACTGAGCTTTGTAATATGTATCAAAATGGAACATATAAACCTATTTCACTAGAATATTATATAAAAATAGTCTCTTATATTTTAACACATATTAATCCTAAAATTATTATTCATAAAATTTCAGGAGATGCACCAAAAAATTTGTTAGTTGCACCATCCTGGAATTCCCACAAAAAGTGGATCTTAAATGGTATTGATAAATATATGAAAGAAAATAATTTGTATCAAGGGCAATATTTTTTTAATTAGATTAATAAATTTATAAAGCAGTAATATTAAAACATCTTTTATTATAGCTCTAATTTTTTGCTATGTTCTAATAATGTTTTCTTATATTACTGCTTTATTTTTATCTTTCCTCTTTATTATCTGCTCTTTCAAAAATTTTTTTAAATTTGTCACTTTCTAAATATTGATCTATATCATATTCTATAAAACTCTCAATTTTTTCTTGTGCATCTTCATTATAAAATATCTTGTTCCTAATTTCATAAAGTTTAGCAAAATATTCTTTTACTTCTTTATCAGCTTCTGAACCTCTTTTTACTTGACTTGCAACAGACTTATAATTTTGAAATTTTCCAAATACTTGAGTAATTATTCTATTTGGTTCTCCATTGTCAAATTGTGCTAAAAACTTTTGTGGAGATACTAATTCAACAGAAGTTCTAAAATCATGTACTTTTTTTCTATCTTTTAAATTTGGGATTTCAAATCTCTCTATATCCTTGCTATCACTAATTTCTGAATGAGCTGAATAACCATAATTGCTCTCATTATTTTCATGTTGAGTTTGCAATTGCATCTCTATTTTCCCGAAGGGTGTATCTATATAATACAAATTTGATACATATCCTTTTTCTGTTCTTTTTCTTTTACTCGTATCTTTTTGTAATTTTACTCCAAATTTTTTTAATAATGGTGATTTATCAAATACTGAACATACTTGTTTAGTAAGCATAGCTAAATCTAATTTATCATGTATTCTTGAGTTAAAATCAGTTATTAATTTCAAAAAATCAACATCAGAAGTATCTTTTTTTGATATTGTTTTCATTAATTCCCTGTTTTCTTCATCTGTTAAATTTGCATTTTCTACTGCATCATAAACTTTTTGATATGCAGCTTCAAGTTTTTCTTTATTATCTAGATTTTCAACTTCATTTAACTCTTTTATCATGTTATCACAAATATAGAAAAATCGTTCTGGTACATTATTTTTAATTTTACTTAATAAATTATTATAATATTCAAATAATTTGGTTGCTTTTGGATCTATAAGGGTTTTTAATCTTTCTAATACCATTATACAATTAACATAGTATTGTTTTTTGGTGCAAAAATAATTATAATCCTCATCACTTGTTCCAGGAAATTCTTCTTTTATTATGCTCATTTTAAATTTTGTAACTCGCCTAATAAAATATGATTTCTCTTTTTCTCTTCTATTAATTCTTGAATTTCTGGATCATTTGAATAAAATGTTGCAGGTCGATTACATGAAACAATTGTTAATGCAAATAGATCTGGAATATCTTCTCTTAATTTTCCTTGATATTCATTTTGGCTATTATAATCATACACACTTTTATCATTTCTTGATAAATATTCTAAAACTTTATCAAAAATACTTTTTGGAGATTTTATCCTATATGGTACTTTTATATCAAAACTTTCATAAGCTTTATGATATTCAAGCATTATTGCTGCAATTAAATTATGAAAATATGTTTTTGTATCTTTATCATTAAACTTTTTTAAGTTTTTTGCATTTTCTACTACTAAGCCTCTTAAGAATCCTCTTGTTTCACCATCTGCTTTTGATAAATCTATTCCTAATTTTTCTTCTATTATATTACTCATATTTTATTACCTCTATTTTATTTTAACTATTCTTTCTTAATTTGGCAACAAAAAATCCTTCATATAATTCATTTGGAGCCAATAATAAAGTTCCTTTAAGTCTACTTTCTAGTAATGGTATATCTTCCATTTTTTCCAAATTAATAGGTATTATTTCTACATTATTTTTATTTAAAATTTTCTCTATTTGTTTTTCATTTTCTTCATATAGTATAGAGCAAGTTGAATAAACCATACTAGAGCCTTTTTTCAATACTTTTACTGCCTTATTTAATAAATCAAATTGAGTTTTTGAAATTTTTTCTATAAAATTTTCAGTAATTTTTACTTCATCATTTAGATTTATTGTTCCACTACCACTACATGGAGCATCAAGTAATATTTGATCAAAAGAAAAGAAATTATCTATTTTTCTAGAATCTTTTTTCATTACATAAACAGAAGTTGCACCTTGTTTTTCAATATTATACTTTAATTTTTCTATTCTTATGTTATTCATTTCACAAGCTGTTATATGTGCCTTATTTTGTGTTAGTGCTGCTATTTGTGTTGTTTTTCCTCCAGGAGCTGCTGCCATATCTAAAATATCTTTTCCTTTTTCTGGATTTAATATTATAGGAGGTAGCATAGAAGATAAACTTTGAAGATATATTTCTCCATTTTTATAAATAGCTAATTTTTCTATTTCACTTTCAGTTGCACTTTCTAAAATAAAGGCTTCTTTACTCCAAGAAACTTGTCTATATTTTATATTATTTTCTTCTAAAACTTTTAATATTTTTTCACTTGAACTTTTTAAAGTATTTACTCTAAAAGTTACCTTTCTATTTTTAGAATACCCTTCTATAATTTTTTCTGATATACTTTTTCCATATTGATTTTCTAATTTTTTTATTAAAAATTCTGGTAATTCAAATTTCATTTTTTCACCTATTCTTAATTTTAACTATTTCTCAAATTAAATTTATTTATCATTTCTTTTGTGGCAAAACCATTTTTTTGAGTTACTTTTTCTAAAAATATTATACCATCTAAATGATCACATTCATGTTGTATATCTCTTGCAGTAAATCCACTCACTTTTTTTACTATTTTTTCTCCGTTTTCATTAAAATATGTAACTTCTATTTGTTTATATCTTTCTACTTTTCCTCTTATAGTTGGTACACTTAGGCAACCTTCAAATTCACTTTCTTTTTCTTCTGAAAGTTTTCTCCAACTTGGATTAATCATTACAGTAGTAGGTACATCTTCACAATCCTTATATGAACATTTCTCTTTTTCTATACTTATTACTATAATTCTTTTATTTATTCCCACTTGTGGTCCAGCAATTCCAAATCCACCCGTAAATTTTAAGGTTTCTTTTAAATCTTCTATATCTTCTAAAGTTTCATTATTAATATTTTGAACATCTACCTTTTGGCATACAAGATTTAAAACCGGGTCTCCTACTTCTCTAATTTTTAATATTTTTCCCATAAAATCACCTTGATTTATTATTTTCTATATTTCATATTTTTTATAATAAAATTTTAAATTAATTTCTCTGCACCTATAATGTTTTTAAATTCTTTTGCAAGTTTTGCAAAAGCTTGTTCAGAATTTTTTATAGTTTCATAAGATACACAATATGCTATTCTTACATATCCAGGACAAGAAAAGGAACTGCCTGGAACAAATAATAAATTATATTTTTTTGCTATATTACAAAATTTTTTATCATCTGTTATTGGTGTTTTTACAAATAAATAAAATGCACCTTGTGGATAAATTGTTTCAAAACCATTTTTCGTAATTATATCATATAATAATTTTCTATTTCTATTATAAAATTCAATATCTGTTTTCACATCTAAACAATAAGGTATAACTCTTTGAATTAAAGATGGTGCATTAACAGAGCCTATTATTCTATTTGCTATAGTTACAGCTTCAATCATTTCTTCAGAATTTTCTTGAGCATTTGGAATTACAACATATCCTATTCTTTCTCCAGCTAAAGAAAGTGATTTGCTATAAGAATATACAACAAAGGAATTATCATAACATTTTGTGATATAAGGTACAAATGTATCATCATAAACTAATTCCCTATATGGTTCATCTGAAATTAAATATATAGGATGACTGAATAACTTTTCTTTTTCTTTCATTATTTTAGCTATATTTTTTATTATTTCTTCGCTATATATAACTCCTGTTGGATTATTGGGTGTATTTATTATAACCGCTTTTGTTTTATTATTTATGCTTTTTTCAAATTCTTCAATATTTGGCATAAATGAGCTCGTATCTGCTGGTATTACTTTTACAATTCCATCATAATTTTGAATATAATTATTATATTCTGAAAAATATGGCGCAAACACTATAACTTCATCTTCTTTATTTAATATTGATTTTAAAACTATATTAAGACCACTTGCTGCACCAACAGTCATTATTATATTTTTAAAATTAAAATCTGTATTAAATTTTTCATTTATATTTTCTGCAATTTTTTCTCTTACATCTTCATATCCGCCATTACTCATATAGCCATGAACAAAACAAGAATCTTCTTCTTTTATTATTTTTAAAATTGCTTCATTTACTTCTTTTGGAGCAGGAACATTAGGATTTCCTAAACTAAAATCATACACATTTTCTGCTCCATATATTTTTCTTAATCTATTTCCCTCTTCAAACATTTCTCTTATTACTGAATTATTTTTTACTAAATTTTTCATTTTTTCTGAAATCATTTTTTATTCACCTACCAATTTTATATGATTCAGGCGGAGATTAGCCTCTCCGCCCATAGCTATCAACTCCCCTTTTACACTCTCACCTGTCTGCTAATTGGCTTCTCTTGCTGCTTTTGCTTTCTGAAGTTGATTATAAAGATATGGATTGATATCTTTTATTCCTTCCATAGTCTCGATAACCTCTTCTTCGGAAACTCCATGAAGTTTTGCAATATCTTCAATGGTCTTTCCCTGCAAGAAGCCCGCGGCATACTGTCCCATGTTGAATATTCTTATCCGTTCTTTTTTTTCATCTTCTGAAAGATTTTCCGGATTCAGAGCATTCCAAGGTTTGTTATTGCACATTTTTATTCCTCCTTCTTAATTAAGCAAAGTTTGTTATCGTGCAACTATGTTTAATATTATACTACATTTTACAAAAAAAATAAATACTTGTAAGTATAATTATATCAACATCTTTTATGTTTTTATAATACTTTAAGTATTTATTTTTATAAATTTTGTTTAATTTTTTATCTAAAATATAAATTTCATTAGTATTTTCCGAGTATCCTTACATATATTCCAGACTTCTTTATTTCTTCTATAGCTTTATCTTCATCACTATTTTTATTAATTGAAACATCTATCCAAAAATAATATTCTCCAAATACAGTCTTTGCAGGCCTTGATTCTATTTTTGTAAGATTTAAGTTATATTCATTAAAAATCCTTAAAACATTATACAAAGCACCTGGTTTATCTTTAACTGAAAAAATCATACACATTTTATTTTTTGAAATATTCTCATTCTCTTTTTTACTTAAAATCCAAAATTTAGTTTGATTGAACTCATTATCTTGTATATTTTTTTCTATTAAATTTACATTATAAACTTTTGCACATTCCAAGTTTCCAATACAAGCACAAATTTCTTCTTTCTCACTCACTTTTTTTGCTGCATAAGAAGTGCTTTCTACTGGTATTACTTTTGCTTGTTTAAAATTCTTTTCTAAATAATTTCTACACTGTGCAATAGCTTGAGGATGAGAATATATTTCCTTAATTTCATCTATCTTACATTTTTTATTTGTCATTAAATTTTGTTTTATATCTAATAAAATTTCTCCTATTACTTTTATATTATCAAACTTTATCAGAGTATCTATTGCATCTGTAACACATCCTTGTAGCGAGTTTTCTATAGGTACTATTGCAACATCTATTTTATCATCTTCTAATGCTAAAATTGTATCTATTATTGTTTTGTACTCTATTTTTTCTTCATTATTTTTGCAATAATTATTACATGCTTCACTTGAAAAAGTTCCTTTTGGCCCTAAATATCCTACTTTCATGAAATTTCCTTTCTGTAATTATTATTATTTCATTTTTATATTCTTACAATCTATTATATTTTTCACTTTTCTCATTTTAATTTATTTTTACAATATCATAACCCAAATTTTTTATAATATCATATCCTAAATCTCTTTCTTCACAAGATCTTACAACTATTCTTAAAGCACCAAAATTATTTTCTCTATTATTTAATACTTCAATATTTTTAATTCCAATATTATTTTCACTTAAAATTGTAGTAATTCTAGCAATAGCTCCATTTTCATCTTTTATACTAACATTTAATTCTGGCATTGTATTACCATTAATTTTTCTATTTATAAAACTATCTCTATATTTTTTTGAACTCTCAAAATATTCATATAATTTTTCTCTACTATCGATTTTAGTTTTAAAATTTTCTAAAATATCTATAAATTTATTTAAAGAATTCAATATCTCTTCTCTATTTTCAACACATATATTTTCCCACATAACAGGATCAGAAGAAGCAATTCTCGTTATATCTTTAAATCCACCTGCAGCTAAAGTTTTCATTGTTTCAGCTTCATCATCTGATTTTTTTACAAGATCTACTAATCCTGATGCTACAATATGTGGAACATGACTTATTATAGAAGTTATATAATCATGTTTATCAGCATCAATAATAATAGGTATTGCTCTTATTTCTAAAATTAATTCTTTTAATTTTTCTATTGATTCATCAGAATTTTTCTTATTTTTAGTTATTATATAATATGAATTTTCAAATAGTAAATCTTTTGAAGTTTCATATCCGGATCTTTCAGATCCTATCATCGGATGCCCACCAATAAATTCTACATTAATTTTTTTAGTTTCATCTAATATTGTTTTTTTGGTACTTCCTGTATCTGTTATTATACAATCTTTTTTTATAACTTTTTTTAATTTTTTTACGTATTCTACAATAAAACTTACTGGAGTACATATAAAAATAATATCACATATGCTAAACTTTTCATTTATTTCTAAAGTATAATCTGTTATAACACCCTCTGAATAAGCTTTTTTTAGACTATTTATATTTTTATCAGAAGCTACTATAGATTTTACTTTTTTAGATTTAGATAAACTTTTTACTAAAGAACCACCTAAAAATCCTATTCCTACAATTCCTATATTATACATTTCTTTCCTTTCTTTCTATTAATTTTTTCCAAAATATTAATTTATAATTTAATAGTACTATAGTTCTGTATTTGCTAATTTTATAACTTTTCATTTTTCTTTTTAATATTTAAATGTTTAAGAAATATTTTTTATATTAATATTTATAAATATCTAAAACTTTTCCTTCAATATTTTTTAATATGATTTCATTATTTTCTAATATTATATAACTATGTTCTGTTCCACCTTTTGGTAGAGATATAGAACCTGGATTAGCAAAAATAAACTCACCTTTCTTTTCAATAAAACCTTGATGAATATGTCCATATATCATAATTTCAAAATCTTCATAAGGTATATTTTCTATATTATATTTATGTCCATGTGTAAAATAAATTTTTTTGTTATTCATTTCAGTTAAAATATGATCTTCGAATTTAAATTCTGAAATCATTTCATCAACTTCTGCATCACAATTTCCTCTAATTACCATTAACTTATCTTTCAAAGAATTTAAAACTTCTGCCACTTTCATTGGAGCATACTCTTGACTTAATTCATTTCTAGGTCCATGATAATATAAATCTCCTAATAATACTATTTTTTCTGGAAGTTCCTTTTCTACTATTTCTTTTATCTTTTCTGCATAAAAAGCAGAGCCATGTATATCCGATACAACTAATACTTTCATAACTTCTCCTTTTAAATTTTTTACAATTATATCATTTAAATTATATTAAATAAAGATAAATAATTTTATCATAAAAACATTTTCGCTTGCTCCACTTATTCTTATATGATATAATTTTCAAAAATAAGAAGGAAGAAATTATGGATATTAATATAAAATTTTCATTAATTATTGAAAAACTAAATCAAAAAATTGCTGAATTAAATATAAAAATTTCAGAAGATGAAGATAATATTCTTCTAAAAGAAGAACTTAATACTCTCCTTAAAGATAAAGAATTACTTTATAAAGGAAACTCTAATGAATTTAAAAATATACTAGAAAAATATGGAGATATGATTAATGGATAATTTAGAAGAATTAACTTTGAAAATAGAAAATTTAATTGAATCAGAAAAAACTCATCATCCTGATAATATAAAGGTTTTAAAACCTTCAAATAGTAAAATGATTCTTCAAATTCTAAAAAACTTTAAACTAAAAAAAACTAAAGAACCTGTACCTAAAGCTGAAATGATTTTTTTAGGTGCACCAACAGGAGCTGGAAAAGATACGCTTGTTAGAAAAATTATGACAGATAATCCTGATAAAAATTATGTTGTATTAAATATGGATATGTTTAGACCTTATTATAGTCGAATAACAGGAGATGAGGAACAAATCTCTGATTCAGAATATGCTGTAAAAACAAATCAAGTTTCTTATGAAATTTATTATATTATTCAAGAACTTATTTTAAATGAATTTCCAGGAACAAATATTATTGTTACTGGAACTATGCGAGATTTAGATTGGGTTAAAGAAATTATTTCAAGATATAAAAACGATTATAAAACACGTTATTCTACATCTCTTGCAACACTAGCTGTACCCATTAAAGAAAGTGCTTTTTCTATTTTTGAAAGATATTTGCGTCTAGTAAATACTCGTGGTAATTCTAAAGCACCTTTAAGATATACTGATTTAGATTATCATAATGATACTGTTAGAAAATTTAGTTCTAATGTTTTATATTTTGAACAAGATTTACACTCAAATAAAGCTACTTCTTTTTTCGATTCTATAAAAGTATATAGACGAAATAAGGATATCTCAGATCTTGCAGAAGATACGTTAATATATGATAGCAAAACCTCTTCACCATCAGAGTCAGCAACTAGTCATATTCAAAATATTATGCATTCCTCTGAAAAAATAGATGATGCAAGACTTTTTGAAATTTTAGATTTAATTGCTAAAAATTCAGATTACTTAAAATCTCAACAATTATTTAAAAGTATTTTAACAGATTTAAAAGATATTTCTCCTCAATTAAGTAAACATTTAGAAGATTATTCAAAATAATTTTTATATTTTAAAAAGTGCTAGATCTAGCACTTTTTTTGATTTCTATTCTTTTTTATGGTATAATATATTATATAGTGACTTGGTTCACACTTAATAAGGAGGAAAAATTTATGTTTGAAGGAAATCTCAAAGGTTATCGGATCGGTCAGCGCAACGAAGTGTATCCCCCTGGGATAGGTGAAGGTTATCCTGGATATGATTACTATCACGCACTGCAGATGAAGCAGACTCAGGAAACCATGATGCGCGATTCTCACTCAACTGTTGACATCATCGTCGAGATTGAACCCGCGCCTAAGGAAGGTACCTACATTGTGAGAAACAAAAGTACCTACGCCTACTAATTCCAACTCCTAAAAAAGAACTCATTTGTTCTTTCTGGCTCATTTGCCAGTTTTTTTATTTTAATAATAATAATAATAAGTAAGTTTTATTATAATTTTATTTATATAAATTTTATCTTGGAATTCTTAATTTTTCACCTACATAAATTAAATTAATATTCTTAATGTTGTTTATTTTAGCAATTTCATTTATTGTTGTATTAAATCTAATAGCAAGCTCACTTAATGTATCTCCCTTTTGTACTGTATATATATTATGCCCTAAATCTGAAGTACTTTGAAGATTTCCATCATTTTTAATAGGAACTAAAAATTCTTCTCCTGGAAAAATTAAATTAGGATTTTTTATTTTATTTAAATTTACTAATTCATTTACTGTAGTACCATAATCTAATGCAATTTTACTTAATGTATCTCCTTTTTGCACTATATAAGTTATGTCTTGATTATAATTTTCTTCACTTCCTGTTTGAGAAATTATATCTTTGTTCTCCAAAAATATATCTTCTGTAAATTTGTCTCCATCTACAAGTCCATTTATTCCTGAAACTTGAAGTTTATTGGTATATTGAAATCCTTCCCAATTTTGCCAATTTGTCTCTATGTTATTTTCCGTGCTATATTCTGCTACCCATAAAGGATATTTTAGGGCTAATCCCTCTCTGAAAACATTTCTAGCATTTGATGCATCACTATATATTATTACTTCTTTTCCTGTAATTTCTTTTACTTTTTCCAAAAATACTTCTGAAATATTGTTAATTTCCCCAACTGTTAAATTCCCAAATTCTTCAAAGTCCATTGCTAATTTACAATCTGGTGTTGTATTTGAAATTACAGATGAAAAAAACTCTGCTTGACTTACAGCTTCTTCTTCATTTCTTGCAGTTAAAAAATGATAAAATCCAACTTTTAATCCGTTTGCTTTTGCATTAAAATAATTTATCTTAAAGTGAGAATCAACTATATTATCACCTTGACTTGATTTTATATATACAATTTCAATTCCATCATTTTTAACTTCTTGAAAATTAATAGAGCCTTGCCAATTACTAACATCAATACCATTTAATAAATTGCTACTTGATGGTGTTGTAGCAAATACACTTATTGGCGCTAATGTAAAAGTAAAAAGCAAAGCTATTACAAATAATTTTTTAAATTTCATCACATACCTCCTATCTTTTTTATAATATGATAGGAATTTTATTTTTGTGATTCTATATTTTTATATAATTTATTATTTTAAGTTTTTTTATACATTCATAACATCTGTCTTATTTGAATTCTTTATTTATGTAATCTAGCATTTCTTTAAATGTTAAAAAATTGTATTTTGAGATTTTATTAATCTCTTCTCTATCTCCATCTGAATATTTATCATATATTGTAATTACATCTATTCCAGCATTTTGAGCTGCTTCAACTCCTAATAAAGAATCTTCAATGATTAATGCCTCTTCTGGTTTCATATTAAAATATTTCAATATCTTTTCATGAACTTCTGGATTTGGTTTTCTTTTTGTTACGTCTTCTTTTGCAACAATATAATCAAATACTTCGTTCATCTTAGCTTTTTCCATCATATTTTTATTAACTGTATCATAAGCTATTATGTTATTTTTACGAGTTGTTGAACCAATTGCAAGATTAAAACCTAACTGTTTTAATCTCAAAATTACTTTTTCAGCATCTGGTTTATAGTCAACTATATTTTCCATATAATCTTGAGAAATATCATATCTTAATTTCAAAATTTCTTTTGCTGTCATATTTGATTTATATTTTTCTTTTAAAAACTCACAATATCTTAAATATAAATCTCCTCCATCACTAACTTCTTTTAACGTTCTATCTCTTTGCATTTGAATATTGACATCATCTATTGTACCATCACCAATAGCTCTAATAAGTCTTTCATCAATTTCGTTCCATATTCCAACTGAATCTATTAATGTTCCATCAACATCAAATATAATTAATTTCTTATCTTTAAACATATTATCTCCTCTAACTGTCTTATTTTGTTCCAAATATTCTATCTCCTGCATCACCAAGTCCAGGAACTATATATCCATTTTCATTTAATTTTTCATCTATTGCTGCACAATAAATATCCACATCAGGATAAGTTTCTTGCATTTTATTAATTCCTTCAGGAGCTGCAATAATACATAAGAATTTCAATTTTTTTGCGCCACTTTCTTTTAACATTGCAATAGCATCCATTCCTGAACCGCCAGTTGCAAGCATTGGATCTAACACTATCACTTCTCTTTTATCTATATCTTTTGGTGTTTTATAATAATATTTTACAGGTTTTAATGTTTCTTCGTTTCTATACATACCAATATGTCCTATTTTAGCATTTGGTAATACTCTAATTAAACCATCTAACATTCCTGTTCCTGCTCTTAATATTGGAATAAATGCATATTTATCTTCATCTAATTTCTTTCCAGTCATAGCACAAATTGGTGTTTCTATTTCTTTATCTTCTAATTTTGCATCTTTCATTGCTTCATAACAAAGTATTGTAGATATTTCACTAATTACTTCTCTAAATTCTTTAGTTCCTGTTTTTTTGTCTCTTAAGATTGTTAATTTGTGTGAAATTAATGGATGATTTAATTCAAAAACTGCCATTTTAAATACCTTTTCTGTATCTTATACAGACCTTTCTTTTATTATATTTATTTAAATTATTATTTAAAACTTATTATATAAAATTTCTGCTACACCATTTTCCATATTAGTTTTTGCAATCTCTTTTGCATACTTTTTTACATCATCACCAGCATTTCCCATAGCAACACCAAGACCAACTGTTTTCATCATAGATATATCATTACTATCATCTCCCATTGCTATTACATCTTCTATATCTATTTTTAAGTATTTACACAAACCATGTATTGCATTTCCTTTTGATGCATTTTTATTTATTATATTTGCAGACCAAGCTTTTGCAGCATGTTCATCTGGTGGATACACATTTTCTATTTTGATATCTGTTCTTCTTAAATTTTCTATAAATTCAATAACTTTTTTCATATCTTCTTCAGTTTTAGTTCCAATAGTTACTTGCAGAATATTATTTTCTTTTATTATTTCAAACAACTCTTCATTATTATCTAAAATAATTTCATATTTAACAAAATAATCTTTAGAATTTACATATCTACAATAACTTGTTTCTATTCTAATATAAAAATTATTTTCTATAACATAATTTGCTAATGTGTTACAAATGCTTCTTTCTAAATTACAAGAAAACAACTCTTCATCTTTCTCACAATCATATATTTGAGTTCCATTTGAACAAATAATATATTTATCACATCCAGCCATTTCTTTATATGCTTTTACAGCATCTTTTTGTCTGCCAGAACAAATACAAGCAATTCCACCCTTACTTTGAACATATTTTATTGCTTTTTTATTTTCTTCTGAAACTTTTTTATCATCAGTTAATAAAGTTCCATCTAAATCTAAAAATACTGCCTTGTACATAACATCTCCTTTAAATTTTTATTATAAAATTTAACTATTGTTTTTTATTTTTCTGTAATATGTTAATGCCTTTTCTTTTATATCACAGATATAAATATAACTCATATTTTATCTTTTAATTTAAATATTTTAAGCATTTTATCATAAAAAAGTTTAAAAATAAAGTGTTTATTTTTTCAATTTTTTAAGTGAGGTGTTTGATTTCAACGCCTTACCAAATATTATATTTGTGTATTATATTTAACTAAAAACGGCATAAAACTATGCTATTTAAGCATAATTTTATGCCACATATTTTTATGTTTTATTTATTAAAAACCTATTCTCTTTCTTGATTCTTCTGCTTTTATTTCTGGAATATCTTCTTCTGTAAAAGTAAGTAATCTATCCATATCTGTTATATTTCTTGTTTTCATAGCATGTTCAATTATTATTCTTTGAACAGTATTTTCAACAAATCTACCATTTCCAAAATTTTCAACTTCTTTTGCTTTTCTTAAAATATTTCTTACTTTTTCTTTTGCGCCATCATCAGCTTTAAATCCTTTGTCTGCAACTTTTTTCTCAAATATTTGCATTAATTCTTCTAAATTATAATCTTCAAAATCTATTTCATAACCTATTCTAGATTTCAAACCTGGATTTAAATCTCTAAATTTTTTCATTTCTTCTGTATAGCCTGCAAATATTATTATCAATCTTCCTTGGTAATCTTCCATTGCTTTTAAAAGTGTTGCTACGCATTCTGCTGAATAACTCGCATTAGTCCCATTATGTTCCATTATAGAATATGCTTCATCAATAAATAATACACCATCTAAAGCAGATTCTATTACGGCTTGTGTTTTTGGACCTGTTTGTCCTAAGAATTCACCAATTAAATCTTGAGATTGAACTTCTACTAATTTATTTCTCTTTACATATCCTAAATTATAATAAATTTCTGCTAAAAGTCTTGCCACCGTGGTTTTTCCTGTTCCTGCATTTCCTTTAAATATCATGTGCATATTGAAATCTGTAGTTCTATTTAATTTTTTATTTAATTCAATCACAGAAACAAATCCATTTATTTTTTCTTTAACACTTTCAAGACCTATTAAAGAATTTAAATCAGTTAAAATTTCATCTACTCCTCTTTCTTTATCCTTTTTAGTTTCCTCTAATATTTCTACATCTTTATTGGTAATTGTCTTTAACAAGTTATCATCTATACAATTCCCTGCATGTGTAAGAACTAGCCTATCAAATAAATTAATCACAAAACGTGCATTGCCAAAATTTCTACCAACTTTGTTTTTCATTATTATTTTTTCAATTTTTTCTATAACACCATCTTCTAAAGTAAATTCGTTTCCTTCTACTTCATCTTTGAAAATTTGAATAAGCTCATCTTTTGAAAAATCAGGAAATTCTAGTTCGTATCCTATTCTTGACATTAATCCTTGATTTGCATTTATAAATTCATTCATTTCTTTTGTATATCCAGCAAATATTATTATTAGTCTATTTTTATATAACTCCATAGCTTTGGTTATTGTAGCCATACACTCTGCTGGATAATTTGAAGAACCTCCACCTTTACTTGCCATTATAGAATATGCTTCATCAATAAATAGAACACCATCCAAAGCTGATTCTATTACAGCTTGCGTTTTTGGAGCAGTTTCTCCTAAGTGAGAACCTATTAAATCTTTGCTAGTAACTTCAATAATTTTATTTTCTTTTATAAATCCCAATTTATAATACAATTCTGCCAAAAGTCTTGCTACTGTGGTTTTTCCTGTTCCAGAATTTCCTTTAAATATCATATTTAAATTAGCAAAACCTTCTGTATCTATTTTTCTGCTATAATCTAAATATTTTAAAAGATTTTTCACATTTTCCTTAACTTCATTTAATCCAATTAGTCCATTAATATCTTTTAAAATTTCTTCAACTTCTCTAGTTTCCATTTCTTTTGGTGCGTCTTCTTTTAAGAATGAATTTTTTATATCCAATTTTTTAAATTTTTCAAAAACTATCAAGTTATATAAATTATCAATATATGCATATTCATCTGTTAAATTTTTATTATAAGTAAATTTGATATAATTTTCTAATTCGTTTGAGAATTCTTCATCTATCTCCATTATGTTTTCTAATCTTTTTACTAATTTATCTTTTATTTTGCTAGCATCAAAACCATCTATATAAATTTTTTTATTAATTAAATCTTTATATATACCCGGGTGTTTTTTACTTATATCTTTAAAAATCCCCTCATTTTCAACAAAAAATGTAATTGATCTTCTGTTTCTCAAATTGAATTTTTCAATAGCTGTAAAAAATGCATCAACTCTATATTCATTTAAGGCTTTTATACTTTCAATATTCTCAAAAATAATAATATCATTATCATTATAAATTTTATCTACTTGCATTATCATATCTGTTGAATCTTTAGTTCTTTTAACTAACATTTCTGTATCTACCCATAGAGTACCTTTATTTGTAATATAATTAAATGTTCTAACATATCTATTTATAATATTTATAACTTTATCTGATATTATATTATTTTTTGTAAATAACCCTATATTAAAATGTATATATGGTAAATCTTCATTAAAATAATAATTTCTTATATATGTAAGAATTGAAATTACTTCTTGTTTTTCTTTTTCTGAACATTCTAATTCTTCTACAGAATGAACATATTGATTATAATATGCAATTCTAAATTCACTTTCTCTAAAATTTCTTTTATTTAGAATATTCTTTATTATATTTTGTTCATCTAAGTTATTTCTGACACATAAATATTTTATATATGCTGCAAGTTCAATTGGGGATTTATCAAAAATATATGAAAAATTTTCTTTCAAATTTAATTCTGATAAACTTAGCTCTCCATTTATTCCTTCATCTTTCTTAAAAAATTCATTTAAATTATTAAAGAATGAGTTATTTTTTACATTAAAGTCTAAATATTTATAATATATCTTACCATTTTCTTCTCTTCCTAATCTTATTGCTTCTGCACTAAGTATCATTTCAGCACCAACAATATCCATAGTATTATGTACTAATCTATCTATTGTTTCAACAACAGAATTTATTGTATATTGATCATTTGAATATTCTATTTTTTCTTTATCTACTAGCATATCAAAAACTTTTTTTGGATCAAATTGATTATCTGCAATACACTTTTTTATATATGTAACTAATTTAAAAGGACAAACACTAGTATTAACATTACAGTAAGAGCATTTTAATCTTAAATCCATATCTAAATTATTTAAATTTAATTTCCAAGAATTTTTATATTCTCTTAATGCATATCCTACGTAAAATAAAAATATTTTTTCTAAAAGATCCTCTGAATCATCAAATCTTTTTGCACATAACTTTAAATATGAAAGTTCAAGTACATTTGTTGGTTTTTCTACAACTTTATCTTCCTCTTTTACTTTTTCTGTAATCATTGTATATGTTAATAAATCAGTTTCATATATAAATTTTGCCATTCTTATTTCATTTTCAGTAAATTTTCCCTTTATAAAATTTACAAAATTTTGTGTTTCTTCCATCTTTACTCCTTTACTTTATCTTTTGATTTATCTAATAATTTTCACTTATTGTTTCTGAAATTGCCTTTACTAATGCTTCCTCTTCATTTTGTATAATTGTTAAATCATTTTTTATATATCCAAGTTCAATTTGATAGCACTCTAAACCTTGATTTGATTTATAATAGTTATTTTTTGAATATGATGTATTTCTTCCATCAACATAAGCATTTGTCCCTATTTCTCCAACTTCTCTAATTGTATATAAATACGGGGTTTCTGTAGTAATAGGATAAGGCTCATATTCTTTCCTATTTGCTGTACTTTCAGCATCTTTTATCATTCTATTATTATAATTTTTTACATAAACACCATCAGACATTTTAAAAGATGTATTATTAGAATAATTTATACTTGAAGATTCTTTTATTTTATTTGCCATTTTACTTGCAAAACTTAAATCTGATTTACAAGGAGCATATATTTCAAATCCATTTAAAGTTTCAGTCCCATTATTAACATGTAGAGAAATCATAAGTTTAGCTTTTGACCTGCATGCTATACTAATTCTTCCATCTTCATCATACATATTTGTATATGTATAATCTTCTGTATTATCATCATCTCTAGTTAATTTTACTTTATATCCTTTTTCTTCTAAACTTTTCTTTAACTCTTTTGCATAATTTAAAGTTATATCTGACTCATATATAGAACCTAAATTTTCTCCTAAGTCACTTCCTCCATGACCTGCATCAATTACGATATCATAAACATCTTCTGGTAATACACTATCTTCCAAAGCTATTGTTAAAAAATTATATTCTTTATTTTTATAATTTTTCTTATTAAAAGAAATACTTGCTTTTCTATTTTTTCCATCTTTTGAAACTGTATAATATTCAATATTTGGATATTCTGAAATATTAACTAAAGAATAATATCTAGGATCTATACTATTGTTTAATTTTAGTCTTAATAAAATATAATATTCTTTATTTTCAAGTTTATCTATCACTATTTCTGAATTGATTTCTTTTGTAGAAAATATTAAAGTATTTTCATTAAAATCATAATCTAATATATATTCTTCTTCATAATCTAAACCGATCTGTTACAACTAATTTTGCACTTTCAAAATTATCTTTTTCAATATTGCTTATTCTTCCGCTTAAATTAAATGCTTTACCATAAGTATAAAATTTATCTATTTGAGCTGTTTGATTTTGTATCATACCAAAAATTTTATTTTCAGCTTCTTTTTTTTCATTATGAGGCACACGTTTTTCAATAGTAATTGAAATTCCCAAAAATATTCCAATTACCAATAAAGCTAAAATTATTATTTTAAATATATTTTTTAGCATAGGCAAACACTCACAATATATATTTAGGTTTATTGACACCTATAAACTTATACTATTTCAGCTATTAAATCATAATTTCTTACACTTAGAATTTTACACTTTATAAATTCACCAGGTTTTACCTTACCATTATTTTTTATAAATATAGTTCCATCTTCATTTGGTATATCCATATAACTCCTTGCACAAATATATCTATTATCTTCTGAAAAACCATCAACAAGTGCTTCATAAACATTTCCAATTTTTTCTTCTAATTTTATTTTAGAGATTTGTTTTTGTAGTTTCATTAATTTATCATATCTTGACTGTTTTGTCTTGTAATGAATTTGTTCTTTTATTTTTGCTGCTGGTGTTCCATCTTCTTTTGAGTACCTAAAAGCACCTAATTTTTCAAATTTTGCTCTATTTACAAATTCATAAAGTTCAAAAAAGTCGTCTTCTGTTTCTCCAGGAAAGCCAAGTAACATTGTAGTTCTTAAAACAACATCTGGTATTTCTTTTCTTATTTTATTTATAGTATTTTCAATCGACTTACTATCGCTTTTTCTATTCATTCTTTTTAGAACTTTATCTGAAAAATGTTGAAGTGGTATATCAAAATAATTACATATTTTATCATTTCTTTTTACTACATCTATAAGTTCATCTGTAATACTTTCTGGATATGCATACAAAAATCTAATCCATTTTAAACCATCTATTTTGCATAATTTGTCTAATAATTCTGCAAGTTTTGGACTACCATATAGATCAATTCCATATTTTGTTGTATCTTGTGCTATTACTATTAATTCCTTTATTCCATTTTGAGCAAGTTTTTCAGCTTCTTTTAATATATCTTCCATTTTTCTACTAATAAATGGTCCTCTTATATATGGAATTGCACAATATGTACATTTATTACTACAACCTTCAGCTATTTTTAAATATGCTGTAGTATCACCTGTTGAAATAACTCTATCCATATAATCTAAAGTATTTTTAGATTTTGATTGTTTATGTATTAATTTAGAAATTTTTTCCCATAAACTATCATATTCATCTATACTTATAAATAAATCAACTTCAGGAATTGATTTTTCTAAGTCTTTTTTATATCTTTGAACTAAACATCCCATTACAACTAAATATTTACAATTTCCTGTTTTTTTATATTCTGCCATTTCTA
Source organism: uncultured Clostridium sp. (assembly GCA_900553685.1). Taxonomy (GTDB): domain Bacteria; phylum Bacillota; class Clostridia; order TANB77; family CAG-508; genus Scatovivens; species Scatovivens faecipullorum. Next base: position 35,601 of record USEI01000010.1, read on the forward strand.
AAATACAGTTTATTGCCTCTTCTTTAGCGGACTCAATAAATCCGCAAGTATTTATTATAATGATATCTGCTTTTTCTGGGTTATTTACAATTTCAAAATTCTCTTTCTTAAAAATTCCGATACACATTTCTGTATCAACTAAATTTTTACTACATCCGTAGAGATACAAATCCTACTTTCATTAATAGTTTATCTATGATTTAAAATCATAGATTTCTCCTTTCTCTTTTATTTAAAAAAGCATTGTTATAATTGCTGCTATTACAAAACCTGGAACTCCAAATAAACCTGTTAGTAATACTGTCCAACCTGTAATAGTTATTCCTATTCCGAAAAAAGAACAAATGCTTAATAAAATTCCTCCAATAATTGAATTAATTACAAATTTAATAATGATTTTAAAAGGTAAAGAAATTAATTTTAAAATTATTACTAAAACAAAAATTCCTATCAAAAATGATATTATATTCATATCTTTTCCTCTTTTCTTAAATAAAATTTCACATATTTATTATATATTAATTCTATTTTTTTTACAATAAAAAACTCAAAAAGCCTTTCGATTTATATAAAAAATGCGAAACAAATTATTTATATATTATAATTTATTTCACATTCTTATTTAATCTTTTATAATAATTAACATATTTAATTAAATTTTTTCTTACTATTTATGTGCTTTCTAGTTATCTCCATTAAATTTAATTTCGTAAACTCTTCAACTTGTACTTTTGATCTATCTTTTTTACTATTTTTAATTATTTCCTCTATTACTGCTCTTTTATTTTCCTCTTTTTTCATATCGATAAAATCAATAACAATAATTCCACTTATATCTCTTAGTCTAATTTGTTTTGAAATTTCTTTTGCCGCCTCTAGATTAACTTCTGTAATGGTTTCTTCTGCGTCATCTTTTCCAATAAATTTTCCAGAGTTAACATCTATTGCAACCAAAGCCTCAGTTTTTTCAATAGTTATGAAGCCTCCATTTTTAAGCCAAACCTTAGTATTTTCTATAGCTTTTAATTGCTTTTCTAAAGAATATTTTTGGGAAATTTTTTGATCTACTTCAATTTTGATATTTGAATTTATTTCTTCTAGTATATTTTTCACTAATTCATAATCTTTTTGATTTTCTACAATAATTTTGTCTAAGTTGCTATCTACTAAATCAACAATCGTCTTTTTTAATACTCCACCTTTATCATATATTTTTTGTGGATATTTTTCTATTGGTTTTAATTTTATATTTTTCCATTTATCAATAGTTTTTATAATATCTTCTTTTATATCTTCTTCTGAACGATTTTCAGATACTGTTCTTATTATTGCACCAGTATTTTGTGGCAAATATTTTTCTACAATATTTTTTAATCTTTCTCTTTCTCTTACATCTTCAATTTTAGAAGAGACCGTTACAAATGGAGAATTAGGCATAAATACAATAAATCTACTTGTTAAACTTATATGAGTTGAAAGTCTTGGACCTTTTTTATCTACAGCTTCTTTTTTTACCTCTACTATTATAGGATCTCCTGGTTTAATTAATTTGTTTATTGGTTCTTTTTCTACTTCTTCATTTTTAGTTATATCAATTTTGGGAAGAATATCTTTTACATGTATAAAAGCATTTCTTTTTTCTCCAATATTAACAAAAGCAGATTGAAGTCCAGTTAAAACATTTTGTACTTTACCAACATAAATGTTTCCTTCAATAGACTTATTATTCTCATCTTCTTCATACTTTTCTACTAATTCTTCATCCTCAATTAAGGCTATTATTCTTCTATTTTCAGAGTTTAATATTACTAATTCTTTCATCTAATCATCTTTCTTTTTATTAAATTTATTCATTGCTGAATCTACATTATTTTTTATAATTTCAATAACAGCATCTTTTGCAAGTTCTACACCATTATCTAAAATTCTAATTTCTTCTTCTGGTACATACCCAATTACATGACTAATCATATCTATATTTTCTTTTGGTTTTCCTATCCCAACTCTAACTCTACAGAATTTTTCTGTTTTTATATGTTCAATAACAGATTTCATTCCATTATGTGTTCCAGCTGAACCTGATTTTCTTATTCTTATATTTCCTGGCTCTATATCTATATCATCATAAATAATTATAAGTTCATCTTCTGATATTTTGTAAAAATTCATAGCTTCTATAACACATTCACCACTTAAATTCATAAAAGTTTGTGGTTTTAATAAAATTACTTTTTTATTTTCTATTATTCCACTACCTTCTAAACCTTTAAACTTAGACTTATTTACCTTTATTCCATATTCTTCTGAAATTTTATTTATTACATTAAATCCCATATTATGTCTAGTTTTTGAATAATCATTTTCTGGATTTCCCAGCCCTACTATAAGATACATAATCTTTCTCCTATTATTTAAATACTTAATTAGCATAAACTTTTCGTGTTATAAAGTCAATACTAATTTTTCTATTTTTTATATAATAGAACTTTCAAATATTTCCTATTATATAAAAAAATAGGTATTAAATACCTATTTCTTTTGAAACCTTTTCTAGTATATCCATATATTCTAAAGTAACTTTTTTAGTATATTCTGGTGCTAAAGAAAATTCGGCTTCTATCATGTCTTTTTGTTCTTTTATATCGCAGTCTTCATAATCCTTTTTTCTAATAGTATTTAAAAATTCAATATATTCATCTATTTGACTTTTATTAAAATCCCATGGTTTCTTTTTACAAATAAAATGTATGATTTTTAAATTCTCAAAGTCTATTTTTTGAAAATCTCTATAATTAAATTTACTTGGATTATTACTTTTAATAAAATATTCTAAATGCAAAATAAACATATTATATACTAATGGTAAATGTAAATTTGGTTTTAATCTCCAATCTTCATAATATTGTTGAATAACATCTTGATCACCAAATTGTCCAAGTTTTTCTATACATATAGGAATCTTTTTAGCTATTTCTAAATCTAAATCCTTTTTAGGTTCCACTACTAAAACTCCTGAAGTTAATTCCATATATTCTGGATCTATAGTACAATAATGACGATCTATAACTGCAGACATATCTTCAGCATCAAAAAGTTCGTCAATATTGTTTCTAATATACATATCACTATCTAAATAAACAATTTTATCGAATTGAGTTAAAGAAAACATTCTTAATTTATCAAAAGTATTACTCCATCTATTATAATTTGTTCCACCATTTTTCATCTTTATTTGCTCTGGTATTTCGATTTTATCTATTTTTATAACATCAATATCAAAAGATTTCAAAATATTTATAGTTTTTTCTGTTATATTGTTATTTATTAATACTGCTAATCTATATTTTGAGTTTAGCCTATTTAAACATTCTTTTAATGCTAATACTCCAATTAAATAATTTTCTGTTGTTAAAACTGTTATATATGAATATTTTTTATCCACTTATTTCACCTCTTCACGGATTTTATATTTTAACTCATCCCAAATTTCTGTTGTCTTTAAAAATTCTTTGTAATGTTTTTTTACATTTTTATCATAATCTTCTAATTCTGTAATTAAACAACCAAAATCACAAGTTTCAAAAGCAGTATTAATTTTAGGAATACTTTCTTCTAAATTCTTTTTAGTATTTGATATTATCTTCTTATAATTATCTGGTTCTGTAATATAGTAAAGTAATGGTTTATATTTTGTCCATCCAACTGTCGTTTTTAAAAATCTTTGTTCAATTCCATTATCATCTAAAGCAATTCTTCTTAATACTTTTGGAAATTTATCTTTCATTAAAGAAGTAAATTTCAAGAAACAATCATGAAAATGATATGTTGGTACTCTTAAAACTCTTGCATCTTTTAATGCTAATGCACAAGAAAAAAATGTATCTTCTCCTCTTGCACCTGGTGGATTATAAAAAGCAGGTATTTTATCTAAATGTCTTAAGTTTAGGCAAATTCCAGAACCCAATACAAAGGATTTTTTTCCAACTTCTTCTAAATATTCAGGTTTTTTAGTATGATTTGCCACATCTTTTTCAGCAAAAGCCATACTAGAATTATCAACTCTGGCTTTCTGTGCTTTTTCCCAATTTATAACTTCATTTTCTAATCCGTCAATAAATTTCTTATAATCTTCTTCTTTAATGTTTTCATCATATTCAATATATGGAATTGGATTCATAAATCCACATCTATATCCCATTGTAACTTCTGATTTTTCAATATATTTTATATGTTCTAGTATATCTTCTTGTTTTATCCACTCAATATCCTTTCCTTCTTTAACATTAGCTAAAGGATATTCATCATCATCCCAAAATAGTAAATAATCTATTTTTCTTTTTAATGCATAATATAAAATTGTATTTCTTGCTTTTGCGTAGCCTTTTCCCAAAAGTAAATTAGCATCTTCTGGAGATATATCATATTTTGAAATTATTTTCTTCTTATCTTCTTCTATATCTTCTGGTGTTATATATTTTATATTTATATTTTTATATACTTCAGGTAAAATTCCATAGAAATCTATTCTTGTTGTAAATTGATAAGTTAAATCATATAAAATAAAAATTGTAAAGTTTACTTTTGCATCTAATTTTTCTACTTGCTCTAATAAATATTTATAATAATTGTTTACAATTTTGCAAATATTGGGTCTACCAGTTATAAAACCTATTCCAAAGTTTATTTCCTTTTTCATAAATCCTCTTTCTAGCAAATTTTATTTTGCCTTATTCTATATTTCATAATAAAACATATTTCACAATTCATACTAATTTTCTTTTGTAAATTATCTTTCAAAAATATCATGTTCACAAGTTCTTAATAATCTATTCATAATAGCAATTCCTAAGCCTTGTTTTCTTACCCCTTCTATTAAAATTATCTCAGGTTTAATCTTATCTGCTTGTCTTAAAGCTGTATAAATATTTTTTGCTATACTTTCTAAGTCATTTTTAGAACCTATATTAATAAATCTACCTTCTGAAACATAAACTTTATCTTCATGTTCAGCAAATCCTAAAATAACAACATCACCCTTATATTCTTTTACGAATTTTTTTAAATAAAATATCTCATCTAAATCATTTGCACAATAAATTAATTTACATTTAGTTTCTGGTGCATAATGTCTATATTTCATTCCTGGACTTTCTACTTTTTCATCTTTTCCAATTTTTCTAAAAATATTTTTATCTATTATTACATTTCCTGCAACTTTTTCAATATCTTCTGGTGTAATTTTTCCTGGTCTTAAAATTACTGGTACTTCATCTACAACTTTTACTACTGTAGATTCTAAGCCTATTTGTGTTTCTCCTCCATCAACGATAGCAGAAACCTTCCCTTCTAGTTCTTTTCTAATATCGTCAATATTAGTTCCACTAGGTCTTCCAGATATATTGGCACTTGGAGCAGCTATTGGACAGCCTGAAAATGTTATAATTCCTTTTGCAATTATATTATCTGGTATTCTTATTGCAACAGTATCTAATCCCGCTGTTACAATATCTGGTATAATAGGTTTTCTTTTTAAAATAAGTGTAAAAGGTCCAGGCATAAAAGCATCAATTAGTTTCTGCTCCATTTCCGTAACATCTTCTACTATATCTTGTATTTTTCTTCTATCTGCTAAATGTACTATTAATGGATTATCTGATTGTCTGCCCTTAGCCAAAAAAATCTTTCCAACAGCGATTGGATCTAAAGCATTTGCACCTATTCCATATACCGTTTCCGTAGGAAAAATTACAAGTTCACCATTTCTTATTAAATTGCATACTACTTTTAATTCTTCTGTATCAGTTTTTTCTTTCCAATTATAATACATAAAAATACAACCTCAGGATACATTATACTATACCTGAGGCTATATTGTCAAACTTATATGTTTTTTACATTTATCTGATAAAAAATTTCTTTAATCTACTTAGTTATGATTTTTATATAGCAATTTGCATAATTAATTTATCATCAATCTGATTAATTTTTGTAAATCCATATTTTTGATAAAATCTTACAGCACTTTCAAAAGCTTCATAAGTATCTAAAACCAAATTATTGTATCCCATTTCTTTTGCCATTTCTATTATTTGATTCATTAAGTGTAATCCTAATTTTTTTGATCTATAATCACTTCTTACATAAAAACCTTTTAGCATACCTTGAGGCATTCCAATGTCTTTTAAAGAAATAGTTCCAATAAGCTCATCATTTTCAATAGCAAGTAAAAATTTGCCATTATTTTTAGGAAACTCATGATTTTCCATATTTCTAATTCCATTTTCCCATGCTTCAAATCCAAATTCTTCTATACATATTTGTATCCATAAATCAATTACAGCATCTTTATATTTATCTTCATATTCAATTATTTTTATCATATTTATTCCTCCTTTTAGACATAAAAATAGCAATACCAAAATAATATAGATTAATTTAGGTATTGCCTTTACTTATTTATTACTGCAAATTTTAATCATATATTATTTCGGACATGCAAATAAAAGATAGTGTTACTAGTGGAATCGCTACTATCTTGATTATTACCAAAAATCATAATATTTAATTGAATATTTTTCTTAACATTTTTTATCATTTTTATACTTCCAATTCATTTATTTTCATTAACAATGATATTATACTATATTCTTTTAAAAAATGCAATATATCTTTAATATTTTTTATATTTTATATCTATAGTATTAAAAAGCTCTTTTAATCTCTTTTTTTCTTATTAGTAGCTTTTGCTTTTTTTATGTTTACTACATTTTATACATAAATTATATAAAGGATAGAAACTTTTAAAAAGATTTACATTTTTTTATGTCTATATTTATAATCATAAAAAATATATATTTATCTTTTATGAAAAAGTATAATTTATAATATTTAAAATAAAAAAGATGATAACTCTTTTAGTTATCATCTTAAAATTATATTAAATCTTATAAATATATTTCTTATTTTATTATTATCTATCATGCCTTATATGTTTTTCATCATACATTATTTGTTCTAGATTTTCTTCAGAATCATTATTAAGTAATTTCTGTTTAAAAAATTCTTTATATCCACATGCAATAATTATTATAACAATTACTGCAAAAGAAAGTGCTTTCCAAATACCACTATCTAAAAGTATAATTGCAAACATTCCAAATATTGCACTTATACCATACATTATTAAAACTGCCTGTTTTTGTGTAAAACCTTTTTTTAACATTTTATGATGTAGATGACCAGTATCTGGTTGAAATACAGCTTTTAAATTTTTTCCGTGTACTATTCTTCTTATAATTGCCCATATAGTATCAAAAATAGGTAGTGCTAAAACAAGTAATGGTGCAACAATAACTATTGCTGTATATGTTTTTGCTATTCCTAAAATTGAAATTATTGATAAACAATATCCCAAAAAATTTGAGCCTGTATCTCCTATAAAAGTTTTAGCTGGATTAAAATTATATGGTAAAAATCCACATAATGCCCCTCCTAATGCTGTAATTAAAACTATTGAAATAAGTGGTGAACCATTTAAAGAAAATATTATTAATAATGATAAACATGAAATTAATGATATTCCTGTTGAAAGTCCATCTAAACCATCTATCAAATTCATAGCATTTGTTATTCCAACAATCCATAAAACAGTTATAATAAGATTAAATATATCCCAAAAATCGCTCATATAAATATATGGAACTTCTAATGTATCTATTATTATTCCTGATTTTGCAACCACTAATGCTGATGCAATTTGAGCTATTAATTTAATTATAGCTGGTACACCTTTTACATCATCTATAAAACATACTATTCCAATTATTAGTGCTCCTATAACAAATGCTATAAGTTTATTTATATAATTATCTTGCTCCAAATCTATTGTATTTTCGATAGTCATTGTTATAAGCAAATATATAACCGATAAGAAAAAGCCTGCTATTACTGCAAGTCCACCTAATCTCGGCATAGTGATTTTATTAATACGTCTTGCATCTTTTGGCGTGTCAACTGCTCCTACTCTTCTAGCTAAATTTATTGTATGTGGTGTTGCCATAAATGCTGTTAAAAATGCTATCATAAATGCTATCGCTATATCTCCCCACATGTTTATATAACCTCACTATTTTTTCTATTTCATATTCTCTTTTTCAATTTCTTCTATCATTTGTAATCTTTCTGAATATCTTCCTTTCAAAAATTCTGAAGCTATCCAAATTCTAATTATACTTATTGCTTTACTAACAGTTAAATAACTTGCTGGTAAAGATAATATATTAATATTTGAATGTTCTTTAGCTTGTTTTGCTGTTTCTTCATCATAACAAGGTGCACATCTTATTCCTCTAAATTTATTTGCAACAATTGTCATTCCAAAACCAGTTTTGCATATTAAAATTCCTGCTGAACATTCTTTTTTTTGAACCGCTTTTGCAACTAATTCAGCATAAAGAGGATAATCTGTTCTTTCTTCACTATCTGTTCCAAAGTCCTTATATTCAATTCCTATTTCATCAAAGTATTTTTTTATCTCTTCTTTTAATTTAAACCCTCCATGATCTGCGCCTAAAGCTATCATCACATTTCCTCCTTGGTTTTATTTTGTTCACAATATATCACAGAATTTTCAATATTACAATATTATTGTGTTCTATAAATGTGAATTTTTTGTGAAATTAGGCACATTATTACTTTTTTTAAGAAAATACTTGCTTTTTAAATCTATTCATGTTAAAATATTTGAAGTAAAATTTACTTTATGAACCAAGAGGAGGTGCAAAGTTAGATGCCAAACATAAAATCAGCTATAAAAAGAGTAAGTGTAATTGAGAAAAAAACATTACAAAATAATATGATAAAATCAGCTTACAAAACAGCAATAAAAACTTTTGAAGCTGCTGTTGCAGAAGGTGATAAAACAAAAGCAGAAGAAACTTTTAAACAAGCTGTTAAAAAAGTAGATCAAGCTTGTACAAAAGGTGTTATAAAAGCAAATACTGCTTCTAGAAAAAAATCAAGTTTATCTAAAAAACTAAATACATTAAAATAATCGTATGAACTACGATTATTTTTTTTACTAAAAATTTTATTTATTAAAATGAAATGCACTTTATTTAATAATTAATATTAGTAAATAAAATTAATATGCCTTATAAAACTAATTGCAATTTATTTTTTATCAAAGATTCTATTTTTTAAATCTATTTTAAATTTTTTTATTATAATGCTTATTTTCTCTGTATTTCCAGATTTTTCATTTGTTTTTAAATATATAAAGTGCTATTATTAAATTAATATTCTAACATATTTTAAGGAGATTAATTATGAATAGCTTACATATTTCATTAAAAAATAAAAAAACAAAACATTTGGTTAACATTAACCTAATAATATCTTCTATTATTTGTATTTCTAGTATTATTGTACTTTTAATCTATAATAAATACTATATATCTGCTTATTTATTTGATATTGCAATTGTACTTTTTAGAACAGGATTATTTGTTGCAAGTTTTTCTATCATCTTTGGAATATTTTTTGATAATTATTTAAATAACTAAAAAAAGAACTTGAAATATAAGTAAAAACTTACTCATATTTCAAGTTTGCCTTAAATTTTTGAAATAAACTATTGATATATAATATTATTAATAGTTTTTAGCATTTATTTCAAAGAAAGCTTGTGGATGTTCACATACTGGGCAAACTCCAGGAGCTTCTTTACCAATAACTATATGTCCACAGTTTCTACATTTCCAAATTTTTTCTCCATCTTTGCTGAATACTAATCCACCTTCAACATTTTCTAATAATTTTTTATATCTTTCTTCATGTTCTTTTTCTATTTTTCCAACAGCCTCAAATAAGTAAGCAATTTTATCAAATCCTTCTTCTTTAGCTTCTTTTGCCATTCTGTCATACATATCAGTCCACTCAAAATTTTCTCCTTCAGCTGCTGCTTTTAAGTTTTCTGCTGTTGTTGAAATATCTCCACCATTTAATAATTTAAACCATAATTTTGCATGTTCTTTTTCATTATCAGCTGTTTCTAAAAATATAGCAGCAATTTGCTCATATCCTTCTTTTTTAGCTTTACTTGCAAAATAAGTATATTTGTTTCTTGCTTGAGATTCTCCAGCAAAAGCCTCCATTAAATTTTTTTCTGTTTTTGTTCCTTTTAATTCTGGCATTTTCCATTCCTCCTAATTATTTATTTTTACAAGAACTGCAAATTCCTTCTAATGCAATTCCTTTTTCAGAGATTTCTACTCCAGTTTGTTTTGAAATGCTTTCTTTTAATTCATTATATTTAAAATCATATTCAAAATCAAAAACTTTTCCACATTTGCTACAAATAGCATGATTATGTGGTTCTTTTACATAATCATATCTATCTGGTCCAACTAACATTGATATTTTTATTATTAATTTATTTTCTACTAATAACCCCAAGTTTCTATAAACAGTACTTCTACTTACTGCAGGATCTTTAGTTTTTACAGCTTTATAAATATCTTCTGCTGTTGGATGATTATATGATTCTTTAACTGTTTTTATTATTTCTTCTCTTTGTCTTGAATAGTTTTTCATAAAAATCTCCTACAAATTAGGATTAATTCCTAATTTTACGATATTATTATATCATATTTTATTTTTTTAGCAAGTATTTTTTCTAATAAAAATAAAAAGTTATATCTTGTTAAATTTGATTTGTTATGTAAACTATGTTATACTATATATGTAGCAATAACAAGTTTATTAGGAATAAAAGGAGAATGTTATGAAAAAAGAAATTATTGAAAAATTATCAAAACGGTCAAAAGACTTATTCTTAATTCATCCGATTACAGACAGTCGGCTTGAAAAATTAGCTGAACTAATCTTAGATAATAAAGATGAGATTCATTCAAAAAAAGTTGAATTTGAAAAAAATCATTCATCTTCTGATGCTGGTGAAAAGTGGGAAAAATCTTTTCTTAAGATTGTGCTTATGTGTTCAGATGGTACTACAAGAGATTCAGATATTGATGATTTTCTTATAGAATATAGTCTTTCGGAAGTTTTAACTCAACTATCATATGTGGAATTAAAAGAAACGAAAAGAAATAAAATCACTATAGCTGTTCAAAAGGAATGTTTGGCAGCAGCTAGAACAATTTTTGCTCGCATGCAATCTTATGAGTCAAATTTCAGCTGTTGTCCTCCCACAAATAAAATGCGGGAAAATATGTCACTTATAGGTTCAATTTTTTTACAAGTACTAGGTGACAATCTCCCAACAGGAAAAAGTATATTATTAGAGAATCAAAATAGAATTAAAAGGACTCCAGCAGTTGGTAAACTGTATTACGCTTGTGGCTGTGGCTCTCTTTCAGAATTTTTACACTTTAAAATCACTATAAGTAAAACTTCTGAAAACAAAATAAAATTTTTCTGTAGCCCAGATATACAAACACTTTATGAAGACTTGCTAAATAAATCTACTGGGTTGGAAATCACTATACAAGAAGAAGATTTTAATGTTATCAAAAAATCGGTGGATTTATTATTCCAAACAGAGCTCGTCAATTGACGAGCTCTGCTTTTTTTATTTCTTTTCTAATTTATTTTTCTATTTTAAAATATAATTTCTATATTTTTAAAATCCTCTAACTTGTAAGTTTGATCAAAATCTATTTCCAATACTGTACTATTTTTACTATTCATTAAAATATCTACAACAGGTTCATATTTATAATAGTAGTTTGCGTCTTTTTCTTTTAAAATCTCTAGATTTTCATTGTATCTGTTAATTCTTAAAGTATAATCTTCTTTTTTTAAAGATATTCCAGGTTTTAAAGTAATTTCTATTCCTCTTGAGTTAACTATATAGCTTTCAATTAAAGCATAATTTGTTTCACCTATTTGAACTGGTACAAAATTTTCATCTTCTTTATCATATACTAAAAGAAAGTTTAATGAATATATCTCCCCTACAGAAATTTCTTTTTCTCCCACCATTTCATTTTCAAAAATATAATTATAATTTTCATAATCTACTTTACTATTTACTTTTTTTATTAAATTTAAATCTTTATTCCCTTTTAAAATTATTTCTGAATTTTTCTCTGCATTTTCTGGTTTATCTTCAAGCACATATCTTTCAATATTTACTGTTATTTGATTTTCTTTATTTACTTCATAATTAAATTTATAAAAATTTGATTCTAAACTATCTTTTAATTTTGCAATTTCTTCATCCTCTTTATTCGTTAAATTTAAATCTATATTTTTAGAAGAATCTTTATAATTTATAAAAATTTTCATAGACTTTGAATCTACTATAGATAAAATTTGAGTAACATCATATTTATCTAAATATCCATCTCTTGCCATTATTTGTGCATAATTATTTAGATAAGATAAGTCTAGAACTTCTTCTTTTTCTTCTGTAAATAATTCTTTAAAACTTGTTCCAGATATGTTTTGAACTACAACCTCTGCATAATGAATTACTGATTCAAAGTTTACTGTGTATATAAAAATTATTAAAAGAATTAGTATAATGATTTTTATTTTTTTATGTTTTGTTTCTTTTAAAATATTTCTTCCTAGAATTATAATTGGAACACATATTAAAGCAACTATATAACTTATTAGTAATATGCTATTCCTTAGTAAATAATGAACATTACTTTTTACATACAAAAGTAATACTAAAATCGCTATAACTGGTATTAAAAGCAATATTCCTTTTATAATTTTTTTATTTACAATCTGTTTCAAAAAATAATATATGTATAAATATAATATTTTAAATAAAAATAATATTAATATAATATTTGCTATTAAAACTAATATTTCTTTTACTATATATAATGACATTTCTCTTAATATTTCATTTGATAATAAATTTAGTGGGACCATTATAAATCTTAATAAATATTTACCAAATACAATTATTGTACCTAGTGTTATCATTATAGAAATTATAAGAGCTAAAGCTTTTATAATCTTTTCTTTTTTATTAATCTCCAAAAGCTCCACCTCCCACTATTTTACCAGTTTTTACATCTACATAAACTTTTACTCCATTTAATTGCATATCATCAAGTCTTGTAAATACATAACAATCTACTTCATATTGAGTATAAACTTTATCACCTTCATTATATTTTCTTGTATAAAAATTATTAGGTTTTACATTTTCTCTTGTAACTGTTTGTGTACTAATATCATAAGCTCCGCAGATTCTTTCTGCTTCTTCAAATCCTTTTTCTGCAATTATGCTTGCCTCATCTTCGGAGATTTTTGAACTTGCTAAATTATATTCTTTCATAAATTCGTCAATATTAGTGGCAAAAATATTAGTATCCAAATTTTCGACTTTTTTATCATAATCTATTTTAAAATTTTCATGTTCTATTTGATTTTCTATTACTGATAAATTTGTGTTATAAATACAATCTGTATTTACTATATTACTTACAATAAGAATATGAACTGTATATTGAGGATTCGCATTTTCTATTTTACTATAATTATATTTAATATTTCCAACATTAACTTTAACTTCTATTTTAGGAAGACTTGAAACTGTTAAAATAATTTCATTATTTAAAAAAGTTTCTTCATTAATTTCTTTTTCAGATTCTATTGCAATATTACAAATTTGTTTATATTTTTCATAATCTGATAAACTTGTTATTTTAGCTTGATATATCCCTGAATCTTTAGAATTAAAAAGATGAGTATATTTATATTCAATTCCATCTATATAATTTCTAGAATATAGTTGTTTATATTCTAACTTTTTAGGATTTTCACCAATTATTAAACTGTTTAAAGTTCTTTTTATTTTACTTAAATTATCTATTTCTTGAGCAACAACTGTTCCACCGGTATTACCTAATTTTACAACAGCTCTATTTTCATTCTTTTCTAAATTAATTATGTAATTTTTACTAATTGTTTTGTAATCAAACTCTATAAAACTTTTAGAATGAAGTTTGTCAATATCATCATCTGTTAAAACTTCTCCATTTTCATCATATTCTTTTATAGAATTTCCAAGTAAAGCTTTTAAATTATTGTATTTCTCTGTGTCTTTACTAAATTCATAATAATTTCCCTCTTCATCTCTATACACAATTCTATCTGGATTTGCTATTTTCTCTCCTATTGTTGTTTCGTTAAAATCTTCATCTAATGAAAAATTAACGATTTGGTAATTATGTATTGCAATAGTAAAAACAATTCCTAAAAGTATTAATGCTAAAAATGTTAAAGTTATTATAACGAGTATTTTTCTCTTTTTCAAACTATCCGCCTCCTTTTATAATAAAGGTAGTTTTTTACAAATAAATTATTATTTTATTTTTTTACATTTTATCACATAGTACTTTCTTTATCAATCACTCCTCTTCATAATTATTTTCACTATTTTTACTATTACAACTTGCATTAAACGCCAAAATTGTTGCTAATGTATCTCCCAGTTGAGAGAAAAAAGTAGATAATATATTAATCTCTTCTTCACTTTTTCCTTTAGCTAATCCTGCTGCAACAATAGAGATAAAAATTACAAATTGACTTGAATCCATTTTTAATATCTCCTCAAAGCTTAATAAAAATTTATTAAATATTTTCAATTTTCTATATATACAAATAACTCTAATAAACAAATCCACAATTTATTTACAAATTGTGGATTATTACTTTAAATTGTTGGAAGTACTGTTGTACTACTTGCACCTTTTCCAACTACATCTGGCATTATCTTATTCCAAGTTAAATTTCCTACTATTCCATCTTGAGAAAGTCCATTTTTACTTTGATAAGATATAACTGAAGATCTTGTTTTAGTTCCAAATACTCCATCTAATCCTCCTGTATCATATTCAAGAGTTGTTAACGCATCTTGTAATATACATACATATACTCCTCTGCTACCACTTCTTAATAATGGGTATCTAGTTGCTACTTGTCTTTCGTCAAAATGTACCCATCTAGGTGTTAAATTTGCTGGCTCAACAAAATTCCATATTCCTGAGCTTATTGCTAAATTTCTCATTTCATTTCTTTGTGCATCAGTTAAATTTTGCCCAACATCAAAAGCAACTCCAGCATAATGTTGTGAAAAAGTTCCATGACCTCCTTCCCAAGGTCTTTTAAAAGCAAACCCTACATAGATTGGTCTACCATATATATACCTGAAGCTATTCCATGCTTGCATAGCTCTTCTATCTGTCCATAAAAGTCCAGAATTACTACTTCCCCTAAATTCTCCAACTTTTAAAGTTCTATTAGAATTATATGGCATAGCTTCTGATTCACCTCTATAATATGTTTCCATTCTATTTGTGTTATTATTATATACTAAAATTTTTGCCATATTAAACTCCTTTCCTAGTTCTTCTTTATATAATATGAAATTTTATCTTTTTAGTGAAAAAATTATAATTTTATTTACAAGCCCAATTTTTTTATATATACTGATTATGGATTTTATTAAATTTTTATCATATTAACTATAAAAAGTTAATATAAAGGAAGGTATTTATGAGAAAAAGATTTACTACTTTTATAATAATACTATTCTTCATTGTATATTTTGTAGCCCCTATATTAGGTTTTTTATCAATGCTATCTGAAGAATTAGAAATTAATTTTAATCCATTTGATTATGCAAGGATTACCGATATTGATTATACTGCAGTTGTTGCAGATAGCGAGGAAAATGGTGGGAAAATTTTTGTAACAGAAAGATTAACATTTGATATTCATGCAGCATCAAAAGACAATCCATTTTGGGAGTTATGGAGAGATCTACCAGAAGATACTATAGATGGTTTGCCAATTAAATATAAAGTTCATTCTGTAAAACAGATTTTAGATGATGGTACAGAAATTGTATATGATGAAAGTCCTAAACTTTATTGGGACGATAGTGATTATCTTAGCTCTTCAACTAAATATGGACCAGGTAAATGGTATCATAGTGAAGGACCATATAATGATTATAAAAGGCAATATGAATGCCTTCTATTCTATGTTGATGGATTATACAGAGAAAAAGTGACTTTTGAAATAGAATATGAAATGAGTAATGCATCATTATATTATAATGATTGTTCAGAATTATACATATCACTTTATTCTGGAAACACAATAAAATATCTAAATTCATATAAAGGTAAAATATTATTTCCAAATGAACTTATGCCTCAGCCTGGAAATTATGAAGTTCATACTTATGGAACAACAAATTATGATTTTCCATATGCAGAATCAAATACTGTCATTCCAGGATATCACACTTTTTACTTTAATCTTGGTAAAAACGATTTAAAATTTACACCAGATAATAACTACATTGAATTTGCTTTAATTTCATTTGGAGATGATAAACGTTCTTTTACAAATTATGCTCCAGATAATCTTTATTCAGATGATAATGTGCTTACAGAATTAAGAGATGAACAAGCAGAATTCGAAGAAGATGCGAAAAAGTCAAAAAGGTATAAAACTTATTTATTTTTAGCATCTATAATTATTTCATCACTAATAATATGGTATGTTTTAAATATAAATAAAAAAATGCATAAAAAACATAATTTTTATAAACCTTCTATAAATTTTGACTACTTTAGAGAAATTCCAAGTAATCTAGATCCTAATTTTGCTGCTAGTCTAGTTTTCTGTAAAAGTAATAAGAAAAAATATGATAATGATGGGTACTCTGCTACAATTTTAAGTTTAGTTAGAAAAAAATATATTACTCTTCAAAAAATTAATGAAGCATCTGGTTGGACTTTTAATAATGTTAAAATCGTAATTTTAAAAAGACCAGAACCAATAACACAAATAGATATATATGGAAATATTACAACAAAAGAAGATGAAAATTCTTTAACACCTACTGAAAAACATTACTTTAATTTAATACTAAAATATTCTTCTTATGAAATTGAATTACCAATGAGTACTCTTCAAAATAAAGTTTATTCAGATTACGAAAATACTGAAACTTTTGTAAATAATATAGAATCTTCAGTAACAAAAATTGGCGTATCTGATGGATATTATCAAAAATCTAACTTTACTGAGCCCAAAAATCATCTACGTGCACTTTCTAGAACATATTGTATTTTAGGATTAATATTAATTATTATATTTAACCTATTTTCGTATTTTTCATATTTAGGTTTAGCCTATGGTGCTTTCTTTATAATAGGATTTGTATTAATACTTTCTTCTATATATTTAAAAAGAATTTCATCAAAATATGTATTACTTACACAATTTGGTGAAGATGAATATGCAAAATGGAGAGGTTTATATAATTTCTTAAATAGTGCTACTCTAATGAATGAAAGAACTGTAATTGATCTTCCTTTATGGGAACAATATTTAGTATATGCAACTGCATTTGGTATTTCCGAAAAAGTTATAAAAGCATTACAAATTAGATGTCCTGATATAAGCTTTAATGATAGTGATATTTTAAGTAATCCTTATTATAGGTCTAAAACTTTTTATCATTCAAGTCATTCATTTAGACATGCTACTCACCATGCAGCTTATGTATCTCGTTCATATAGATCAGGTAGCTATGGAGGAGGTTTCGGCGGTCACGGATATGGCGGTGGAGGCCGCGGAGGTGGCGGTGGCCGGAGGAGGTCATTAAACTCTAATAAAAACAAGAGGAGTTATAATTTAAAAACTCCTCTTTTATTTTAATATATAAATAACTATTAAAAAATTCTTAAACTTTAAATATATAATTATTAGAATATATAATTTTAATATGTAATTTTTTAATACTTTAAATTTTTATATTTATATTTTATAATCTAATTTAGTATATAAATACTTAAAACTTTATTGTTTTAAATATTGCATTATTTGGTACTTTTATATTTAAATAATAAAATCCTTAAACTGCAAATTTGCTAAATTTAAATTTAACTCTTCTTCTATCTGCTTTCTGTCAAATGTTTTACAAATTGTTTTTGATATATATTTTTCTGCAATTTTTAAAATATATTTATATTCTTTTATATCATCTGGAAAATAAATGCCACCTTTATTTTTATTTTTAATCATCCAACAAACTGCTGATAGCGCAGACATTGCTACAGGTGTAATTGTTGGAGTTTGCCAATATGAAGTTTTTAAATTTTTATATAAAAAATCCAAATTTACTCTATTTCCTACCCAAACAGGATTAAATTTTTCTCCCATAAGTAAAACACCTACATATTCTGTGCCGGATTTAATTTTTTCTCTATATACGATTTCGTATTTTTCGGGATATATATATCCTCTTATTATTGTTTTACCATCTGCATTTTCTGTATCTTGAGGTTTATTGGGGTCTGGAATTGGATATGTATTTGCTTTTGCTTTTTCTAAATATTTTCTTGCAAATTCACATGGGGAATAAATAAATGCAACTGTTGGTCTATAAATTATTTTACCATTTTCTTTTAATTCTAAACTTTTAGCAATAGTAATTGTTTCTTCATGAGGAACTAAAAATCCTTCAAATTTTCCATTTGGATAATATGTGTTGCATTTTAAATCTGCAGCCATTTTATTAAATTCTATAAATCCCTCTTTTAAATCTATTTGTTTACATTTCTCTTCATAATCAATTTTTTCATGTGTTCCTATATTAACTGTAGATTCACTCAGCATCTCAAAGAAAAAAGAATCTATACACCAAGTATTAAATAATTTATCACTTTTAAATTCATCATTAATTATTTGAAGATCAATATCATTTACATGAATTGTTTTTAACTCTAGCTTATATGCAATTTCGTTAAATTTATTTTCTTTTAACAACTTTTTCAACTCTTTATTTTTACTATATTGTTTATTTACAATAGACTCTATGCCTAATTTAACAAAATGAGATACAAGTCCTGGATTATCTCCATGTTGCAAAACAATTGGGTATTTATTTAAATCTGGATTTTTTTCATACTTTTTTCTTAAATCTTGTTTTAATAGATTTTCATTTAAAATACTATACCAATTATCTGGCCAATCTGCTTCACCAGTATTTATATACATAATATTATTGTCAGCACACCATTTGCAAATATCTCTTGTTCCAACTGTATCTGCAAAATCTATTAAAAGATCTCCCTCTTTTAAATATTTTTCAAAAATTGATGAAAAATTATCTCTTGTTACATCATAAACTAAAAAATTGGAAACAATACCTCCTAAATCTATAAATGCATCAAATTCAAATTTATCTTTTGATAAAACAAAATAATTATTTTCATTGAATTTTATTTCTTTAGAAACTTTTTCATAAAAACTTTTTCCAACAGCTCCAAAACCAAACTGAAGAATTCTTCCATCAAATTTTATCATATATTTTTTCCATGAATTTTAATATTCATTTTTCCTTTCAATCATCAATATTTTGTTTAGGCTTTTTTATTTTAACTAATTTAGGTAGTTCATATTCCTTTTTTAAAAATACTTTTATACCTTTTTTCTGATATTTATATAATATTTTTCTTAAATCTTCTCTTATGATATTACTTATAATTAAAACTTTTTCTATATCATTTTTTATTAAAAATTCTGCTGATGGTAAGTCTTGAGCATAAATATCCCAACTATTATCAAAAACAGAAGAATCAAATTTGTATCTATTCATTCTATTACTATCTAGTAAAAATGCTGGTTTTGCATTATCATCTACTTTGATATCTTTTAAAATTCTTGCATATTTTATTAATCCATATATAATTTCTTTATTATCTGTTGTTGATAGAACTCCCTCTTGTTCCATTGTTCCATTATACACTGGTATAGGAATGAAATTTAATTTAGCAAATTCAATTCCTACTTCTATACTTTCTATTCCTGGAAGATCTATTATTATAGCAGAATTTTTGCCCAAATCTTTCACATCTTCTATTTTAGAAATTTGAAAATTATCAGATTGATATATTTTAAAATTATAATCTATCGCAACAAAAGGAACTGGCCTTACCCAGCTTGTCCATTTATTATTACTAGGTGCCCATATTTTATAAACTTCTTTACCTTTCATATTAAATCCTTTCAATTAAAACTGGTATATCTGCTGCATTTGAATCTATTCTTTTAGTTTTACTTATTCTTCCGTAATATCCAGCATGTTTTCCATCTATAGTATAAGAACCTAAACATAAATGAAATTTTTCACCTTTTTCATCTACAACCGGTATACTTTCAAATTTTTCTTGTGCTACATATTTTTTTGGATGTTTTTTTACGTCATTTATTATTTTCTCAAATTCCTCATCTGTACAAGCTTCTTTTATTGAAATTTTTTCTCCAACTCTACCATAAGCTGGTTTATAAATATATTTGGATAAGTCTTCTTTTTTATCAACTTCTTTTGTTTTAGGTAATAATTTTTTCCAAGTTTCAAATGTTAATCCTTCTTTTTCAAGAATACTCCAAACAAGCGGAAATCTTTTTGTTTGTGCAAATATAGCTATTGGATGATTACAAGACGGAGTTATTGTATTAAAGTATCCTTGCCAAAATTTAGGTTTAACTTGCATAACCCATTCTATTGGAGAAAATCTAATTATACCATCTAATTTTCCCTCTTTCCCACTCAAAATACTGTAAGCTTCATTATTTTTAAATCTAATGTGATCAGAAGCTCCATAGATAACTTCAAATCCTTTTTCTTCTAATTTATCTCCTATAAATTGCATAACTTGTCTATCATCACTAAAACAAGTACAATGAACAAGCATTATTTTTCCTTTGGTTTTTATTTTTTTTGAAATACTATTTAAAAATATTTCTCCAAAATTTTTAAAATAATATTTATCTTTTCCAAGTAATTTTAAAGCCAAATCTGGCATTAAAGATGCTTCTGCAAAACCTCCTGGAACATCACTATTTACTTCGCTCACTTTGAACCCCTGAGTTGTTGGATGAAAATCAAATCTCATAAGTCTAATATGAATATCAGGATTATAGTTTTTCATAGTTTTAACTTCTTTATTTATTTTTAAAGGTAGTTCTAAAATTTTTGCTGTTTTTAGGTTTTGATTTAAAAATTCTTCTGCATTTTTAGTTTCTTTATCTAATTTTTCAGTTAAACTTTCCAATTTTCTATGTTCTTCTTCAGTAATAACTAAAATATGTCTTGCAATAGTATTATTATCTAAAAATTGTGGATCCCATTTATAACAATCAAACATAAGATCTAGTCTATAATTTTCATATTTCTCTTTAGGAATAGATACCAATTTCATAATAACCTCTCTAATAATAGAACAAATATGAATATTTTAATAATTGCGTATAAAAATTTATACAAATATGTACTTTTCTAATATCAAATTTTAATAAATAAAATTTGTGTATAACTTTTAGCAAAACTTTTATATAAAAAACTTTCTCATTATACAAAAAAAAGAATTATTAAAATAATTCTTTTTTATTTTATCATATCTTTATATTCAATTTCAAGAATCCTTAAATATCAAGCTAAATTTGATTTTTGATATATATGATGTTATAATAAATACTGTAGTAACTCATGATATCCTCTATCTTTACTGAGGATCAGTCAAAAAATAGAGAGGAGACAAGTATATGAAAAAAATTTTTTCTCTTACTTTGTTAACATGCTTTGCAGTTTCACTAACTGCTTGTCAACAAAGTACTCGGCACACTGAAAAACTAGCAAATGACTGTGAAAACTACTATGTAAATGTCATTATGCACTCTGGCGAGCTCATGGAAGAAGATTTTACAATCAGTATAAGTGATAATACTGTTTTGCTATCTAGCCATGACGCTACAGGTAAGTCAGGAAATACCTATACGGTAAAAGACGACCTAGCCTCAGATATCCTTTCTTGTGCAGAAAAGCATGAAGATTCTTTACATGAATACAATTATTCAATAAGTGTAGATGACAACACAATTAGCGGTCTGCACTATTAATCAGTAACAAGTGAAATTATTTTTTTCCTCCCACCGTGCACTTCGCGTGGTGGGAGCTTACTTTATTTCTATTAATTCATATTCTGAATTTCCAAGTCCTATTTTTAAGGTAAAAAAATGATGGATAATAAAAACTAGTAACATCAGCTTAATTTTTTCAAAACGCCACGCAGTGTTTGCGTGGCGTTTTTCTTTACATATTTAATTCTTTTTTTGTGTAATTATTTTACATCATCATATTTTCTAATTTTTACATATAATGCTAATGCAATTACTACTATGCTAAGCATTAGATAATATATAGTTTCTGCACCAGCTGCTGGAATTTTTTTATTTGCAACAGTATTATCTTTTGCTTTATTTTGAGGTTGATTTGCAACTTTATTTGATGTGTTATTTACAAGTTTATTTTCAGTTTTATTTGTATTATTTACAGTGTTGTTTACAGTATTATTTGTATTTGATGTATTATTTGCTAAATTATTATCTTCAGTTACATTATTTGATATATTATTATCATCATTATTTTCATCTTTTGGATTATTAGAAACTTTTACAATAGAAGTTGCTGTTCCATCTAAATATGTATTATTTAATTTTGCTAATTCATCAAGATTTACTTCAAGAATTGAAGTTGTTTTTATTTCACTTTCTTTATATGAAAATGTGTATTTATAAATATCATTTTCATATATTTCATTATAATCTTTTTCATAATTATTTTCTTTATTAGTATTAATCATTCCTTGATTATAGTATGAAGCTGCTAAATTTAAATCTATTCCTAAAGAATCAGCAACAGCTAAATAATTTGTAGACATTATTTCAGCAGGAGTTAAAACTAATGCTATTATAAATAATGGATTTTCTTCTATATATGTTTCATCTTTTCCAAACGTTTCTGGTGATAATTCTAAATTAAATTTGGCTTTATTATTTTCTAAAACATAATCCATTTCAATGGCTATAAAATTTGTTTTATCATTTTCATCATAATCTTTTAGTATAATTTTTGAATCATTAACAATTACTTCATCTGGCGCACTATATTTTAAAGTACTTGTAGCTGTTACTGTATTATCACCTTCAATTGTTACTCCTTCTTCAGGCACAATTTCTGTTATACTGGTAGTTTCTATTTCTATATTACTAGATAGTAATTCTGCTAATGATTCTTTTAAATCATTTTTAGTTATATTTACAGCATAACTAATATTAGTTATTACCATTATTACTAATATTAATATTAATAGTATTTTGATTAATGTCTTTTTATTCATAATAAAACCCTCCGTAAGTATTTTATTTAAAAAATGCAATTATGTCAATTACATAATTGCATTTTTTAAACTAAATCTTTTAGTTTATTATTTTATTTCTATTAATTCATATTCTGAATTTCCAAGTCCTATTTTTTCTGAATGAGTAATTTGTGATTTCCAATTTGTATCAGGATGATTTATGTGGAATTTATCTCCATGAAATCTATCAATATATTTTTTATCTAATTTTTTCATATTTTCACCTAAAGCACTATTTTCAAATGCTGTTTGCTTATTTACTAAATCTGCGCAAGCTTTATCTAAAGCAACCATATCAAAAGAAGCAAGCATTCCAATATTGGGAACTATTGGTGCATCATTTTCTCCATGACAATCACAATTTGGTGATACATCACAAATTAAACTAATATGAAATTGTGGTCTATCTTTTACTACTGCATATGCGTATTCTGCCATTTTCATATTTAATATATCAGCTGCTTCGTCATTAGGTGCAGTTATTGCATCAAAGTTGCAAATTCCTATACATCTTCCACAACCTACACACTTTGTGTGATCTATTTGCGCTATACCTTCTTCATTATAAGAAATTGCTCCGTGAGCACAGATTTTTATACACTGTTTACATTTCTTACATTTATCTTTGAATACTATTGGTTTTCCACTATTATGCATTTCCATTTTTCCAGCTCTTGAACCACATCCCATACCAATATTTTTAATTGCTCCACCAAATCCTGTTCCTTCATGCCCTTTAAAGTGATTTAGTGAAATTACAATATCAGCATCCATTATTGCTCTACCTATTTTTGCCGTTTTTACATATTCTTTATTTATATCTACATAAGCTTCATCTGTTCCTTTTAATCCATCTGCTATTATAACATGACAACCTGTAGAAAATGGTGAAAATCCATTTGTATAAGCAGCATCTAAATGATCTAATGCATTTTTTCTTCCTCCTACATAAAGTGTATTACAATCTGTTAAAAATGGTTTTCCTCCTAATTCTTTTACAAGGTCTACTACTACTTTAGCATAATTTGGTCTTAAATAAGCTAAGTTTCCTGGTTCTCCAAAATGTATTTTTATAGCAACATATTTGTTCTTAAAATCTATATTTTCTATTCCAGCTCTTTTAATTAATTTTTCTAATTTTTGTAATAAATTATATCCTGGTCTTGCTCTAAAATCTGTAAAATATACTTTTGATTTTTCCATAGGTTATTCTCCTCGTATAATATGTTTATAAGGTTTATTTAATTTGAATTTTATAAAC